>DBCQ01000027.1:15666-26227 GCA_002293155.1 Burkholderiales bacterium UBA954 | reverse complement strand
GCCTAAATTAGAGTTGAATTGAAAAATTATCCCACGGCGAGCGCTTGCGCGATCGCCTGCGCAATATGCATAGGTTGCCGCTTTGCACCATCCTGAATCTGATGCCGACAAGAAAAGCCGTCCGCAACGATCCAGGCCTCTGCAGGCGCCTGACGCACCGCGGGCAGTAAATGTGACTGCGCCATTGCAAGCGAGACCTTCAGGTGGGCGGCGTCGTAACCAAAACTGCCCGCCATTCCGCAGCAACTGGTCTCAATTAATTGCGGTGTGACCCCAAGCGATTGAATCGCCTCCAGGGTTGGTGAGAGTGCGCCCATCGCCTTCTGGTGGCAATGGCCGTGAACAAAGACCGCCGGCAGATCTGCTTTTACTGTAGGCGGTGTGTGAGAGCGCGTCCACTGCAACCACCACTCCTCAAACAGCATAGCCTGCGCTGCGAGCCTTTGGGCTGCATCACCAAGGCCCATGCCCAACCATTCATCGCGCATGCTCAAGATACAGGAGGGCTCTAACCCCACCACAGGAACACCCCGGGCAATCGCAGGGGCTAAGGCAGCAAGTGTCTTACGCGCATGGGCCTTCGCATCATCGATCATTCCTACCGAGAGGGCAGTTCTGCCGCAGCATAGAGGGCTTGATGCGGCAGCCCCTGAGAGAGCAACCTTCACATTCAACGCTCGCATCACCGCGAGCGCCGAATGCAGGTGCTGCGGTTCATAGGCATTGTTAAATGTATCGGCCCACAAGACCACATCACAGGTTTCAAGCGAGGCAAACGCACCCTGCGACCGCTGGGATTGGGTCACACGTTCAAAGGTATCGCCCCGCCAGGCAGGTAGCGTCCTCTCGGCAGCAAATCCGAGCCAACGCTCGCCAAGCGCCCGCAGCAGCCCAGAACGATTACGCAGATTCATGAGCCACGAGAGCCCCGGCACCGCCGAAATCCTGCGGGCAAGCACGGGAAGACCCGCAATCAGACGGTCCTTACGTGAAAAGCCATAGCGTTTGCCATATTGGTATTGGGCCTCAATCTTCATGCGTGACATGTCCACGCCGGTTGGACACTCGCGCTTACACCCCTTGCAGCCCACACAGAGATCAAGCGCATCGCGAACCGCTGTCGATTGCCAGGCCTGCGCACCGAGCTGTCCGCTGACCGCCAGTCGTAGGGTGTTGGCGCGTCCGCGAACCGAATCCACTTCATTACGCGTTACCCGATAACTCGGGCACATCGTGCCCGCATCAAACTTTCGGCAGTGTCCGTTGTTGTTGCACATATCGATCGCCTTCGCGAAACCCATTGCAGGGTCTTCTCCCGAGCCTGGCGGCGCAATCGCAATTCCAAATGTACCGGGATCGCCGTGTTGTGAAGGATCGTTCTGAACATTCCACGCAGACCAGTCGAGCCCAGTCTGAATGGGGATGACCTTGTAATCCGGGGAGTAACGAAACAGTGTTCGATCATCCATGGGCTTGGGCCGAACGATCTTCCCGGGGTTCATGAGTCCTTCAGGGTCAAACGCATCCTTTACGGCCTCAAAGGCCTTAGTGATCCGATCGCCGAACTGCCATGCAACCCACTCGCTTCTCACCAACCCGTCGCCATGCTCTCCAGAAAATGCACCCTTATATTTCCTGACCAGTATCGCCGCCTCTTCAGCGATGGCCCGCATTTTCTCGGCGCCATCGCGTCGCATATCAAGAATCGGCCGGACATGCAGCGTACCCACCGAGGCGTGGGCGTACCAGGTGCCCTGAGTGCCGTGCTTCGCAAAGACTTCGGTGAGCTGCGCCGTGTAATCGGCAAGGTGCTCAAGCGGGACTGCACAATCCTCAATAAACGAGACAGGCTTTCCATCCCCCTTTAAGGACATCATGATGTTTAAGCCCGCCTTGCGGACTTCCCAGAGCGCCGATTGGGCTTTGGCTTCAAGCATCTGTACGACTGAATTCGGCAACCCCAGGTCTGACATCAACGCATCGAGTTCAGTAAGCCGTTGTCGCAGTGCCACCGGATCATCGCCTGCAAACTCCACCAATAACAGGGCATCCGTATCTTGTCCGCCAACCCGCAAGAGCGCAGTCTCAATCACAGGAGCAAACATAGGATTGGCCCGCGAGAGCTCAATCATGGTCCTATCGACCAACTCAACTGCAGTAGGCTTCAGTGTCACGATGTGTTGCGCCGCAGACATCGCCTGATGGAAGTCTGGGAAATTGACAACGCCTAATGCCTTCGCCTTTGGCAGAGGCGAGAGCTTTAATTTAATGGATTGAAAATAACCGAGGCTGCCCTCTGAACCAATTAGTAACTGACCAAAGTTGATCAACCCCGGGGAGGCGTCAGTCCGATACGGCCGCTCGCTCTGTGGGTAGAACACATCAAGGTTGTAGCCGCCCACCCGGCGCATCACACGCGGCCAGACCGACTCGATATCACTTTTAACACTTGATGCAATCTGAAATAACCGCGGCACCAAGGTGTTTAACCGCGTACTCGTGAGCGCCATGTCACCACCATCGCCAAACAATCCAAAGTAGGCCTGCGTTCCGTCAGCAAGCACGGCATTTACGCCCTCTACGTTGTGGACCATGTTGCCGTAGTACAGCGAGCGCGATCCGCAGGAATTGTTACCCGCCATGCCCCCAATCGTGCACTGGGCCGCTGTTGAAACATCCACCGGAAACCACACGCCATGCGGCTTTAACTCCGCATTGAGGTGATCCAATACCATCCCGGGTTGAACTGTTACCGTCATCGCGTTCAAATCAAGATCAATGATCGACCGCAGATACTTGCTGTTGTCAATGACCAGGGCCTCACCGACCGTCTGACCGCACTGGGAGGTCCCCGCGCCCCGCGGCAGAATTGGAATTTTTAAGTCGCGGGCAATATCAATCGCAATACGTGCATCAAGATCAGTCTTGGGCACCACCACACCGACTGGCATCACCTGATAAATCGATGCATCGGTCGAATATCGGCCCCGTGTCGGCAGATCGAACAGTACCTCCCCTTGCACCTCGCGGCGCAGACGAAGGGCCAACTCGCTTCTCTGGTCTCGGTTATGCCGTCCACCTGATAAAAATCGTCGACGCGCTAGACCCGAGTTGATCATTGATCATGCTCCATCAGTTTTAAAACAATCTCGCGCTTGCGATTTAAATGATCACGCAAGAGCCTTCCCAACTCTGGCCCATTACGTTCCGTCAAGGCTGCAGCAATCGCTGCATGCTCTCTCACAGCCGCATTCCACTTACGCTTATCTAAATTGGAACGAAATCGAAGACTCTGTAACCTCGCGTTAACACTCCGAAATACTGCCTCAAGTACCGGGTTTCGTGCGGCCGCATTGATCGACGAATGGATCTGAGCATTGAGACGATAGTATGTATGGAGATCTCCATCGCGATGGGCCGCTTCCATCTGCCCTTGTAATTTTTGAATCGCAGCGATTTCACGCCCGGTGGCCCGTTGGGCTGCCAGATCACCCGATAATGCTTCAAGCGATGCAATAACCTCAAAAGCAGCCGCCACCTCATCGCGGCTTAGCTGGTGAACGACTGCGCCACGATTGGGCTCAAGACGCACCAGCCCCTCGCCGGCTAGTTTTTTTATAGCCTCTCGCAGCGGAGTGCGAGAAACGCCCATCTGCTCACACAGAATGCGCTCATTGAGACGATCGCCCGGCTCTAGCACACCTTCCACAATCTGCTCCCGAATCCGATCGGCAGCCGCATCATGAAGCCCTTGACGCGGAATTAGGGTTTGTTCGGTTGACAAGGATTTGCCCATAGGCACAATTGTATTGAATTATTTTGTATACAAAATAGATTCCTTAATTGGGCAACCTGAAAGCACCTCTTGACCATGCAACGCGACGCATTCTCCTCCTCTCCGGCGCCCATCGCGCCGACCAAGACACTTAACCGCATTGGCCAAGGCCGTCACTTCTTGCAGATTCCGGGGCCCACCAATGTGCCAGATCGTGTCCTGCGCGCCATTGATTTCCCCACAATCGATCATCGGGGTCCCGAGTTTCAAAAACTTGCCCTAAAGATTCTAGACGCCATTAAACCCGTTTTTGGAACGACCAGCCCCGTGGTGATCTACCCGGGTAGTGGAACAGGCGCATGGGAGGCCGCTCTCGTCAATACGCTGAACGCAGGCGATACGGTTCTAATGGTGGAGACAGGACACTTCGCGACCCTTTGGAAAAAACTCGCCGAGAAACTAGGGCTTGTACCAGAGTTCATCGCAGGTAACTGGCGTCGAGGGGTCAATCCACAACAACTAGAAGATCGCCTCCGCCAAGACGCAGCATTCAAGATTAAAGCCGTATGCGTCGTCCACAACGAAACATCGACAGGCGTGACCTCCGACATCGCTGCCGTCCGTCGTGCAATCGATGCGGCCAACCACCCTGCCCTGCTGATGGTCGACACCATCTCATCGATGGGTAGTGTGGAATTCAAACATGACGAATGGGGCGTAGATGTCACGATCGCAGGAAGCCAGAAGGGGCTCATGCTTCCACCCGGGATTTCATTCAACGCAGTAAGCAGTAAAGCCGTTAGTGCCAGCAAAACAGCGCGGCTGCCCAAGGCCTACTGGGGTTGGGAAGAGATTATCGCTGCCAATAAAAACGGGTTCTGGCCTAGTACTCCTGCTACAAATATTCTTTACGGGTTGGCTGAAGCGCTCGATATGCTCTACGAAGAGGGCCTGTCAAATGTCTATGCCCGGCACCTTCGTCATGCCGAAGCCACGCGTCGCGCAGTACGCGGATGGGGCCTAGACATTCTCTGTGAAAACCCCGCGGAATTCAGCCCAGTGCTTACCGCCGTAATGATGCCCAAAAAATCAGACGGGACATTCTTTAACGCCGACGATTTCCGCAGAGAAATCCTAGAAAACTACAATATGTCGCTGGGTACTGGGCTCGCGAAATTACAAGGCTGGGTGTTTCGAATTGGTCACCTCGGCGATTTCAATGACCTAACGCTCTTGGGTACGCTGAGTGGCGTCGAGATGGGTCTTGCCCGCTGCGCAGTTCCGCACCAAAAGGGTGGTGTGCAGGCCGCGATCGATTACCTGGCTACCTGATCTAAGCGCACAAAGTACGAACACCCTTAGAGCATAAAAATTTTTACAAAGAGGAGACATCACCATGCTAGAAAGTACCTTTAAGAAAATATCACGCGGCACCCTAGTGGCAAGCCTGGTCGCCTTGGGATTAGGGCTCGCGATCTCAACGGCAGTGCGTGCTCAAGCTATTGAAATTAAGCTCGGCCATGTCGGCGCACCGGGCTCTCTGTTTGCGGCTTCTTCAGAGGAGTTTGCAAAACGGGCCAATGCAAAATTGGGCGCTAAAGCCAAGGTTGTCGTGTTCGGCTCTAGCCAACTCGGTGGCGATAGCGAAATGGTACAAAAGCTAAAACTAGGCACTATTGACCTCGCGCTACCATCAAGCGTCATGACCTCCCAGTCAGACTTATTCGGCGTGTTCGAACTACCCTATTTGGTTCAAGACCGCGCCCACATGCAGCGTATTGAGAAAGAAATAGTCTGGCCTTTCCTGGCCCCCGAAGCCGAGAAAAAAGGCTTAAAGATCGTAGCGGTCTGGGAAAATGGCTATCGTCACCTTACCAATAATAAACGCCCCATTAAAGTTCCTGCGGACTTAAAAGGTATCAAGTTACGGGTACCAGAAGGCAAATGGCGTGTCCGTATGTTTCAAGACTACGGCGCAAATCCCAGCCCGATGAAGTTCTCAGAACTCTTTACCGCCTTACAAACGGGCGTGATGGATGGTCAAGAAAATCCCTTTACACAGATCTATTCCTCAAAACTCCATGAGGTACAGAAATTCATTAGCCTTTCCGGCCACGTCTACACACCGGCCTACCTGACTGCCGGTTCAAAGAAATGGGCAACCCTTCCTGCCGACGTAAGGAAGATTCTGGAAGATACCGCCAAGGAAACCCAGGCCTTCGTCTATCAGGTTGCAGAGAAAGAGGACAAGGAGTTACTTGACAAAATTAGAGCCACAGGCGCACAAGTCAACGAAGTCGACAAAAGAGCCTTCGTGGCCGCGAGTAAAGAGATCTATTCCGATTTTGGAAAAGAGGTTAAGGGTGCACAGGCATTAATCGATAAAGCCAATAGCCTGCGGTAGATCTATGAAACCAAAGAAACCGGCTAACAAGCCGGTTTCTTGCATCACGACGACCTGATAAGGGGACTAAAGTATGGCCAACACCATCGCACCAAAATCAAGCGGCCTTCGCGCCATCTACGGCAAATCTCTCGAGTGGCTAGTGCTCGTCCTGATGGTTGTGTTATTCATCGAAGTGACCATTGGTATCGTATTTCGCACTCTCGGAAACGCCTTGGTATGGTACGACGAGGTCGCCTCAATTCTCCTGGCCTGGCTCACCTTCTACGGCGCAGCCTTAGCGTCATTTAAGCGCGGCCACATCGGCTGTCCGGAGGTGGTGAATCTGATGCCGCCCCACTTAAAACGAGCCGTCAAGATTCTGGCACAGCTACTCGTGATTGGCTTTTTTGCATTTCTTGGGTGGATCGGTTTTGAAATCATGCCGGTGCTCGCCACTGACAGCATGGTGAGTATTCCCGAAATTCCTATGAGTCTCGTACAGTCAGTTATTCCCATCTCCTGTGTACTGATCTTGATTGGTGAATTTCTAGCACTCTCGGACCTGCTTGAAAATACAACATCCAGCGCCACCGCTATGTCCGGCGCTGAGAGCCACTAGGAAAATCGCTATGGGAACCATGCTTATTCTTTTCGGTGCGGTGCTGCTCCTCGTTTTAGTCAACGTACCCATCGCAGTGGCACTTGGTATTGTCGCTACCATTGCCATGATCAGCTCGCACGGATTCGACACCGTAGCGAATATCGCCATCGTGACCTATAACGGTGCCACCAATTTCCCGCTCCTCGCCATTCCTTTGTTCATTTTGGCGGGGGCCATCATGAACGCCTCGGGTATCTCTCAACGCCTTGTCGCGCTGGCGAGTGCCTTATTCGGCTGGATTCGGGGTGCGCTTGCCCATGTGTCGATTGGCGCATCACTTTTTTTTGCAGAGATCTCTGGCTCGGCGGTAGCAGATGTCGCAGCGCTCGGCTCAATCTTAATCCCAAGCATGAAAAATCGCGGCTATCCGGCACCGCTAGCTGCGGCCTGCATGTCATCGGCCGCGACCCTCGCAGTAATTATTCCGCCCTCAATCCCCATGATTCTCTACGGGGTAATGGCGGACGCCTCGGTAGTGCAATTGTTTGTAGCCGGTATCGTGCCTGGCCTCATCGGTGGCCTAGGTTTGATGGGGATGGCTTACTACTTCGCTCGACGCTATAACCTGCCGCGTGAAGCCGCGTTTTCAGGTAAACGCCTCTGGGAGACATTCGTAGAAGCTAAATGGGCGCTGCTCCTGCCGATGATTATCCTCGGAGGTATTTTCGGCGGCATCGTTACCGCCACCGAAGGGGCCGCCTTGGCAGTAGTAGCCGCACTTTTTATTGGGCTCGTGATCTACCGGGAACTCGATCTCAAACACTTGCGCGAAGCTATCATGGAGGGCGGGTCACAAACGGCCGTCGTCATGCTGATGGTGGCGACGAGCGCATTACTCGGTAACTATCTTACCGAGATCGCAGCACCGCAGGCACTCGCGGCAAAAGTCTCAGAACTCACAAGTAACAAGTACTTCATTCTGGCACTCCTTAATGTGCTCTTTCTGTTTTTGGGAATGTTCCTGCACTCTGCCGCCGCCATTATCTTGGTGGTTCCCGTAGTCATGCCACTGGTACTGGCTGCCGGTATTGATCCCGTGCACTTCGGTTTGATCGTTACCATTAACCTAGGGATTGGCCAGCAGACACCACCGGTGGCAAGCGTTCTCATGATTGCTAGTTCTATCGCCAAGTGCAGCGTCTGGGATGTAACCCGTGTGAATATTTATTTCATCGGAGTACTATTCACCGTGCTCATGCTGGTGACCTATGTGCCTATAACGGGCATGGGCCTGGTGGAATATTTCTACCGATAGGCATCTTCCAATAATTGATCGGCTTATCTAAACGTTTCCCTATCGAAGCTATGTCAGACATCTTATTGCACGCTCGTGACGGGCATGTGGTAACCCTTACCATCAACCGCCCTGAGAAACTCAATGCGATGACCAAACCCCTGTGGCAGGAGCTTGGTCAGACCTTTGAACATTTATCTCAAGACAACGATGTACGCTGCATTATGATTCGAGGTGCGGGAGAAAAATCATTTTCACCGGGTAACGATATCAGTGAGTTCGAAACTGAGCGCGCAAACAAACCGCAAGCAATTCGCTATGGCGAGATCATGCACCGCACAGTGCATGCGATCCAGTCCTGTCCTCACCCAGTCGTTGCCCAGATCCACGGTATTTGTGTCGGTGGAGGCTTAGAGATAGCCGCCCTCGCGGATATTCGAATCTGCGGGGAGTCAAGCCGATTCGGCGCCCCAATCAAGAACCTGGGTCTTGTCATGGCCTACAGCGAAATGGCACCGATCGCCAAACTTTTAGGCGCGAGTAAAGCACTAGAAATACTACTTGAGGGTCGTGTCTTCGATGCCAAAGAGGCGCTACGTATTGGATTGGTATCCCGGGTGGTACCCGATGATCAGGTGGCAATGGAGTCAATGACCTGTGCCCAGCGGGTGGCCTCGGGTGCACCGTTAGTCGCCAGATGGCACAAGCAATTTGCTCGACGACTTAGTGACCCAGCACCGCTTACCGCCGCGGAGAAAGACGAATGCTTTGATTGCTTTGACACCGAAGACTTTCGAATCGGTTATCGAGCGTTCTTAGCTAAAGAACCTCCAGAATTTTTGGGGCGCTGAGTCGAACGTGGTTGACACCTTCTTCCTTGTTGCCGAGCACCTGATATGACTTCAACTCCACGCGGCCCACTGGCGGGTATTAAAGTGCTGGAACTGGCTCAGATCATGGCGGGTCCAACCTGCGGCATGATGCTTGCCGACATGGGCGCCGACGTGATCAAAATCGAGAAGATCCCTGGGGGCGATGACTCGCGTAACTATCGGGAACCGCGTATCAACGGTGTGTCAGCCCCTTTTCTCGTCTTAAATCGTAACAAGCGCAGTCTCGCGCTCGATTTAAAACACCCCAAAGGCGTTGAGACTCTCAAGCGGCTAACGCTGCAGTCTGATGTACTCACCGAAAACTACCGAATGGGTACCATGGAAAAACTTGGTATCGGCTATGCGGATTTAAAGAAAATACACCCCGGCCTAATCTACGCCACCGTATCAGGGTATGGCCGAACCGGGCCACTGGCAGAAAAGCCTGGATTTGATCTAATTGCTCAAGGCTTCTCGGGACTAATGAGCATCACAGGCTTTGCGGGTCAGGCGCCCGCTAAAACCGGCAACCCGGTGGCCGATATCAACGCAGGGATTCTTGTCTGCCTCGGTATTCTCGCAGCGCTGATTCACAAAGCGAAGACAGGTGAGGGCCAGCTGGTCGAGACCTCTCTCATGGAGGCTGCCATGCAACAGACTTACTGGCAGGCTGCAATGTTTTTTGCGACTGGCCTCTCCGCCGGCCCGCTCGGTTCAGCCCACCCCCTCACCGCGCCCTATCAAGCCTTTAAAACCAAGAACGGGTTCGTGAATATCGGGGGGGCGAATCAGCCTAACTGGGAACGCATTGCCGACACGCTTGGCCACCCCGAATGGAAAACCGATCCGCGTTTTGATACGAACACCGCACGTTTAATGCACCAGCAAGAACTTGCCCACGAAATCGAGGCCGTACTCGCGCAACACCCCACCGAACACTGGATCAGTAGACTCGATTCCGCGGGAGTTCCGGTCGGTCCGGTCAATACGATTGAAGAAGCCTTTAGCCACCCTCAGGCCGTTGCGCGGGAAATGGTGGTGGAAACGACTCACCCGATTGCAGGTCGTATTAAGGGTGTTGGTCACCCGATTAAATTCAGTGGTTCTGCCCGTCCGGAACCTAAACCTGCCCCCGAACTGGGGGAGCATTCCCGAGAAATTCTTCTCAGCTTCGGCTTCGCTGAAGCCGAGATCTCGGCCCTAATCGCTGAAAAGGTCGTGCGCTAGCTCAGCCTAGCTAAGGCAGCACCCTGCCCGCTGCGGCCGCAATCATCCGGTCTCGATCGCGCATCACACGGGCGGGGTAATCAGTGGGCTGCCCAAGGGAGCCCACATAGGCCTTAAGCGCCTCCATCTCTGACCCAAACCGGTCAATATATTCTCGAAGAATCGAAGCTCCAACCTGCAGATTCACCCAGGGGTCGAGCGGCTGGCCTCCAAACGACCTAATTTTCGCCGAGTGGACCTTCGGCATGATCTGCATCAGCCCAACCGCGCCGACTGGACTCTCGGCCAAAGGATTAAATGCCGATTCGATTGAGATCACCGCGAGCAATAAATAGGGGTCGATCCGATAGGTTCCCGCCGTCTCAAAACTTACCCCAACGAGCTGCTCCACGGCCCCCGCGGCGAC
>DBCQ01000027.1:12868-15519 GCA_002293155.1 Burkholderiales bacterium UBA954 | reverse complement strand
GCTGGCGTCAACAGAGTCGAGAGCCCAAGTAGGCCGAGAACGATAAAGGCGGTGGTTCGCTGCTTGAGCGACTCCCACCCCTCCATCACGACTGGACTAGTTTGATTCGGGTCGGTCATGGCAGGATTGGAACACAGCCTACCAATGCCTGCAATCAATAAAAATTCTTTTGAAATCAATAACTTAGATTTAAAAATTCCCAACCGTTATTGGTAAGTGTAGGCCCACTTAACCAGAGAGTCCATTGGGGCTTTTGCTTTTGCGGCTTCTGGGTGGTTGACCAGAATTACCAAAACGACCCAACGTCCTTCAACAGATCGCACATAGCCGGCCAGCGCCCGAACGTTTTCTAAGGTGCCTGTCTTTAACCAGGCCCGACCCTGGAGAACCGAGTCGCGCATCCGGTTGCGAACAGTCCCCTCAACGCCCACCAGGGGCAAGGTCTCGACCCAAGCCTGTCCATCGGGCTCCAGTAACGCCTCGGTCAACAGCCGGGCCATACTTTCGGCCGAAATACGTTCCTGCCTGCTTAATCCCGACCCGTTATCAATCACCAATTCGGGGAACACCAGACCCTTGGATGCCAGGTAGGCCTTAATTCTTTCCGAGGAGGCCTCACGGGTTGCTGGCCGGTCAGCCGATGCCGACAGGTTTAAAAACAGCTGCCGAGTCATGGGGTTATTGCTGAGCTTATTAATATCGGCAACCAAGGAGATTAAAGATCGGGGCGACTCCCAGTCCACGAGGGTTCTTGCGTGCTCAGGCGTTGGGCCTGACTGCAGCTTAGCCGTCATTACCCCGCCTTCGGCCTCAAATGCAGCCCTAAAGGCTGTGTACGCAAAACGGGCGTGATCCATCACGCTCACATAGAAGTCAACCCCACTGCAACGGCGCCCAAAGGCGCCACTAATAAACAACTTCGAGTCAGACCCCATTCGCGCCGAGACCTGTGACCGATTACAGCCCCCATCAACCAGCTGAATCCGCCGGGTGATATCGCGCTCCGGTATTTTCGGTTCAGTCTCAACCCGAAGCCTGCGCGAACCCTCTGACCAGACCGAGATACGAACGGATTTGAAATTCACCATGGCCGCATGGGGCCCGACGTTATAGGTTGAAGTTGGCCTCTGATCAAACTGGCCTGGGTCAATCTCGGGCTCATTAAAACGCGTGCCATCAATCACTAGATTGCCCTCGATTCGGATGATCCCCATCGCCTTAAGGCGTTTTACGATCTCCGTGAGATCCTCGACGACCAGCTTTGGATCGCCACCCCCTTGGAAAAACAAATCACCCTTGAGCACCCCCGCATCCAGACGCCCCGTTGTGGCGATACGGGTTTGGTGGCGAAAGTCAGGCCCCAGGATGCCCAAGGCAGCCCGAGTCGTTACCAGCTTCATCACCGATGCTGGATTCAGAGGTCGATCGGCATTGAGCCCATAGCCCGAAAACCCCTTCTTCATCAGTACCTGCGAGGGAATCGGCAGCACCACAACCCCCCATGCCGATTCCGGGATTCCCGAAAGTTCGATTTCCTTTTTTAAATCGATCGGTAACGGTGCAAGCGTCATACTCGAGGAAATCTGACTAAAAGCCAGCCCGGGCATAAGCACCGTTAGGGAAAACAACAGGAGGCGTGCGTTCAAGGCCACTTCGTGAGATATTTTGGACAGTTCACCTGCCCGATTATGGGCGCAGAAGATGAAAAACAGTATTCGGAGACACCGCCCATGGCTTTAGACAAGAACGAGAATTACTTTGAGCTTACCGATGACAGCGATCGCGCATCCGCAATCGAGGCCCAGTTCAATGAGGATGCACTCGAAGAGGCCCGGCGTAAAACGGCTCCTGAAACCAATCCCGATTTTGATGGCAAGCACTGCATCGAGTGCGGCGAGAAGATACCGGCCGCCCGACTCAAGCTTATGAAAATCCGCTGTATCGACTGCCAATCCCTCAAAGAGCAGAAAACCAAGTTCTTCGGCGGTTAAATAAATCTAGGGTTTACCCTTAAATTTCAGGGCCGAGCCCTTGAAATAACTCCCTTTCGCCCATATTATTAGCACTCAAGAGCAGTGAGTGCTAATAATATTTTGGCCCACCCGCTCGACACCCTGTTTTTAACCCTGTTTTAACTGGAATGGAGCTTTTGGATATGAAATTGCGTCCCCTACACGACCGCCTCGTGGTCAAACGGCTCGACAACGAGCGCAAAACCTCTTCTGGCATCGTGATCCCCGACAACGCTGCTGAAAAGCCCGATCAGGGCGAAGTGCTCGCTGTCGGCAACGGCAAGATCCTTGAAGACGGCAAAGTTCGCCCTCTCGATGTAAAAGTCGGCGACAAGATTCTTTTCGGCAAGTACTCGGGCCAGACCGTCAAGGTCGATGGCGATGAGCTACTCGTATTGCGTGAAGACGATGTAATGGCCGTGATCGCCTAATCGGCGCGCGACTACTGCCTTGTCATTAAGACATTTGTTCTAACAATTTTTAACGGAGTCCAATAATGGCTGCCAAGCAAGTCCTGTTTAGTGATGACGCCCGCCACAAGATGGTGGCAGGTGTAAATATTTTGGCCAATGCAGTAAAGGTCACCCTCGGCCCGAAAGGCCGTAATGTTGTTCTCGAGCGCTCATTCGGCTCGCCCAC
>DBCQ01000027.1:0-12790 GCA_002293155.1 Burkholderiales bacterium UBA954 | reverse complement strand
TGGGCGCCCAGATGGTGAAAGAGGTTGCCTCAAAGACCTCCGACACTGCAGGGGACGGTACAACAACCGCAACCGTATTAGCCCAAGCAATTGTTCGCGAAGGTATGAAGTATGTTGCTGCTGGCATGAACCCCATGGATCTGAAGCGGGGTATCGATAAAGCAGTAATCGCGATCACCGAAGAACTCAAAAAAATCAGCAAACCATGCACAACTTCCAAAGAAATCGCCCAAGTGGGCGCGATTTCCGCCAACTCCGATCAAGAAATCGGCGACATCATCTCGCAGGCCATGGAGAAAGTCGGCAAGGAAGGCGTAATTACCGTAGAAGACGGCAAATCATTGAACAACGAACTTGATGTTGTTGAGGGTATGCAGTTTGACCGCGGCTACCTGTCGCCCTACTTCATCAATAACCCCGAAAAGCAGAGCGCGCTGCTCGAAGATCCATTTGTCATGCTCTACGACAAAAAGATCTCCAATATCCGCGATCTCCTGCCCGTACTCGAGCAGGTCGCCAAGGCTGGCCGCCCCCTCCTGATTGTTGCGGAAGATGTTGAAGGCGAGGCACTTGCAACATTGGTCGTCAACAACATGCGCGGCATTTTGAAAACAGTTGCAGTAAAAGCACCAGGCTTTGGTGATCGCCGCAAAGCAATGCTCGAAGATATGGCCATCCTCACAGGCGGCACCGTAATCTCGGAAGAGACCGGCATGACCCTTGAAAAAGCTACCCTCGCGGAACTCGGCCGTGCAAAGCGCGTTGAAATCGGCAAAGAGAATACCACCCTGATCGATGGCGCAGGCGACACAAAGAGCATTGAGGCCCGCGTCAAACAGATCCGTGTTCAGATCGAAGAGGCGACCAGCGATTACGATCGCGAAAAACTCCAAGAGCGCGTTGCGAAACTCGCAGGTGGTGTTGCAGTAATTCGTGTAGGGGCTGCTACTGAAGTAGAAATGAAAGAGAAAAAAGCCCGTGTGGAAGATGCACTTCACGCAACCCGTGCCGCAGTTGAAGAGGGTATTGTTGCCGGTGGTGGTGTAGCGCTCCTGCGTGCACGCGCTGTGGTCAAAGTTAAGGGCGACAACGCAGATCAAGATGCGGGTGCAAAGATCGTTATGCGCGCCGTTGAAGAGCCCCTGCGTCAGATCGTTGCCAACTGCGGCGAAGAGCCCAGCGTCGTTGTAAATAAGGTTCTCGAAAGCAAAGGCAATACTGGCTACAACGCAGGCACCGGTGAGTATGGCGACATGCTCGCAATGGGCGTGGTAGATCCCACAAAGGTCACCCGCACAGCACTGCAAAACGCAGCATCTATCGCAAGCCTAATGCTCACCACCGATTGCATGGTAGCCGAGGCGCCTGCAGATGAAAAAGCAGGCGGTGGTATGCCTGGCGGAATGGGTGGCATGGGCGGAATGGGTGGTATGGGCGACATGGGGATGTAATTCCCTCGACTGCCTTGGGGCTGAGACGGAACTTCTCGCAAGGAAAGCCTGTCTTAGCCTCTCAAGTCGCCTCCCTCCTAGCCCCGCAAAACATTGCGGGGCTTTTTTTATTTATGATGCGGGTATGCAATTTTTCTCCCGCCTTCAGCACGCATGGCAACATCAAGCCTCATTGCTCTGCGTAGGCCTAGATCCCGACACTGCCCAATTCCCTGGCACACTTAAAGAACGAGCCCGGCATGATCCACTGGGTGCGATCGAAGCATTCTGCCTCGGCATTATGGAAGCAACCGCGCCTTACTGTGCCGCCTTCAAGCCGCAGATCGCCTATTTCGCATCACAGCGAGCAGAAAGTGTCCTTGAGAAACTCGCTGTTGCCGCCCGCGACCGTTACCCCCATCACATCTGGCTGCTCGATGCCAAGCGAGGCGATATCGGATCAACAGCAGAACACTACGCACGAGAGGCCTACGATCGCTACCAAGCCGACGCGGTAACGGTTAGCCCTTATATGGGTACCGATAGTCTCGCACCTTACCTTCAGTACAAGGATCGTGGAATTTTCGTTCTGTGCAGGACCTCAAATTCGGGTGGCGACGATTTTCAAATGCTCTCCACCGATCATCATCCACTGTATGTCGAAGTTGCGACCCAGGCTGCACAACGCTGGAATAAACATCAGCAGATCGGGCTGGTCGTTGGCGCTACCTACCCCAGAGAAATTGAAATTGTTCGCCGGGTGGCCCCTGATCTGCCGCTGCTAATTCCGGGTATCGGTACGCAGGGGGGGGACCTCATCGCTACGGTTCGTGCGGGCCGAAACGAGAGTGGCGGCATGCTGATTAACTCGTCGCGCGCGATTTTATATGCAAGCCAACAAGAAGACTGGCAAGAGGCGGCCGCCACGATTGCCCAGCAGACAGGCCAGGCGATTCAAAACGCTTTAGCCAATCGCTAGCACATGAATAACGCGATCGCAGATAGCTCAGGGGCTTGGGCGCTACTCCACAAAGAAACAATGCGTTTCGTCAAAGTGGCAATGCAGACAGTTCTAGCACCGGTTATCTCAAGCCTCTTATTTCTGCTGATCTTCTCCTACCTGCTTGAGGGCCGACTCGAGCCTTATCCTGGCGTCAGTTACTCGAGCTTTCTGGTTCCGGGGTTAGTCATGATGACACTCCAGCAGAATGCGTTTGCCAACACCTCCTCGAGCATTACCCAAAGCAAAATGACTGGCAACCTTGTATTTTTGCTGCTCTCGCCCATGCGTCCATGGGAGTGGTTCGTTGGTTATGTGGGCGGTGCCGTCTTAAGGGGGATGATGTGCGGCCTTGGGGTTTGGATCGTGGCGGCAATATTTGTTCCAACGCCTCTCCACGGAGTCGTCTGGATCACTGTCTTTGCGCTATTGTCCTGCACGCTTTTAGCGTGCCTAGGTTTTATTGCGGGCCTCTGGGCCGAGAAATGGGATCATGTCTCGGTATTTCAAAACTTTCTAGTTAACCCTATGACAATGCTTGCAGGTGTTTTCTATTCCACCCATGATCTACCAGCGCTATGGCAGTTCATTAGTCATTTGAATCCGTTTTTCTACCTGATCGATGGTTTCCGTTTCGGAATCTACGGGGTCTCAGATGTCTCCCCCTGGATAAGCCTCTTGATCTCGAGTGCAGTGACGCTCGCCCTTACTCTGGTTACGCTGAGACTGATTGCAATCGGCTGGCGAATTCGGGGTTAAGACAGACCTAACCGCTTAACCCTGCACCTGGCAGGTCAGATTATCTTTACTCTTTTGTGAATTGAAGTCTTGCCAATCGCGCGTAGAGGCCTGATTGGGCGATTAGTTCGGTGTGGTGACCCTGCTCAACCACCACTCCGGCCTCCATCACAATAATCCGATCCGCATGCAGAACTGTTGCTAATCGGTGGGCGATGGTAAGCGATGTTCGTCCCGGTAACACTGCGTCAAGCGCTCGTTGAACCGCTTGCTCAGATTCTGCGTCTAGTGCCGATGTTGCCTCATCAAGTAACAGGATTGGGGGGTTTTTCAGAATTGCCCGTGCAATTGAAATACGCTGCTTCTGTCCGCCCGATAACCTGACGCCACGCTCTCCAAGAAAACTGGCGTAGCCCTCCGGCAGGGCACTGATAAATCCATGGGCGTGGGCGGTCTTTGCCGCGTCGATGACCTCTTCATCGGAGGCCTCCAGCCGCCCGTAGCGAATGTTATCCATTGCGGAGGCTGCAAAAATAACTGGGTCCTGAGGAACAATTCCAATCTGTTCTCTTAATGCATCAATAGGCCAAGATCGAATATCGCGGCCAAACACAGCGATCCCGCCCGATGTGGGCTCATAAAATCTGAGCAGAAGCGAGAAGATGGTGGTCTTCCCCGCGCCCGAGGGGCCAACCAATGCAACCCGTGCACCGGATGCCACCGTGAAGTTCAATCGATTCAAGGCCGCATAGTCTGGGCGTGAGGGATAACAGAATGTGATGTCTTGAAACTCTAGCGCTGCGGCTGAAGCTGGCATGGCCGTTGAAACGTCGGCTATTTCTCCACGATGCTGGCTGACAGTCAGACTCCCACCACCTGCCTCAGATAAGTTTGGCTTTGCGCGCATGAGCTCAACCAGACGCTCTGTTGCCCCGGCTGCCCTTTGTAAATCTCCCCACACTTCAGATAGCGCACCAATCGATCCTGCGATCAGCACCGCATACATTACGAACTGGGTTAACTCCCCGAGTGTCATCTGGGTAGCCGAGACCTGTCGGGCACCGATCCAGAGCACAAATGTAATTACGGAAAAAGCGAGCATTATTGCAACAGCGGTCAATATCGAGCGCAGCCGAATACGCCGCTTCGCCTCTTTAAATGCCGCCTCCACGGATTGGTTAAATCGCATACGCTCATACGGTTCACGGCAAAAAGCCTGAACGGTCGGCATTGCATTTAAAACCTCGCCTGCCATTGCGCTCGTATCGGCAACGCGATCCTGGCTAACCTTTGAACTCCTTCTGACGTGCCTGCCTAGCGCCCATATCGGCAGCACCACAAGTAGCAACAACACGCCCATCAGCGCAGCGAGCCATGCGCTGGTGATGAGCATCATGATCATTGCGCCAACAAACATTACTACAGAGCGTAATGCCATCGAAATGCTCGTCCCAATTAAGGTCTGCACAAGCGTTGTATCGCTTGTTAGGCGGGACAAGACCTCTCCTGTCTGCAGGGTCTCGAAGTAGGCCGGACTTTGACGCAATACATTGTCAAAAACACGGGAGCGGATATCAGCGACCACCCGCTCACCAAGCCAAGACATGAGGTAAAAGCGCGATGCGGTTACGACAGCGAGAATGGCAGCAAGACCGAGAAGGGTTAAAAATTTATCGTTAATTTCCCGGCTCGTAAATCCCGCATCTACAAGACCACGAAATGCAAGGGGTACAGCCAGAGTTGCCGCTGCGGCAAGCAGCAGAAAAACCATTGCGCAGACCCATTGGACACGATAACGTAAAAATACCTGATACTCCCTTAGCCAGGCTGATATCTGCGATACGCTGGAAGTTGTTGGAATTATGATCTCCTTCAAAGAACCCTATTTTAGGCTAAACGACAAGAAATCTTTTACACTGCTGAGACCGTAAACGCCTGTTTAGAGGGATCTGGTGCGCAAAGAGCTATTCATAATCCTAAGCCGTAAAAATGGCAGCCGTGCTACCGTCATTTTTTCTTGGGTTCTAACATTAATGGTCTTGGCCAATGTGATGGCTGTGATTTTAGAGTCAATCCCCAGTCTTCACGAGCAGTACCGCTGGGAATTCCACGCCTTTGAACTCTTCTCAGTTGTTTTTTTCTTAGTGGAGTACCTCTGTCGGATTTGGGTTGCACCCGAGCAGAGAACGCGAAGACCCGCCACACCCCAACAGAAACGACTACGTTATATTTTTAGCTTCCATGGAATCGTGGACTTTTTAGCGATCGTTCCATTCTTTCTACAAGCGATACTCCCCGGCCTTGATCTTCGATTCCTCCGAATCGTTCGTATTCTTCGTCTGCTGAAGCTTTCTCACTACAACACCGCACTTGAGGATCTGATCGCTGCAATTGTTGCCGAACGAAACTCGTTTATTTCCGCACTCTATTTGCTCGCGATCGCACTCTTAACCACCTCGTGTCTAATTTATTATGCCGAACATAATATCCAGCCCGATAAGTTCGGCACCATCCCTGACGCGCTCTGGTGGTCAATCGTGACGCTGACGACCCTAGGCTATGGTGATGCGGTACCGGTTTCGGGTATTGGCAAGCTTGTGGGCGGTCTTACTGCACTGTCTGGCGTATTCACAGTCGCCTTGCTAACCGGCATCGTCGCCTCAGCATTTACAACGCGGGTACACCGCCAAGAGATCGAACTTGAGACCGAGATTAAAGAGGCGCTTAGTGATGGCCACTTCACGGCTGCTGAACAGGCAACGATCGAGCGCCTTCGCAAAGAGTATGGGCTAAGCGTGCAGCACGCCCAAGAGATTCTGAACCGATTACGCGAGGATTTTCAAAAATCCTCGGGGAGTCTCTAGTCGGCGGGATGGATCAACTGCTCGAGGTAGCCCCCCTTATGCGTCGACTCGGAGCCGGTTGTTGGCGCACATGTTTTCTTGTAAAATCGAGCGCTTGTGGCGATTTAGCTCAGTTGGTTAGAGCGACGGAATCATAATCCGCAGGTCCGGGGTTCGAATCCCTGAATCGCCACCATCAAATTCCAAACAGTTTTTTCTCTCAGCTTGGATCACTACAAAGATCTCTAAGTTCGCTATGATGCTTAAGACTGACGTCATAAGGGTAGAGTTCCAAGTTGCCTCTATGCCTTCGCAACCCGATCGTTGTCTTGGCTCGCTTTGAACTTAGCAAACAAGGTTTGCAGCGCTTGGTTTCCGTGGGTTGCAAAATATGTCTTGATCGACAAGGGTACTTCGAGACCGATGGCGGGCAGTTCCTGAAGACGTCCCTGTTTGAGCTCTTGAGCGACCAAACTGCGGGGAAGCCAAGCCGCACCTTGATGAAGCAGCGCCATTTCACGCAAGCCGAGGCTGAACTCGCTGACGTATTGCACCGCTACAAGGCGCGACTGCATGAGCTCCGGCAGAGCGCGGGTACGGACTACCTGCCCAAAGAAGGTCTCGGGTGGAAAGCATAACAATGGCATGGGACTATCCGGCGCAGAAAACTCTTCTGACCCAGCCAGCTTGGGACTGGCGACCAGCACCAAAGTATCTTCGCCCACAACGCAGGCCGAGGCCAGTTGTGTCGGAATACTGGTGCTTTCGGTCTCAGTCTCGTAGGTGAGTAAGATGTCTGCCTCGCCTCGCAGTAGTAAAGTCACGCCTTCATCGCGGTTTTCCGAGCGAATACGAAAGCGCTGTTCAGCTTGCAGCGTTCGCATCCTCTGCAAAAATACGGGGAGGTAAGTCGCAGCTAAGCTGTGCTGTGCGGCGATGACCAGGCCAGGACTGGAACTGGCCTCAGACCTTAATATGGAGCGAAATTCCTGGATTTGTGTTGCCAAGCTGCGAAAGGATGCCTCGTGCTGCACCGCCAGTGGCGTGAATCGCAACGGCTTGCGACTGCGATCAATCAATTCAACGCCGAGCCACTCTTCAAAGAGCTGGATGCGCCGAGAAAAAGCAGGCTGCGAAACGTGACGTTTCTCGGCGGCAGCCGAAAACGAACCCGCTTCAATCAAGGCCAAATAGTCATCCAGCCACTTTAGTTCCATGGGCACTCCCTAATCTCTTGGGTCCCCGTTATTAACTCAAGTGTTACCGCAAAGCAAATTTGCCACGTCTAGCGTTTACTCGTTGCCGAACGGCGCGATCAATACCACTAAGCGGTCACCACTGTACCCCGCGTTGCTGGCGCTAAAAGAAATTCGAGCAAAAGTATTTGGAACAGCGCGGTGCGCTCCAAGTGAAGCGCGTGCGAGCAGGCCGGTAGCACAGCGAGTGATGCGCCAGGTATGCCTCGCCATAGGGCTTCAATTTGCGACCAGCCGTAGCTGCGATCGACTTCGCCCCAAATGATCAGCGTTTGTTGCTGAATTGATGCCAGCCTATCTCGTCCGTCCCAGCTTTCCATCGCCCACAGGCCAGCCTCTGCGGCTTGGTGGCTGACGCAGGTGCCGAGTGCTGCGAGCAATTCAAAAGCGGTCGAGGCTTCGCGATCAAGCAACCATGTGGCGCAGATGCGCCGAGCGGTGCGCTCGACCCCATCTTCCGCAAGGCGCTCACGCGAACGCGCCATGGTTTCGAAGCGACCGGGAATACTGCCTTGAGGCCCCGTGCCATAGAGCACCAAGCGAACAACCCGTTTGGGTGCTTGATGTACGATTTCCTGCACGATCATGCCGCCCATGGAGTGGCCCAACAAATGGAAATTTTGAACACCCAACTGATCCAGTGTATTCAAAACAGACTGAGCATGAGCTACGATGCTCTTTGGGGCAGTCAAATGCCTGGCATCACCGTATCCGGCGAGGTCAACGGCAATCACGTCAAAATGTAGGCGCAAGCGCTCCATTTCGGCCAGCCATTGGCTTGAACCACCCAGATAGCCATGAACCAAGACAAGAGCTGGGCCTCGCCCCGCCCGGCGATACGGAAGAATGGGGACTGGAGAATCACTCACTTCATGGCTTTCGGCAGGAAGGTGGCAATCTCCGGCATCATGATGAGCAAAGCAATAAGCACCAGCATACTTCCAACAAAAGGAAGAGATCCGTAAATCACTTCGCTGATGGTAATTGATCCTCGACTAATACCCTGAATCACGTACAGGTTAAGCCCCACGGGAGGCGTTAGCACTGCGATTTCCATCGTGATGGTGAAGATGATGCCGAACCAGATCATGTCCCAGCCCGCCGCGTACATCAGCGGGAAGATGGTCGGCAAGGTGATGAAGGTCATGGATACCGGCTCCATGAACATACCCAATACCAAATAGAAAACAACCACAATCGCCAGCACCTCATAAGGGCTCAATTGAAAGGTTTTGAAAAGTTCTGTGAACTGCTGCGGCACCTGGTAATAGGTCATCACGAAACCAAACAAGACGCCGGCAGAAAGCAGGAGACCCAAATAGCCCATGGTGCGCATGGTGGACATCAGGGCCGCCTTGAAGCCCGTGAAATCAAGCCCGCCGATGGTGAATGCAAGAATGACCGTGAGGAGCGCAGCAACAGCCGCAGCTTCGGTCGGGGTGGCAATGCCAGCGTAAATCGATACAGTGATCACGAGACCGATCACGATGATCGGGCCCAGTGAAGTGAGCATCTCGCGAATGCCGGTGCGCTGCGTTCCATCTGCATCTGGGATGTGAGAAGGGTAGAGTTTTCCCCAAACAAAAACGATTAGGCAGAACAAGAGCACGAGAATAAGGCCAGGAATGATGCCAGCGATAAACAGATCACCAATCGAGGTGTTGGTCACAATGCCATAAAAGAGCAAGATCAGACTCGGCGGGATCAATACGCTCAGTGTCCCACCAGCAGCCAGCACCCCGCTGGACAGTCGGTTGTCATAACCGAGTTTTTTCATCTCGGGAAGAGCAACGCCGCCGATGGTAAGCGAGCCCACCATGGACGAGCCGCAAACCGCGCCGAAACCTGCGCAAGCGGCAATGCTTCCATAGGCCGCAGACCCACGAACGCGCACACCACGGTGCATGAACTGGTAGAGGTTCGGGCCTATGTTGGATCGTCCGATCAGTTCCCCCAAAAAAACGAAGAGCGGAACCGCCAGCAATACGTAATCAATCCAGACCCCCCAGAGCTTGAGTTGACTGCTGACAAGAGCAGTGGACCAGCCTTGGATATAAAACAAGAACGGCATAGAGGCGCCCGCCAGCGCGAACGGAATGGGCAGACCGATGCCGATGAACAAAACCAGCAAAGCCATCAGACCTATTCCAACGTGATACCACTCCATGGTGACTCCTATTGTGGTGTACTGCGACTGGCTGTGCTGTCAACTGTTTCGTCCGAGCTGGACTTCAAGAGATCAACCAACTTGAGAATGGCGTAAGTCGTGAAAAAAAGTAGCGAAATGGTGGCCGGGGTCCAAAAAAGGTACCGAGGCCAATGAAGGATTTCCGACGCCGACCCCGAACGGAATGACCCGATGGTTCCTTGAACCGCTGCAACTGCGAAAAATCCTGCGACAAGTATCATCAATAGCAAATTCAGTGCCTCTAACCACCGCTGGGCACTCGGTTTCAAGACATCCAATAA
The DNA here is from genome assembly GCA_002293155.1 of Burkholderiales bacterium UBA954. Taxonomy (GTDB): domain Bacteria; phylum Pseudomonadota; class Gammaproteobacteria; order Burkholderiales; family Burkholderiaceae_A; genus Lacustribacter; species Lacustribacter communis. The sequence continues at coordinate 3,054 of DBCQ01000027.1, read as the reverse complement.
AAATGTTACTTTGGGATAGGCGCTCTCTTTGAGCGCGAACGCCAAACCTAAGAATGCGGTTGGAAACAACAGCAGCGCTGTTGCCTCCGTGACCGTGCCATCTGGGCTGGATAGAACGTAGCGCATAAACACTCCGTACGATATCCAAACCATTTGCACGACGATGATCAGCGCGCCGACGATGGCCAGCCCTAGGGCCAGCCGATCAAAAACTCTAAGCAGCGCTCGCATGTTCCTCACTTAGCGGTGTGTTTGGCGAACAAAGCTCTGACCTTGTTAGCTTGATCCATACCGCAGCTCTTATCGACTTCAGGCTTCCACTTGGCCGCAATCGCATCTGCCATCGCCTTGCGCTGGGCCGCCGGAACTTTGGTAACCGTACCACCTTGCTTCACAGCATTAGCGATATCGGTGTCGACGGACTTCTCGTAAAGCGGCTTGAGCCAAGCCTCAGACTCCTTGGCAGCCGCCATCAATGCAGTTTGATCAGCAGGTGTAAGTACGTCGAACTTTTTCTTGTTGATCATATAGTTAATGTTGCCGTAGAACATATTCGCCTGGACCATGTGCGGCATAACGCCCCAGAGTTTGTTCGCGCTGTAAGTGGCAACCCCCATATTGATGCCGTCCACCACACCGCGCTCCGCCGATTGGAAGACCTCTTTAGGTGCGATGAATACTGGCTTGCCGCCCCAAGTTTCGATCATCGTCGACACCAGCGGGCCGATAGAGCGGACCAGCATGCCGTTCATCTTGGACAAGTCAGTACCAGGCTTTTTGAACCACCACTCTTGGTCATACGAATAGTTAGAGTTAATCAGAGGGACTAAGCCCACTTTGGCCGCTTCGTCTTTCATGAGAGTTGAGTAAGCAGCGTCGAGCTCAATCTGCTTGCTCATGTCCACCACCATGGGGTAGAGGGATGTCACCCCATAGCAGGGCAAACGTTTCTCACCGGTTGGTACCCAGCTAATATCAGAAACGCCGCCGAGCATGGCGTCGACACCCTCGCTCCAACCATGTAGTGTCGAGGAAGGGAAAATTTGCACTTTGACTCGCCCAGACGTTTTGGCAGCCGCCAACTCAGCGAATTTTTTAAACCCCTCATAGCGCGGATCCACTTCGTTAACATAGGTGGATAGCCGCAAGGTTGTTTGCGCCATAGCGGCCGGGGCTACTGCCAGCAGACCACCGAGTACGGTCATTGTGATTTTCGAGAACTTCTTCATAAACGCTCCTTAAGTGAGTGAAAGAAAACTTCGAACGGAAAATGATCGGCACTATTCATACTCGAACGCCGCTGGATAACCAAACAAAGCAACGGATCCCCCCGTGTGCAGGAAGACAACGTTGTCGGTAGGTTTGAAGTGGCCTTTACGGATCAGGTCAACGAGGCCTGCCATACCCTTGCCTGAATAGACCGGGTCAAGAAGTAAGCCTTCGGTGCGAGCCAGCATCTCCACAGCCTCCACCATACCACTAGTCGGAATGCCGTAACCCGAGCCGACGTAATCACAATTAGCCGCGACAGCCTCGGGCGCAAGTGTGTGTCGCATACCCATGTGATCGAGGGTTCGGCAAGCCAGGTCAAACACCATCTGTTCTTGCTTCTCTTTCGGGGCGCGAGTTCCGATACCGAGCAGACGGATATCGCTATTGGCGGCATACAAACCCGCGACAAGCCCGGCTTGGGTGCCCGCGCTGCCGGTGGCGTGCACCAAATAGTCGATCTGCAAACCGCGCGAGGCCGCCTGCTCAATCAATTCAAATGCAGCATTCACATAGCCCAGCGCGCCAACAGGGTTGGAACCACCCCCAGGAATCACGTAGGGGCGGGCACCCTCGCTTCTCAAGCGGTCAGCAGCGATTTCCATCTCTTGCTGCATATTGGTGCCGCCGGCGCGTCGCTCGACGATCGCACCGTGCAGACGATTGAGCATGACGTTGCCGTTGTCAACGTAGTTAGGGTCGGTGCTGCCCGTTCGGTCTTCCAGCAAAATCAAGCACTTCATGCCGAGTTTGGCAGCCGCAGCAGCGGTTTGACGCGCATGATTGGATTGAGTAGCGCCTTGGGTGATAACAATATCAGCCCCAGCCGAAACGGCCTCAGCCATAAGGAATTCAAGCTTCCGCGTCTTATTACCGCCAGAAGCCAAGCCCGTGCAATCATCGCGCTTGATCCAAAGGCGCGGGCCACCCAGCAAGGCGGTGAGCTTGGCCATGGGTTCTAGCGGTGTGGGGAAATGGCCCAGGCTGATGCGGGGAAAGCAAGATACATCCACAAAAAATCTCCTCTTGTATAACAAATCCAAATTGTATGTAGAGCTCTTGGCTTGTCTAATCGAATTTTTAAGTGCTATTTTTAGTTTTTTGCATAATGCGTGTCAATCAAGACGATGTGTGTGCTACTGCGTACAAATTGGTGTTTTTTCAGAGAGCAAAGAGCAGCAATATGCCGTCGGCCGTCCATGAGGGGCGGCCCGTTCGAATCCCCGACACCACCAAAAGCAGGGGGTGGGAAAACTGAGCGAGTCAGTTAAACAATCGCTTCTACCCCGCCAAAAAAACACAAGGCCCCTACAAAGGGGCTTTTCTTTTATCTCTAGGCCGCAATTAATGAACACTGCTTGATTCGAGCGAGTTCCTTTTGAAGGGTTCGTTTGCTATCTCGGTATCAAAGCGGACCTGTCCTCGCAACCACCAACCTTCGCTCAAGCCAAAATACTTGCAAAGACGTAAGTCTGTGTCCGCTGTAACTGCACGACGGCCAGCTACGATCTCGCTGATGCGTCCCGCCGGAACACCAATATCTTTTGCAAGCCGATATTTGGTAATGCCTAGCGGTTTCAGAAACTCTTCTTCTAGCATTTCTCCAGGAGAGATAGGATCAATTCGTCTCCTATTCATTTTCCTAAGACATGTTCGAGTGACGAGAGACCATCTCATGCTTGCCGATCCCCATACACCGCGTCGTTGGACAGTTCATTTGAGATTGTGTTATCTGCTATTCATACGTGCGCGTATCCCTCACGTTGCGGGATTCAAGCGTATTGT
>DBCQ01000058.1:3136-3288 GCA_002293155.1 Burkholderiales bacterium UBA954 | reverse complement strand
ACATACACAATCAGGTAGAGCTTGCCTGCTAGGTTATCGATGATGGCTAGCGACTCGGTAAGCAGCAACACAATGTCGGGCACATTAATCGGATCACGCTTTTTCTTGGCCGCATCCGAACAGAGACGCGGCTCGATGTGCCTGACCGTGTC
>DBCQ01000058.1:1870-3061 GCA_002293155.1 Burkholderiales bacterium UBA954 | reverse complement strand
ACTTTGAATCGGGACAAATAGCCCTCTGCAAAGGCTATTGGATCTGCTTTTGTAGACTCGACACACTTACCATCTGTTGTAACGGTAATCGCATCATCTCTTGCCTCGATTCGTGTTCTCGCCGGCAGGCCAATAAATGAATAACGGCCAAAGCGCTCCCCGCCTACCACCGACTCCAGAAGATAGCTATTGGGCTGATTGGCGAGCTTTAGATAAAGCGACAGCGGGGTTTCAAGATCCGCCTGCAGCGACCTCACCAGCGGGATTCGGTTGTAGCCTTGATCCGCGAGTGCGCCAAATTCAGACTGTGAAATCACAACGCCACTAGGCCCACAAATCAGGCGCTTGCCAAGGCAGAACGAAACGCTGCGATCACGCCTCGATAGCCACCATCGGGGTCAGGCGCACCGAATACAGCCGAACCTGCAACAAAGGTATCTGCACCGGCAGTTGCCGCCGCAGCGATATTATCGACCTTGATTCCGCCATCGACTTCAAGAAGGATCGGTTGGCCACCTGATGCGGTGTAGGCATTAATCTTCTGCTTTACGGCTTTTAACTTTGGAAGTGTTGAAGCGATAAAGGATTGGCCGCCAAACCCTGGGTTCACCGACATGAGTAATACGATGTCCAGCTTATCCATGACCCAATCCATGCTCTCAATTGGAGAGCTGGGATTTAGAACGATGCCCGCCCTGCAGCCCTGATCTCGAATCAGTTGGAGGGTACGATCAACATGTGGCGTCGCTTCTGGATGAAAGGTAATTAAGTCTGCACCGGCCTTAGCAAAATCAACCACCAATGCATCAACGGGCGAGACCATCAGATGGACATCGATGGGAATCTTCACGTGGGGCCGGATGGCTTTGCAGACCATTGGCCCGATGGTGAGATTGGGAACGTAATGGTTATCCATCACATCAAGGTGAATGAAATCTGCCCCTGCTGCCTCAACACGGCTGACTTCCTCGCCCAATCGGGCAAAATCGGCCGACAGGATGCTGGGAGCGATCCGATAGGGTGTTGTGGCGGGTTTTGAGCTCATAGCAACATTCTAGATCAGCGCTTACCCCGCATGGTCCACCAGACAATGAAGAGGAAAATTGCCAGGGCAAGCCCTGCTTCAAGGAAAATAAGCCACATGACACGACCCTTTCTTGCGCTTGCACTCCATTCTAAGGTTGCCCCCAG
>DBCQ01000058.1:1648-1783 GCA_002293155.1 Burkholderiales bacterium UBA954 | reverse complement strand
TCGGCCGACGCCCGAATGACACCGATCCGGTTTAGCGATCTTTCGGGCTGGCAGGCCGATAGCCTTGAGGGCTTTTGGCCGGCATTCGTTTCGAACTGCCAGGTGATGCGGCAACGTGCCACCCCTTGGACGCGG
>DBCQ01000058.1:738-1539 GCA_002293155.1 Burkholderiales bacterium UBA954 | reverse complement strand
GACGCGAAAGGCACACGCTCCGCGACGATTACAGGCTATTACGAGCCACTATTAAAGGGCTCTCGAACCAAGGAGGGGCCTTATCAGATTCCGCTTTATCGCACCCCAAAGGATTTAATTAACGTTGATCTCTCCTCGATCTATCCAGAAATCAAGGCATTACGTCTGCGCGGAAGGTTGGAAAGCGGGCGGGTCGTGCCTTACCCAACACGGGCAGAGATTGAGAAGCGTGGCCTGCTTGCAGGGCAAGAACTTCTCTGGGTGGACGACCCTGTTGAAGCGTTCTTCTTGCAAGTTCAGGGCTCTGGGCGCGTGCAACTCCCTAGCGGTGAATCAATCCGAGTGGGTTATGCGGAACAGAATGGATACCCCTATCAATCCATTGGTCGCTACCTGATTAACAAGGGAGAGCTCAAGCCCAACGAGGCCTCGATGCAAGGTATCAAGGCATGGGTTTCGGCAAACCCTCACCGACGCGATGAATTACTGCACCAAAACCCGAGTGTTGTGTTTTTTAAAGAAATTGCAAATTTAAATTCTTCCTTGGGTCCGCTAGGTTCTATGGGCCTACCCCTAACACCGGGCCGCTCGCTTGCTGTTGATCCGAGATTCGTGCCGCAAGGCAGCCTAGTATTTATGAATACCCGTGTGCCCAACGCCGGGGCACCCCCCCGCGACCCGGGCGTTCCGTTTCAGCGGCTGATGATCGCGCAAGACACGGGAAGCGCAATTCTAGGTGCGCACCGAAGCGATATATTTTTTGGCACAGGCCCAACGGCTGGCGAAGTAGCGGGCCGTATG
>DBCQ01000058.1:435-687 GCA_002293155.1 Burkholderiales bacterium UBA954 | reverse complement strand
AATAACTCAGTTTATTTCGCTTAAAGTCTGCTCGAGGCGATCTTTGCTAATCGCCCCGGACATGCGCCTGCCATCGGAGAAAAATGTGGTGGGCGTTCCAGATACACCCAAGGATTTTCCGAGATCAAGCAATTTGGCAGACTGAAATTTGCAGTCTGCACCCGCCTTAGGCGGCTCTTTTCCAAAGAGCATCCAGTCGTTCCAGGCTTCTTCGCGATTTTTTGCGCACCAGGCATTTTTAGAAATGGTTTC
>DBCQ01000058.1:260-409 GCA_002293155.1 Burkholderiales bacterium UBA954 | reverse complement strand
GATTCAGCACGCAAGATTGGGAAATAGAAGGTATAGATCGTGACATTGTTCGAATCGAGCAATGTCTTTCGATAGGTTCTGCAGAAACTGCAGTAGGGATCCTCAAAAACCGCAAGAACCCGTTTTCCAGTACCTCTCACTGTTTTCAT
>DBCQ01000058.1:0-147 GCA_002293155.1 Burkholderiales bacterium UBA954 | reverse complement strand
ACCTTCAACAATTGCAAATGTGCCTCGTTCATTGGCGTACAGAATGTCAGTTCCAATACGAATCTCGACCAACCCTGGCATGGGCGTTTTTAAAATGCTATCGACTTTAAAACGGCCCTTTAACCAACTCTCGACCGAACTCTTCAC
>DBCQ01000005.1:77018-78641 GCA_002293155.1 Burkholderiales bacterium UBA954 | reverse complement strand
ACATCCCCGGGCGCAATTGGATCAGAGTCATCGGCGTATTTATCCATCAATGACTTACTAATTTTCTGCACAAGCTCCGGGTTGCGCGGCCCAAACCCATCATCGGATGCGAGCTCGTAAGAACGTTCATCGCCCTCTTTGAGCGCAATCAGACAGCGCTCAAGCGCGGGCGCCACCTGACCTTCACCCACCTGAATCGTCGCCGGCTTATCCGTAAAGGTGTCAAACACCACATTGCCATCGCCCAAGGTCAACCGAAAGTGCAATGTCACATGGGACCCCTTTTGAATGCCCAGGGCAGGCCCCGAGTTGGAGGCTGCGGCGCCGGGGGCGGTGTTAACTGAACTAGGCATCATGGGCGATTGTGGCGCTTGGAGAATTTAGGAATAGTGCGTGATTTTAGGCGCAAGACCATGACATCGATACTGCAGCCCCACCTAACCCCGCCAAGACCAAGGGAGAAACTTCTATCTCGAGGCGTACAAAGCCTAGAGGATGTCGAGCTCATTGCTCTCTTACTCGGAACCGGCCAGCCCGGGAAACCCGTCATGACCCTTGCTCAGGAGCTACTGGATGAATTTGGCAGCATTAGCGCAACCCTCTCTGCGCCATGGGAGCAGCTACGCCTTCGCCCTGGCATCGGTTATGCCCGCTTTTCGCTGTTTCAAGCCGCCCGGGAGCTCGCAAAACGGGCCTCCGCAGAACCGTTGAGTGAGCGTCCACTAATGAATGACTCTGAAAAGGTCTCTCAATTCCTCGTGGCCCAGCTTGGAGGTCAACCGTTCGAGACATTTGGGGTGATTTTTCTCGACAACCGACACCGACTAATCCGCTTCGAACGTTTATTTTCAGGGTCTCTCACCCAGACAGCTGTCTACCCCCGAGAGGTTGCGAGACGGGGGCTGCAGCTCAATGCCGCCGCCGTAATCGTGGCCCACAATCATCCCTCGGGAACCGCCGAGCCAAGCCAAGCTGATCAATTATTAACCACTCAACTCCGAAGAACCCTTGCGGGCCTTGAAATCGCCCTCCTCGACCACCTTATTGTTGCTGGCAGCCGAACCATTTCGGCCGGCGAGGTTTGACCTAAGTCCTTGTTTTCTCATAGAATTGCGGTCTTTGCCGAGATTTGGCGAATAAGAAAAATTAACCGCAACGCGATGGATTCAGATCGGGTAGACCGCTGAATTCAGATTGCAACAACGGTTTGACGAAGGTCAAACGACGAAGGAAATGATCATGGCACGTGTATGCCAAGTAACGGGCAAAGGCCCCATGGTGGGGAACAATGTTTCCCATGCCAATAATAAAACCAAGCGTCGGTTTTTACCGAACGTGCAGTACAAGCGTTTCTGGGTGGAGAGCGAAAACCGTTGGATACGTCTTCGCGTTACCCCGGCCGCCGTTCGTACCATCACCAAAAATGGCATCGATGCGATTTTGGCGGATCTGCGCGCTCGTAACGCCCTGTAATTCAGGCCATCGGGCGAATCAGAACACCACTACCCGTCAACGCAACACGTATTAAGAATCGAGACAGATCATGGCAAAAAGCGGCCGCGAGAAAATCAAACTAGAGTCCAGTGCAGGCACTGGGCACTTCTACACCACCACAAAGAACAA
>DBCQ01000005.1:67416-76929 GCA_002293155.1 Burkholderiales bacterium UBA954 | reverse complement strand
GGATCCCGCCGCAGACCAAATTGCGGCAACACGTTCTTTAGTCTTCTGGCCTCATCTCTGCGCGGGTCCACTACCAACCCCCACCCCCAGCTGCCGGTCCCGTAATACCATCAGAGAGCGCCGCGCGTTCGACTGCATATGAACAAGTGCGGAGGTCTCAATAGGCCAGCGTGGTTGCCAATGTCCAGAAGAATCCCGGGCTGCCAATGCCCTGCATTCAATACGCGCGCTGAGAATCGAGGGACTAACCGCTCGCCCGAAGTCAACGAGGCCGATTTGATCTGGTGGTTTATCAACTGACCAGCCGCATCCCGACCACAAGGCCAGGCTCTTTGCCAATAGCGTGCCAGCCACAGGCATACGCAGAGGAACTCCGACTTTTAAATTCAATTTAAGGGTGTTGGCTTCAATCAATGACTGACCTGACGCAACGCCAACCGGCAAGCCACCCACTACGCTGCTCGTCCCACTCGCTGGCCGACGACGAGTCGCCAAGGCTGGTAGCGGACTCGATGGTATTTCGACTTCACCCCGAGCTGCGCCCTTACTTAAGATTGGATCGGCGATCTCCCCCCAATCCATAAAGCTCTGTTTCGTTGGAGATAATACCTCCCATCGTAACCACCCCATCGCGATACCCTGCGCAATTTCTGCACCAGTCTGAAATAAGGCAGCTGGCAGCCCCGCTAGAGTATCGGTCTTCGACACAAGCGGCATCAGTCCTTGAACTAGCCCATCGCGTATCGCCACATCGCTTGCGTGATGAACGCTCGCATAACGTGCGGCTGTAACCGCAGCATGCCGAAGCGCGAACTTAGCGTGCCACAGCATTCCGATTTCGATTGCCAGAAAAGTGATAATGACCACGATCGGGAGCGCAATTAATGACTCCATCATCGAAAAGCCCCGTGGCGCAGAGCGTGACAATCGTCCCCTCGGATCATCCTGGTCGATCGCTTGCGGCGCGCAGCCCAATACAACCCGATCGCCTGGCATCACCTGCGTCTCACCACGGACCTCTAACACCTGCGCTGCGAAAGGATGCCGAGCAACCTCAAAACAACCAAGCCGTGGAATCACAGACAAGACGAGCCCATTCGTATCGAGAAATATCACTGCAATTTCCTCACTCGACCCAAACCCATGAACTGCACGACAACGAGGAAACAAGAGATACCGAACAGAATCCCGTGCATGTAAACCAAGAAGCCGGTCCCAGAAGCTAAGAGCGATGTGATACTCAAAAAACTCTGGCACCCTCTGCCTGGGTGCGCTCAACTCCTCTGCTTTACACGGTTGAGCTTCAGCCTCTCTCTTGGCAAGCAACCAGCCGACACTCCGCTTCAAAATAATCCCGAATGGGATAGACGAATCGCAATTGGAAACGCCAGAACTAGAAAAGTACAAGGAAAAATACAAATAGCGAGTGGCGCAAGTAACTTCACGGGCATCTTCATTGCATGGCGCTCAGCAGAAAGCGCACGACTAGACCGCAACTGCTCCGCCTGACGCCTAAGTAAGGCCGAGACACTCACGCCCTGGCGCTCAGCCGCACTAACCGAGGCAACAAACTGAGTAACCTCAGGAAGGCCAAGTCGATCAGAAAACTTTTGAAGTGCCAAAATTCGTGATTCACCTGCCCGTATCTCCCTCAGAACTTCCTGTAACTGTCCTCTCAAATCAGAACGAAATCTGCTCTCAGGAAGACGCTGGGCCGACATCTGTAGAGCGGATTGGAAGTTCTGGCCACTTTCTAAGGTAAGAGACAAGACATCTAGAAAACTTGGAAATGCCCGACTAATGCGCCCCCTCGCTAACTGATAAACCTCAAACAACTTAAGTTGCGGCAGGTAAAAGGCCATGACAGACGCCACACCAATCCCCACCACACCCCATTGCAAGGACCCTACTCCCATAACCACCACACAATAAAAGACAGCCAATACTCCAATTAACACGGTAATCGCTGCGAGCGTGATCCGCATTTTTGAGAACTCACGATCATCGAACTGAGGATGGAATCCTAATGTCAGAAGTGCCCGCTTAACTTGAGATGATCCCTGTGCCAACCGATTCGACAAGGGCATCCACGGCGCCAAGACGACGCCCAAGGGTCGCAATTCCCTTGGCCAGTGTCCAATCTTTCCGCGGGCGAGCTGTATCTGCATACGAATTACGCTAAATCGACCCTTTTTTAAGAGGGACATAACGAACAATCCAACTCCGATGGAAAAAATTATCTGAATTGCTATCAATATCTCTGCCATTTGCTCTTCCTAGTCCTTAATTTGAATCAGACGGCGAATCCAGAGCAGACCGACAAGCTCTAGAACAAAAATTACTCCAAGAACAAGGTGTCCTGTCGTCGTTATCCAGAGCGGCTCCATTGCATTAGAGTCAATCAAAGACAATGCGATAGCCAATAAAATGGGTAACGCCACCATGACCCAGGCCTGAAGCCTGCCCTGAGCAGTCAGGGCATCGACCTTTTCCTCCAGAATCAGCCTCTGACGGCACGCGCCCGCAAGGCGATCCAGAGATTCAGATAAGTTTCCTCCAGATGCTGAGGAGACCTGAATGGTGAAGCCAAGTAATTGAACCTCTTCAATCGGTAGACGCTTAACCCACTCGGCAAGTGCACGCTCAAGCGGAATTCCAATCCGCTGCATACGCTCGAGAATCGCCAACTCCTGAGAGATTGGCCGAGGAGATTGCTGAGAGACTTGCAGTAATGCAGAACGAATGGAGAGGCCGGCACGCAGGGAGGTTGCCACCAGCTCAACGACGCCAGGTAACTGATAGCGTATTTCTCTAAAGCGCTTTTCAAGTCGAACCCGAACGAGTGCAAAAAGGCAAACGAGGCTACCAATGACCAGGAATGGTAAGAGCCAGAACGATCTAAACACCAGTAAATTTAGAGTAACTGCTGCAATCAAGACAGCCACGACCACCCAGCGCACAACATTTGGCTGTACAAAAATATGAAAGTCTTCAAGTCGATGAATGAGCCGCTGCTCGATAGCGTCTCGACTTTTGCTGAAAAAACGAACAAGAAACGGTATAAGCGCGAGAAACGCACATAGCCAGAAAAGAAACAGTATCCATGCGTTCATCAATCCATCTCCTGAACAGCATTAAAAATTGATGGGTCAACCGCAATGCCGCGCTGAGTAATCTCCTCGAGAAAATTCGGCATGATCCCCGTTGAAGAAAAGTGTCTCTGGTCCGGACGCCATCGGAACAACTCCTGACTCTGAATCACACCTGACTCGACGCCCGTTATCTCGGTAATACTAACTACCCGGCGGTGCCCATCCGAGCAGCGCTGTTGTTGAATAACAAGATCAACCGCAGAAGCAATCTGATCGCGAATCGCGCCCAAAGGAAGTTCAAAGCCCGCCATCATAACCATCACCTCAAGCCGCGATAAGGCGTCGCGGGGGCTATTGGCGTGAATAGTAGTTAGTGATCCTTCGTGTCCCGTATTCATCGCCTGGAGCATGTCGAGGGCCTCGCCGCCTCGGCACTCGCCTACGATGATGCGGTCGGGCCGCATACGCAGGGAATTGCGCAATAGATCACGAATTGAGACTTGTCCGTGCCCCTCTGAATTTGATTGGCGAACCTCAAGCGACACAAGATTAGGATGATCAAGCCTTAGCTCCGCTGCATCCTCGATGGTAATGAGCCGCTCCTTTTGCGGAATCCATTTCGACAGAAGGTTTAGAAGCGTTGTTTTCCCGGACCCAGTCCCGCCAGCGACCACAATATTGAACCGATGGGTAACAGCGAGCTCCAGTAATTGAAGCATCTCGTGAGTTGCAGAGCCCTTTGCGACGAGATCTTGTGGCCCAAGTAGCCGCCCCATGAAGCGTCGTATGGTTAGGCTGGACCCCTTCACTGAGAGAGGCCGTATGACCGCATTCACCCGAGAGCCGTCCGCCAATCGTGCGTCGACCATCGGTGAGGCATCATCGATACGGCGTCCAAGTGGCGACACAATGCGATCGATCACGGATCGAACACTCTCCTCACTTGAGAAGCGCAAGCCGGTGGGCTGGCAGATCCCCGATCGTTCGATGTAAATCTGATCAAACCGATTCACCATAATCTCAGAGATATCAGGGTCTGCAAACAGCAACTCGAGCGGCCCCAGACCTACCGATTCTGCAATAACTCGGGCCATGAACTCGTGACGAACTATGGCGCTGGCATCCGGCAGGAGGTCTGCAATGATTGGCGCAAGAAGCTCACGGCATTCTTCGCGAACGACCGCATCCGAGGCCCCCTGCCAATCCTTTCGGCGTAAGTCGATCAATTCACGGAGTTTTAAGACAGCTCGGTCTATCTTGGCCTGCTCATCCGAACTATCAACCACCATCGGCGACTCAAAGGCATCAACGCGAAGCGTCCAGCTGCCGATCTGAATCTGGTCTCCGAGCTTTAAGGGGCCATATTCCGAAATGCGCTGATCGTTGACCAGGGTTCCCGATAGCGTGCCACGATCCACCACCATTAATCCGCCACCACCGAGTCGAATCTCTGCGTGTTGCTTGCCCACCCATAGCCCCGACAGAGGCACGTTTGCTGACTCATCTCGACCGATTAGAGCCGGGAACTCCCGACACACAAGTTTCTGAGGTGCTGCGCCTCCTTGAAGTAACTCCAACACCAATCCTTTGGGGCCCGTATTACACAATAGGGGTAACTCGATCCCTGCGGATGCTTGTGACACTGCCGTCATTGGTGATCACCACCCGAGATCTGCTTCTCAGCCCGCTCGAGACGCTGCTGAGCGCGATCGGTCAGGCGTTGGTTCAGAGGACTATTCGCAGAGATATACCGTGGGGTAACAAAAACAATCATCTCACTACGCCGCTCGCGAAAATCTTTTGACTGAAAGAGCTTCCCAATAATCGGAATACTTCCAAGCCCGGCAAGTTGATCGATGGTTTTGCTCTTATCCTCAGAAATAAGTCCTGAAATCACTAAGGTCTCGCCCTCTTGCAGATTCACCTCGGTTTCAGTTTGCCGCGACAGAAAAGCCGGTAGATCGCCGACCTTAATTGCCGGGTCAATTGTCGATAACTCTGTCATCACACGGGCTGCAATACTGCCCGACTCCGTGAGGGTCGGGTTAATTTCAAACTTGATTCCATAAGGCTTGAACTGAACAGATGTCGTACCTATTCCACTAGTGGTAGGCAGCGGGATCTCGCCACCAGCGAGAAACTTGGCTGCGCCGCCACTTCGGCAGGATAGAATTGGCTCCGCCAAGACAATGGCATCACCTTTTTGCTCCATTAGGTTAATTACGGAAGCTAATGTGGCCTGCAAGCCAAAGTACATCGCAAACGGCGCAATACGCCCAACCGCCGAGGATTCTGTGGTTGTTCCAGGTAAATTACTGACGAGTCCCGGTACTCCGCTCGAGTCGAGCGTGCCCGATGATGCTGGTCGATAGTGCTGATTAGTCTTAAAATCACCAACAACACCAAACACAGGACCTGCAGTACTCTTTTGCCAGTTTAGTCCTATATTTTCTAGTGCGCTTTTCTTTACCTCGAGAAATCGAACCTCCATCGCGATCATTTGTTCGACTCCTGATTGTTGGACTAGATTGACAATCAAGGGGGATCGCTGAGCCAACTCTTGAATTTTTCTGGCTTCCTGCGCCGTCTTCGCTGTTCCCTCGATGACCACACGGCCACCAATCGATTTCACCTCAACCGATGAGGCTTTACCAAGCCAACGCCTCACATCTCTCACAAGTTCTTCATTATCTCCAGGTGCAACCCGTGCAAATATCCTCTTTTCCGTGCCGTCTCGAAACCACATATGCAGGCTAGTAGTTCCCGGCTGCTGTGCAAGCAATAGAATCTGGTCTCGGTCGATGCGTTTAGCAGAGATAATTTTTCCGTTTCCAACCGCAATTCGCTTCAAATCTTTTTCGGGTAGGACATGGGTCTCACCCACTGCCATAGTTAACTCGGACTGCAGTGATGCAGTGGACTCTGTAAGTGCGAAGGCCGGGTTAAACAGCACCCGCACTAATATCAATAGCCAGAGACTGATCTTGATCATTGATTAACTCCCTCGAGTCCACCCATCAGAATTTCGACGGGGCCCGCACTCGCCGCAGCCCCTGCAGACGACAATTTAAGGCGTGGTAATGATGGTTCTGTTGCATCACGCAACGCGATGCCAAGCCGGCCCTGAAACTGCCCACCCAAAACAAATGCGGCCACATGCGCTGGGACAGCCAGCGTGATACTGGCGTAGGCTGGGCCAATCGGCTGCTGAGCAAGCGGCTCAGTTCGTTGGGTTCGTTGACCTGTTGCAATTACCCTAAGGTTCTCGGCAATCATCCGCGCCGGCCGCGCAGCGTTCTGTTTATCTGTGGGCAGGCTCACCATCGCCCCGAGTTCGCCTGAAGGAGCCTGAACCGTCGCTCCCCATAGGTCAACCCGATCTCCCGGCTGAATTAATCCACCCACGGAGGAGACCTCATCCACAGAGATTGAGACCGCACGAAAGCCCGGATCAAGCTGCAGACTAGAGGTCGACAACTTGGCCTGCCGAATATGGTCTAAGGTAAGCGGATGCCCCGAGAGCACAGGTCGTGTAAGCGCCATTTGATTCACCGAATCAAAGTCCACTGGATTAATCACATTGGGTAGAGACCACTCCCGTGGGACACGACGTATAGCCAGTGTTTCAGCAGAAACCTTATCCCCTTGGGACAAATCTCTAGCCGCCACAAGGACTTCAATCAGCCCCCCTTTTGGCAAAACGCGGGCTCGCTCTGCTGCCACCTGATCACGTGCATACTGCTGCGTAGCCCAGAATGCGATCACCGCAGCAAGAATGCCCACCGCAATTACCCAATACTGTTTTACTAAATAAATCCAACTCTGCTGGGAAAATGGGATATTCCAGGCCCCCACGGAAATTCGCCTTACTGGAAGCCGATGGAAAATGCGCTTTAAACCCATAAGAATATTTAGAACAATTAAGAGAAGCTTCTGTTTCATAGTTAATCACCAAGGAATTGACAAAGAAAAACCATACCGCGCAATAAGGAGGCCCCATATCTGCCGCAAACTAACCGGAGACTGCTCAAGCACAATCCAGACGGCCAACAGGGCCGAAACCACAATGAGATATTCAATGACTGCCTGCCCACTCGGCGCAACGAACCGGACGATCACTCGGTATCGTGCTGTTGTCATCGGTTTACCCCGCGCTCGATCAGCGCCGAGAAACTCTCACCCCTCTGTGTGCGACCACTCAATAAAACGCCGCCATCTGGCTTGCGTGTTAAGAGCACAGGATGTTGTAACGCGCCTTCACGGCCCCGGAATGTACTCACATGACTAGCTCGAAAGTCATCCTGGCCGCTCATCGTGAGACTCTTGCGGTGGTGATGCTCGAGGCTAAGAGGCGACTGTCGAAACCGGAATCGTGTATTGATCGATGAGTCAACCAGATCAATACCCCAGTCGCTCCTGGTCAACGTGGGCCGCTTTTGAAGAGCAGATAGCGGAATTCGAATACGCCATCCCGTTGCCTGTACACCCTTGGGCAGAGCCTTGTGCGTCGCCTCCGTGCCTCTGATTGCTCGGTTATCCTGGGCTGATACCCCTTCGTTAGCCGCCCATTGTTCGGCGACCCAGTAATGATCTATTACGGTACCGGCCACGCACCAGGGGCCGATGGCCTGCTCAACGACAATCTGATTTTCAGAGCGCCATGTGCGTGCGGTCTGTTTAGACTGCACGCAACCAGGCAGAGTGCTATGAAGGTAGGTCGCCTCAATTGGTGTTCCGTTCACCATCATCGTGACCACACCTGCCGCTACGATTGGACTTAACATTTCAGCCTCTGCTTAGGGTGTGACTACACGAGTGTTGGGATAAGGCAGATCGTGATCGGCCTTGTGAAATGAATTACGGAACGCCTGGGTATTAGACTCAAGCCCAATCAGATCCAGAACAGGCATAAGCAGATCTTTTCCCGGAATGTAAAGGGCAGCAGTCACGGAATCCATCAGCGCGATCGGAGATTCGCCAGCCTTGACCCGGCCAAAGAAATCATTTCGGTCGGCTGCCGCCCAGCTATCGCTGATCATTGCCACGCGACTTGTCATATCGAGTCGAGGCATTAAGGAATCACGGTGTGTAGAAGGCCGGGACTCCCACAATACAGCGCGCACTGTTGATCGGGTTAATTGATCAGGGCTTGCAAGCCCAAAGATTGTTGGACCCGCTTTGAGAGAAAAGCTTCGAAATGCATCAGATAACTTCTGAAGAAGATTCTTATCTGCGCCATCGACTCTTGGCAGATCTACACTTAGAGATATTGACTTCGATGACTCAATAACATTCTGATTATTGTCTAAGCTGACGAATCGACGAGGAATAACATTATCGGAAGCGAGCACTTCTCGAGCGTCTTCTCCGAAGACTCCGCTACGCATTACAGACTCAGACTGCACCGCGCTCTGGCGACAGTGCCCCGGTCTTAGGTCACAGTCAAAGGCGGAAAAGCGGGCAGCCTGGCTTACTCGAATACCCGACTCCCCAACAACACCCACGATCATCAATGCCGCGATCAGTGCCCAGAATACTCCCAGAATCACGACCAACTCAATCAGCGCCTGACCGCGTGGCATCCTCTTTAATTGCGAATTACTCATGGGCTAGACTTTCCTTGAGCAAGCAACATTGCAACAGAGCGATCAGCAGCGTCAGGCCCCACAAGCCGAGAGATCCAAAATGGCGAAAAGAGATTACCGAATTCCCGTGTTGCTGAGTTACTCAGGGTATCCACGGGCCGAAGAAACGAGGTCTCGGCAACGCTTAGTGACCAAATTGCTCCGCCCAGAGATTTATTCAGTGGATCATGCTGTGCTTTCTCGCCCGCTGTGATTGCTGTGAGCTTTGCTTTTGGTAGGCGAACGAGCACCGGCACACGAATTGAGGCGCCCTGTCGGGCCTGGGCAAGCGCTGGGCTTAATTCCCGATGAGCACTCAAACCAAGGTAGCCGGGAATCTGCACAGCCCCAGACCTTGCCCGGTCAAATGCGCCGGGGTTTGCCCCATTACCGACAGGATCCTCTTTGATGCCACCAACAGAACCTAACGCCGCATCACTGGCTCCCCAGCCCAAGGCAATCGACTCACCGATTCCGCCACAGGTTCTATTCCATCGGCTTCGCCGGCGCCAGGTGTGAATTGACAAGGTATCGGCCGACTCCCAATTACTCAGATCAGCGGTCAGCCAAGTCCCTCCGCGTTTAATTAACTTGCCGAACGCACGATCGATACTCGTTGGAATACAGCCCGTTGTGGGAAGCAGGTAGAGCCGGTCATCGTCATTGCGTTGGCGAGTAAAGCTATCCTGAGATTGCCGAATTAGAGTCGCCAGCCCCTGACGCTCATCAGCCGAATAATTTTTACTAAAGCCACTAAATGCGGAGATATTGCTACTCGGAATAATCTGACCAAAAAA
>DBCQ01000005.1:59502-67347 GCA_002293155.1 Burkholderiales bacterium UBA954 | reverse complement strand
GCTGCTGTATGCATGATCTGCTGGCTAGTTTGTAATGCACGTGTATAGCCAGAGCGAATTGGCACTTCGATCAATGCTCCCGCTTTGGCCATTTCGTGGCTTACTGTGGCGGCCTGCACAATCCACTGCGCAACAGGCTGCACCGCCGGGATCACAGCGGCGACGGACCCCAGGTTTGATGAGAGCGCCTGAACATACTGCGTCCATGCCGCGATTGTCACGGCCTGCGCCATCATAATTTCGTTGGCAGCAATCGCTCGATTGCTGTACGCATCATAATTGAGAATCTGTGCGTACCAAGTTGCAACAGACTTAGCCGACGCATCAGCAAGCGCCCCAGACCGGATCTTGTCGTTGGTGAGAATCGCAGACTGCGATAAGAAAAACAACGACACAGCCACCATCGCGATGAAAGCGAGGCCTATGATCATGACCGCACCCTGCGGACGCGATCTCATGGTTAGTGATTATCCTGGTTGTAGTTTTTAAGGTCTTTGCGGACGTTGGCCTGCGTTCGTGCAGACGCGGCCGAACTTGAGGCCGCATTTAAAGCTGCACCCGCATCATTTCCTGAGATTTCTTGTGCAATACCAGCAGTCTGATTACGAATTGTTTGACCGAGCATGCTGTAAACACCAATCGCGGCAACTGCTACAACCGCCACAACAACAATGTATTCGGTCATGCCTTGGCCGCGTGGGATGGAGCGCGATTGGAGGGGTAAAGCGAGCGGTGTACGCAAGGCGCGACGCGCATGGGCCCAGGTAGGCCGAAGATGTTTGAGCATATTGATCTCCAGAAGTTCTGATCACAGCGATCAGAGTGGAGATCATCATGCGAGTCAGATCACCTCTTGAACATCACCTAAGCGCGCTAGCCGGGTGCCTAATGTCAGGCTTTTTTACAGAGTTTGTACCACCTCGATAACTCAATGACCATGCAAAAAGCTTGCAGCAAACCCTGCAACTGCAATGCCCGTAAGCATTAAAACGGGCTGCTGCCAGGCCGCCATCTTAAGCCCACCATGATGGTGGGAGTGGGCCTGTGCGTGTAACTGCGGGATTAGATCCGAGAGCGCAATATAGATAAAGTTTGCGGCAGCGACCACCAATACATAAGGAACCCAATCGCCCGCCTGCCCTAAAAAGAAGTATCCCAATAGCGCGCCCGTAAATGCGCCAAGGCCGGTTAAGACATTGAAAAATAACGCCTTGGATTTAGTGAATCCGCTATTTAAAAGCACTAAGAAATTACCAATCTGCTGCGGGATCTCATGCGTCGCAATCGCCAGCGCAGTGAGAATGCCCAGTAATGGGTCTGCAAGAAATGCAGCTGCAATGAGCACCCCATCGGCAGTCGCATGAATCGTGCTACCAACTAAAAGCGTCCAGCCTCCGTGGCCAGCAGACTGGGCATCATGCCCATGGGGGTGATCATGCCCATCATGCTCGTGGTGATGGTCGTGACGAAGAATAGCCAGACGCTCGAGCACGAAAAACCCAACCAAGCCCGCTAAGAGGGCTACGCTCACGCCATGAATCTCACCGCCCATATGAACGCTCTCAGGGAGCAGATGCAATAAGGCTGTTCCCAGGAGCATGCCCGCTGAAAAACTAACTAACCGATCTACCGCCTTTGATAGGGGCCCGAGCGAAATCGCTGCAGCCAATAGGATAGACACTACTGTTGCAGCTGTAGCCGCCAATAAGGTGTAGACAATCAACATTTAATCGCCAATCGAAACCCGAGATGTAGTGGTTTTGACGTCAAGCCACCCCGTGTTTCTTAAACCAGGCGACTGCGCGCTTAAACCCATCATCCGCTGCCTCTTTGCGATAACTCGGACGGTAATCCGCATGAAAGGCATGAGGGGCTTCGGGGTAAATGACGAACTCCGAGGCCTGTGATGCCTTGCCACCAAATGACAGACGGGTCTTCATTTCTTCAACCGTATCTAATCCAATGCCATCATCTTTTCCGCCGTACAAACCCAGCACCGGCCAATTCAATTTATCAGCAATATCGTGGGGATGATTCGGGTTTGCTGCATTGACCTGCGTCATCAGCCGGCCATACCAGGCCACGCCCGCCTTCAGCTTTGGGTTTGCCGCAGAGGCCATCCAGACAATCCGGCCGCCCCAACAAAAACCAGTAATTCCAACCTTGGCAGAGTCTGCCCCATTTGCAGCGGCCCAAGTTAGGGCGGCATCGACATCTGCGAGTACCTGAGCATCGGAGGCTTTGCTCACGACATTTGAGAAAATCTCTGGAACAGTCTTGTACTGAGTGACATCGCCTTGGCGAACAAAGAAGTTAGGTGCGACCGCCATATAACCTAACTTTGCAAATCGGCGGCAGACATCTTGAATATATTCATGCACGCCGAAGATCTCATGGACAACGATCACACAGCCCAGCTTTGTCTTGCCGCTTGGCATGGCCCGATAGGCCGGTATCGATCGATCTTTTCCGGGAATCTCCACGAACCCGGCGGTAAGCCCTTGGGAATCAGTCGTGATGACCTGCGCCAACAAATCACCGGTAGGCGCCACAGCCGCTGCAAAACCAGCCGCGATCGATCCTTGAATAAAACCTCGGCGACTCGCACCGGTCTTATTCTCAGGGGAAAGGGAATCAATTTCATCTTTAAGAAAACTATTCATCATCATCTCCTGTGTTGTTTAATCAACAGACTTAATGCGCTTCATCCCAGTTATTACCCACACCCACATCGACAATCAGGGGCACCCGAAGGCTTGCGATCTTCTCCATCTTCTGCGGCAGCAGGGCGCGAATCGTGTCAACTTCATCCTGGGGTACCTCAAGAACTAATTCATCATGCACCTGTAAGACTAAGCGAGATCTTAGCTTTTCTGCCTCCAGCGCGCGCTGAACCTGAATCATCGCTAGTTTGATCAGGTCAGCCGCTGTTCCCTGCATGGGGGCATTAATTGCTGCCCGCTCGGCCCCCTGACGCCGCGGGCCATTCGGAGAGTTGATCTCGGGCAGCCAGAGCCTGCGACCAAAAACCGTCTCAACATAGCCTTTAGCTTTAGCAGTTGCGCGAATATTGTCCATATACCGCAGGACACCAGGATACTTCGCAAAGTACTGATCAATGTAATTCTTGGCCACACCCCGATCGATATCGAGATTACGCGCAAGGCCAAACGCGCTCATACCGTAGATGAGCCCAAAGTTAATAACCTTCGCATACCGCCGTTGTTCCCCCGAGACCTGATCAAGCGGCACGCCAAAGACCTCGCTTGCCGTTGCACGGTGCACATCTTCGCCAGCGAGAAATGCTTTTAGAAGGCCTGCATCCTCAGAGAGATGGGCCATGATGCGCAATTCAATCTGCGAATAGTCGGCCGACATTAGCTGAAATCCCGCAGGTGCGACAAACGCCTGCCGGATTCGCCGGCCCTCTGGCGTGCGTACTGGAATATTCTGTAAGTTGGGATCACTCGAGGCGAGCCTTCCCGTTACCGCAACTGCCTGCGAGAAGGTGGTGTGAACCCGGCGTGTCTTCGGATCTACCATCTTGGGTAATTTATCGGTGTAGGTCGACTTGAGTTTGGAAAAACTACGCCACTCCAAAAGCACTCTCGGCAGCGGGTAGTCTTCTGCAAGCTTTTCCAACACATCCTCATCAGTGGATGCCGCTCCCGTTGCCGTTTTCTTAACCGGGGCATAGCCCAGCTTTCCAAAAAGAATCTCGCCTAACTGCTTGGGCGAGCCGAGATTAAAGGGCTGGCCTGCAAGGCTATGGGCCTGGGCCTCAAGGGCCTCAATTTTCTTGGCAAGTTCATCGCTTTGGCTAATGAGCAACTGGCTATTGACCTCAATACCGTTGTGCTCCATCTGCCACAACACCTGCGCAACCGGTAGCTCGATGTCTTGATAGATTTTTGCAAGAAGGCTCTCATGCTGAATCTGGGTCCAGAGGGTCTCATGGACATGCAAGGTAAAGTCGGCGTCCTCGCCGGAATAACGGGTTGCGATCTCAACCGAGACCTGTTCAAAACCGATACGAGCAACCCCTTTACCCGTCACCTCGTCGTAGCTTAAGCCCTTACGACCAAGATGCCGTTGGGATAGCGAATCTAAATCATGCGGCTTGTGGGCCTCGAGAACATAGGACTCTAAGAGGGTGTCGTGTGCAACACCTTTTAACAAAATTCCCGCACCTGCAAACACATGCATGTCGTACTTCAGATTCTGTCCTACCTTTTTAGCCCTTGGATCTTCAAGCCAGGGTTTTAATCTGCCAAGCACCTCCTCGCGCGGTAACTGTGCTGGAGCACCCGCATACCGATGCGCCAGCGGGATATAAACACCCTGACCTATTCTGGTTGCAAACGATAAACCCACAATCTCCGCTGCCCGAGCATCGATCGAGGTGGTTTCTGTATCGACCGATACCAACTCGGCAGCATGAAGATCGGCAAGAAGCGCATCGAATGCAGGCCAATCACTGATGGTGCGATAGTCACCCTGAATTTCAAAAAGACTAGGTGCAGCCGGGGTCTCGGGGATGGGCTGGGGGTTCGATTCAGGCTCGCCGATTCCGCGCAGACTTCGCTCAAGCTGATAGTTCTCTTTAAGCGTCGCAATCACTGCCAAATCAATTGGCTGCCAGACCAGCTGCTGATCAAAATCTGTAATCACTGAGGAGAGATCACAATCGGTTTTAACAGTCACCAGCTGCTTTGCAGTTGGGATCCAATCAAGGGCCTTACGAAGATTCTCGCCAACGACACCAGTAATCTCATGAGCAGCGGCAATCACAGCATCGAGTGAGCCATACTGGTTAAGCCACTTTGCTGCCGTTTTAGGACCCACCTTCTCAACGCCCGGAACGTTATCCGAGGTGTCTCCCACGAGAGATAAGTAGTCAACGATTCGCTCCGGCGGCACACCAAACTTTTCAATCACCGCGGCACGGTCAGAGACTTTCGCGGGGCCACCATCACGACTCATCGTGTCGATCAAGACCACATGGTCGTTGACGAGCTGCGTTAGATCTTTATCCCCCGTTACAACAACTGTCGGCAGGTTCCTCTCGCTGGCCTGGACAGCAAGCGTGCCGATAACATCGTCGGCTTCAACACCATCAATCACGATAAAAGGCCAGCCCAGCGCCTTGACCGCCTCAAAAATCGCAGGCACCTGGGCAGCCAGGTCTTCTGGCATTGATGCGCGGTTGGCCTTGTACTCGGAATAGATCGCATCCCGAAAGGTAGGGCCCCGGGGGTCGAAGATGCAGGCCACATAGCGGGCAGGCCATTCGGCCCGTACCCGTCGCAGCATATTGACCATCCCCGTGAGCGCCCCCGTGGGCAGGCCTGTTCGGGTGCGCAGGTCCGGTAGTGCGTGAAAAGCCCGATAGAGAAAGCTTGATCCATCGATCAGCAATAAACGGTCAGGTAAAGCGGGTTCTTGGGAATCAGCGCTCACTGGAGGGCATCCGGATCACAAACGTGGAGAAGAAGTCCCTCAGTGTAGCTAAAATCATGGTTTTAGAAGGCCGTGCCCTCTGCGCACCCACACATGACAACCCCCTCTCCTGCTCCCGCCAATCTCCCCGTCAACTTCATTCGGCATATCGTTGAAGCAGATCTCGCCAATGGCCGCACGAAGCACTTGGTCACCCGGTTTCCGCCGGAACCCAATGGTTACCTTCATTTTGGCCACGCAAAATCAATCTGCCTAAACTTTGGCCTTGCCCGAGATTACGAGGGCCGCTGCCATCTGCGCCTCGATGATACAAATCCCGCAAAAGAAGAACAGGAATTTGCAGACGCCATCGAAGCCGCGGTTCGGTGGCTGGGCTTTGACTGGGCCAAGCACCTCTACTTCGCCAGTGATTACTTTGAGCAACTCTACGACTTTGCGCAGGCCCTTATTGAATCGGGCGATGCCTACGTGGATTCGCAATCGGCCGACCAGATGCGCAGTAATCGTGGAACTCTGACCTCACCAGGACAAGACTCTGTCTACCGTAAACGATCGATCGCGGAAAACCTTCAACTCTTTCGCGATATGCGGGCGGGAAAGTACCCCGATGGTGCACATGTGCTTCGGGCCAAGATCGATATGCGCTCGCCCAATATGAATCTTCGTGACCCCGTGCTCTATCGAATTCGGCACGCCGAACATCACCGTACGGGAAATGCCTGGTGTATTTATCCGCTCTACGATTACGCCCACCCGCTATCCGATGCAATCGAGGGTATCACCCACTCAATCTGCACACTCGAGTTTGAAGATCATCGCCCCCTCTACGACTGGCTACTCAACAAAGTTGCGGCCTGCGGCAAGCTTGATGCGGCAGCGCTACCCCATCAGATTGAGTTTGCGCGGCTTAATCTCACCTATGTCGTGCTATCCAAACGAAAACTCGTTGAGTTAATTGATTCAGGTGTCGTGAACGGCTGGGATGACCCACGAATGCCCACCCTAATTGCCGCCCGGCGAAGGGGCTATACCCCCGAGGGCTTTCGGCGATTTGCAGAAATCATCGGGGTATCAAAATCAGATGGCTGGATTGATTACAGCGTTTTAGAGGACTGTATGCGGGATCACCTCAACGAGACCTCACACCGCAAGATTGCCGTTCTCGACCCTGTGAAGCTCGTTTTAGAAAATGTGGCTGAAGATCACCGAGAAGAGTGCCACGCGCCCAACCACCCCCAGCAGCCGGAGCTCGGTAAACGGCCCGTTCCCTTCTCGCGTGAGCTCTGGATTGAGCGTGAAGATTTCCAAGAAACACCCGTGAAGGGATTTTTCCGCCTCTCGCCAGGACAGCAAGTCCGCCTGCGCTATGCCTATGTTATCGAATGCACAGGGGTTAAGAAGGGTTCAAGCGGTGAGATTGTAGAAGTTACCGCCAAGATATTTCCCGACAGTAAAAGTGGTACGCCAGGTGCTGATCAGTACAAAGTAAAAGGCAATATACATTGGGTCTGTGCCCGTGAGGCCTATACGGCAGAGGTCCGGCTCTATGATCGACTGTTTTCTCATGCCACCCCGGGAGCGCGACGCGAGGGAGATGCACCAGACCTTAGCCGACAATTTCTTGACGATTTAAATCCGAACTCGCTCAGCGTTATCCGCGCAGCTCTCGAACCTAGTCTAAAAAATGCAAAGCCCGAGGAGCGGTTCCAGTTTGAACGTCACGGATACTTTGTGGCGGATCATGTGGATTTCCTGCCCGGTGCCCCCGTGTTTAATCGTACGGTGACCCTCAAAGACTCCTGGAAATAAAACAGAATGCGCGCTGTTGTTCACCCACCCGTGTCTCCCGGCTCAGCATCGGTCGCGCTTGAACCGCTGCAGATTCTCGACCTGCCAACCCCGGAGTTAAAACCCGGGGAAGTGTTGATTAAGGTTGCCTATGCGGGCGTGAATCGGCCTGATCTAATTCAGCGCAAGGGCGCCTACCCCCCTCCGCCCGATGCTTCTCCACTCATGGGGCTGGAGGTCAGCGGAACGATTGCCGCACTCGGCCCCCATGTGGATAGCTGGAAAATTGGCGAGACTGTCTGCGCGCTAACGCCCGGAGGTGGCTATGCAGAGGAGGTGGCTGCGCCTGCGGGTCATTGCATGCCGATTCCCACGGGGCTCAGCCTCCTAAAGGCGGCTGCACTTCCTGAAACGTATATCACCGTCTGGGCCAATCTCATCGAGCGCGCCCAACTGCGCCAAGGAGAGACTGTCTTAATTCACGGTGGCTCCAGTGGAATTGGGATTACGGCCATCCAGCTTGCGAAATGGGCTGGTGCAACAGTCATCACAACAGCGGGCGCTGAGAATAAGCTTGCCGCCTGCAGGGCCGTTGGC
>DBCQ01000005.1:53495-59479 GCA_002293155.1 Burkholderiales bacterium UBA954 | reverse complement strand
CTGATCACGTGATCAATTACAAAACGACTGACTGGCAGGCCAGCGTAAAGGATTTAACCAATGGCAAAGGCGTCAATGTGGTGCTCGACATGGTGGGCGGGCCCTACCTGGAAAAGAATCTGCGCAGCCTCGCCCTTGAAGGTCGATTGGTGCAAATTGCGTTTCTTCAGGGCAGCAAGGTCGAGATCGATTGGATGCCCCTCATGATGAAACGGCTCACCTTCACGGGCTCTACTCTAAGGGCGCGGTCAAATGAGGAAAAGGCCAGGCTCATCGGCACCCTTCGTAATGTAATCTGGCCGGAACTCTCTGCCGGACGCCTCCTGCCCCTGATCGATCGCGTATTTCCCTTGTCAGCAGCTGGGCAAGCCCATGATCTAATGGAGTCCTCGGCCCATATTGGCAAAATCATGTTGAAAGTCTCTGATGAACTCGATACCCACTAGTGTCACGATCGCTCCCGCCTCTGGGACCCGAATCAAGCTCCATGTCTACACGTCAAGCTCGCCCATCCTGCTGTTGCGCGTGGTTCGATTCTTAGCCCAACGTGCGGTCGCCGTTGAGATTGGCAATAACTTTGTGAAATTTCCGCGTACCGATTCTCTGTCTGATCAGGCTGCCGCCGAACTAAAAACAATGGGATTTCGTGTGTTAACCAGCATGGATCAATTTACGCCGGAGGCCGATCACCTCATGCAAGCAGCATCTGCCACATTGTTGGCCCAGGAAAACACGCCTAAGGGTCATGTTCACGGACCCGACTGCGGCCACGATCACGTCCATGATGCAGGCTGCGGCCACACCCACGATCATGCACACGAGCACAGCCACGCTCACGATCACGCACATGATCATGTACACGATCACAGCCACACCCACGAGCATTCACACAAGCATACCCACGATAAACACTGAGCCATGGCATCGCCCAAGGAGACAGTGGTAACCCCTCACCACGCAATCCGCATTCGCGGTGCACGTCAAAACAATTTAAAAAACATTGATATCGACCTGCCCTTAGGCGAGTTGATTGTTGTGACTGGCGTATCCGGGTCGGGAAAGAGCTCTCTGGTCTTTGACACCCTCTACGCGGAGGGTCAGCGCCGCTATGTCGAGACGTTTTCTGCCTACGCACGTCAGTTTCTTGACCGGATGGACAAGCCACAGGTCGATCGAATTGATGGTGTACCCCCGGCGATTGCGATCGATCAGAGCAATCCCGTGCGGACCTCGCGATCGACCGTCGGCACGATGACCGAGCTCACCGATCACTTTAAGCTCATGTTCGCACGACTCGCAGAGCTCCATTGCCGCCAGTGCGCAAAGCCGATCACCCGGCAGACCGCGCAGGGCATTAGCCTGTTGATCACGGCAAGCCCGCATGAGTCACGCATTGAAGTCAGCTTTCCAATACAGACACCAGAATCTCTGCCCGACGAACAGATTGAGGCCTGGCTCTCTGCGCAAGGCTTCACTAAGATCCAATCTCGAGACGCCCATCAACTCTTTGTTATTCAGGATCGATTCATCCTACGCGGCGATACTGCGACGACACGTGTGAATGAGGCTGTCGAGGCCGCGCTACGCTTTGGGCATGGCCGATGCAGAATAAAAATCGCTGAGCAGCAGTTTGATTTCACAAGCCAGCTCGCCTGCAGCGACTGCGCGATGAGTTACTCGGAACCCCGGCCAGCGCTGTTTTCATTTAATTCTCCAATCGGCGCCTGCGAGACCTGTAAAGGGTTCGGTCGCGTCATTGGGATTGACCCGGGACTCGTGATTCCCGACGAGAAAAAGTCTCTCGCTCAAGGCGCGGTCAAGCCGTGGCAGACCAATGCCTATCTCGATTGCCAGAAAGAATTAATGAAGTACGCGGTGAAACGGGGCGTACCCGTCGACATCCCATTTCATCAGCTCTCTGCAAAGGATAAGGCCTGGATTTTCCGCGGCGATGACGACTGGCGAGGAGATTGGAATCGTCAGTGGTACGGCGTGGATCGCTTCTTTGAGCACCTTGAGAGCAAGTCCTACAAAATGCACGTACGAGTTTTGCTCTCACGCTATCGCAGTTACACCGAGTGCCCTGCCTGTCATGGCGCAAGACTAAAGCCTGATGCCCTGCTCTGGACAATTAACAAGAAAAACATCCATCAGGTGATGCTGATGTCAATTGAGTCCGCACTAGACTGGGTTCGTGAGATTGACAAAACGACAAAGGGGAGCGCCCATCAGGCCGCAGTTGACCTTGTTACGAAAGAGATCGAGTCACGTCTGCGTTTTCTGGTTGATGTGGGTCTGGGCTATCTCACGCTCGATCGTCAATCCCGAACCCTATCGGGAGGCGAGGTCCAGCGGATTAATCTCACCACAGCACTCGGATCCTCGCTGGTCAATACCCTATTTGTTTTAGATGAGCCCTCGATTGGCCTACACCCTCGAGACCTCCATCGGATTGTTCGTGTCATGCATCAATTACGTGATGCTGGCAACACCCTGGTTGTTGTAGAGCATGACCCCTTGGTGATGCAGGCGGCAGACCGCATCATCGATATCGGCCCGGGGCCCGGAGAACTCGGGGGTGAGATTCTATTTAACGGATCTTTTGGCGCCTTACTGCGAGCCAATACCCTCACTGCCATGTATCTATCAGGCCAACGACGGGCCCGTGTCAGCGCCCCGACAGCCGTCAAAGCCCCAGAATCCGCCGCAGTGCTCTCGATCATCGGGGCTCGGGCGAACAATCTCAAATCGATCGACGTCACTATTCCTTTAGGTCAACTCGTCTGCATCACCGGCGTATCGGGAAGCGGAAAATCCACACTTGTGCGTGATGTGCTCTACCCAGCGATCTGTAAAGCCCATGGTAAGCCCACCGACACTCCAGGTGCACACGACCGCATCGAGGGGCTTAGCGAGCTGCAAGAAGCAGTTCTAATCGATCAGTCTCCAATTGGGAAGACAGCCCGTTCCAATCCCGTGGTCTATGTTGGCGCCTTTGATGCAATTCGAAACCGTTTTGCGGTTTTACCGGAGGCAAAGCAGCGGCAATACACACCGGGGACATTTAGCTTTAATGCGGGTGATGGTCGATGCCCCACCTGCGGAGGAAATGGATTCGAACATGTTGAGATGCAGTTTCTCTCAGATGTCTATCTGCGCTGCCCCGATTGCGATGGCAAGCGATTTCGTAAAGAAATTCTTGAGATCACGCTCAATGAGCACTCGATTGCCGATGTACTGGATTTCACCATTAGTCAGGCGCTCGAATTCTTCGCAGGCGATCATGAGATTGCGCAACGGCTAAAGCCGCTCGTCGATGTTGGTCTGTCGTACCTAAAGTGCGGCCAGCCGGTACCGACCCTGTCCGGCGGAGAGGCTCAGCGGCTAAAAATTGCGGGCAAGCTCGCAGAAGCGGCGGATAAGAAAATCCAGAGGGCCTTGCTTATTTTTGATGAGCCCACCACAGGACTGCATTTTGACGACATCGCAAAACTACTCAAAGCGCTGTCAGCCCTTAAGCAAGCAGGCCATAGTCTCTTAGTGATCGAGCACAACCTCGATGTCATGGCGAGCGCTGACTGGCTGATTGATCTCGGCCCCGAGGCCGGTGAGCATGGCGGTGAAGTCGTAGCCCAAGGCAGTGTCGCCGACATCATGGCCTGCAAGGCCTCTCATACCGGCCGGGCTTTGCGCGAGGCAGCCGAGTCTCAAAAGCCCTCCTTGGCACAGGAGCCCCGTCCTGCTTATAACGCAGCCCAGATCAGTAATGCGATCGAGATTCGTGGGGCACGCGAGCACAATCTTAAGAATATCGATGTGAGTATTCCGCGTGAAAAAATGACGGTGATCACCGGCGTATCCGGAAGCGGCAAATCAACACTCGCCTTTGACATCTTGTTCTCCGAAGGCCAGCGTCGCTATCTCGAATCACTCAACGCCTATGCCCGACAGTTTGTCCAGCCAGCTGCACGTCCCGAGTTGGATGCGGTATTCGGCATCCCACCCACAGTCGCGATCGAGCAGCGCACGAGCCGCGGTGGTCGAAAAAGTACCGTGGGTACACTCACCGAAATTCATCACTTCCTGAGACTGCTCTTTGTCAAAGTCGGGGTTCAGCACTGTCCCGACTGTGAGACGGCCATAGAGCCGCAGAGTATTGAATCAATTCTGGCGACACTATTTAAGCGCTATCGAAATCAATCGATTGGGGTTCTTGCGCCGCTTGTTGTTAATCGAAAAGGGATCTACCAAGACCTGGCCAAGTGGGCCGCATCCAAAGGCTATACGCATTTACGAGTTGATGGCCAGTTTGTATCGGTCACCCCTTTTCCAAAACTTGATCGCTTCAAAGAGCATTCGATCGAATTGCCCATTGGCGATGTAATCGTAAAACCCAATCAGGAATCTGCAATTAAAACCCTGCTGCAGACCGCGCTCCAATTCGGACAGGGGGTTGTTGAGATTCTTCCTTTGAGCAAAACCGGCGACACCGCCTCCCGTGGCAGCGTGTTGTCGACGAAACGGGCCTGCCCAAGCTGCGGCACTGGATTTCCTGAGCTTGATCCGAGACTCTTTTCCTACAACTCGAAGCACGGCTGGTGTGACGAATGTTTTGGTACAGGAGAGCGAATCGCTGATTTCGATGAGGCACAAACCGGCGAGGAAGAGGCCTGGCAGACAACTGAACCCGATGAGAATCCGCACGGCAACACTCACTGCGCAAGCTGCCATGGTCTGCGGCTTAATCGCACTGCCCTTGCAGTAAAAATACGCGACACCAATATTGCCGACCTCTCACATCGGCCGGTCTTGGATATACCGGGCTGGCTCACGACAGTCAGTAAAGGCCTTTCGGTTCGCGATCGCGCAGTGGCTCAGGATCTTATTGTTGAGATTAGCGCGCGACTCGACTTTCTCACTGAGGTCGGTCTTGGTTATCTCGCGCTTGATCGAGGAGCGCCAACCCTCTCGGGCGGAGAGGCACAACGCATCCGACTCGCAGCACAGCTCGGCTCAAACCTTCAAGGGGTCTGTTACATCTTAGATGAGCCCACAATCGGACTCCACCCGAAAGATAACCAAGCACTCCTGCGCCTGTTGTCCACCCTCAAAGACAAGGGCAATACACTGGTCGTGGTTGAACACGATGAAGACACCATTCGGCTTGCCGACCATGTCATTGATATCGGGCCGGGTGCCGGATCTCAAGGAGGCCGGGTGATTGCCCAAGGCACCCAATCCGAAATCTGCGCATCCGAAGAATCGCTCACCGGGCAGTACCTACGCAGCCCGTTGCGCCATGCCAAGACCCCAAAACGCGGGCCGGGCACAGAAATACTGACGATTCACGGCGCCCGCCTTCACAACCTGCAATCGATTACGGTCGAGGTTCCTCTGCATCGATTAACCGTCATGACGGGTGTCTCAGGTAGTGGAAAATCCAGTCTTGCCCGCGATGTGTTGCTGGCAAACCTGAAGTCAGTGATTCAAGAAGACCGCGACTCCAAACGTACTGCGCGCAAGTTGGGCAGCCAGAGGGCGACCACACGCAGCAGTTGGCTCGGCTGCGAATCGATCAGTAATTGGCAATCGATTGACCGGGTGCTTGAGGTCGATCAAACCCCGATTGGCAAAACACCGCGATCAACGCCTGCAACCTATATCGGATTTTGGGACAGTATTCGCGGGCTCATGGCCGACAGTGAAGAGGCGAAAATGCGGGGCTGGAAACCCAACCGATTCTCATTTAACACCGGTGATGGCCGATGCGGTCACTGTGAAGGCCAGGGCTGGCAGAAAATTGAGATGAATTTTCTGCCCGATGTTCGTGTGCTGTGCGACGCCTGTTCAGGAAGTCGATTTAATTCTGAAACCCGTGCCGTGCTCTGGCGAGGCAAGAGTGTTGCCGATATTTTGACGATGACCGTCGATGCAGCTGTAGATTTTTTTGAAAACCATCCCTCGGTCTACCGCCCCTTACAACT
>DBCQ01000005.1:48845-53361 GCA_002293155.1 Burkholderiales bacterium UBA954 | reverse complement strand
AAAACAAGCCAACACACACTCTATGTACTCGATGAGCCAACCGTAGGCCTGCATATGGCCGATATCGAGAAACTCATTCATGTCTTGCACCGGCTTGTTGATGCGGGCAATACCGTAGTGGTGATTGAGCATCAACTCGATATCTGGGCTCAGGCCGACTGGTTAATTGATCTTGGTCCCGAAGGCGGAGCAGGTGGCGGGCAGATTGTTGGGGCCGGCACACCCGCAAGTGTGGCCCGACTCAGAACCCACACTGCAGCTGCGCTAAAAGAATTCCTAAAGGAGCGCGCTCTCTAGTCGCAACGCGCGCACTAGTCGAAACATGCCCTCGCCTTAGCTTTTCTTTGCGAGATCTGCAGCGGTTGTAAACGCGTCGGCATAAAACTCATCTTCGGGTAGCTTGCAACTCGCGACGAAATCCCGTAATGCCGACTGCACCACAATCGGTGCGCCACAGGCATAGACCTGATGACCTGAGAGATCGGGATAATCCTCCATCACGGCATGATGAACAAAGCCGGTTCGTCCCGTCCAGTGATCATCGGGCTCTGCATCACTGATCACCGGAATGAATCGAAACTGGGGGTGCGTCTTCTCCCAGCTCTCGGCAAGCGTCGACTGGTAGAGATCCTGGGGCCGCCGACCACCCCAGTAGAGGACCATCGGTCGCTGAATATTTTTAAATGCGGCATGCTCAATCACGGCCTTAATCGGCGCAAAACCAGTACCACTTGCCAAGAGAATCATCGGCTTAGTACTCTCCTCACGCAGGAAAAAAGTACCCTGCGGGCCCTCAAAGCGCAAGATATCTTTTTCCTTCACAGCATTGACCGAAGGCGTGCCGGTACCGAAGACTGCGTCGGTAAACGCGCCGCCTGGCGTATGACGGATATGAAGTTCTATCGGCCCCTCTTGATGAGGCGCCGACGCCATGGAGTAGCTTCGACGCTTACCATCTTTAAGCAGAATATCGATATATTGGCCCGCGAGAAATTCAAACTTCTCGCTTGCCGGCAGCTGGAGTTTCACAATCACCACGTCGGGCGCTACTTTCTCAATGCTCTGTACGCGACAGGGCATCTTGCGAATCGTGATCATGCCCTCGGCGGCCACGACTCTGGCCTTCACCACGACATCCGTCTTAGGCGTTGCGCAACAGATCAACACACCGCCTTGGGCACGCTCATCATCGGATAGCGCTTTCTTCTGATAGTTGCCGTAATCGACCTCGCCTTCAAGCAGCTGTGATTTACAGGATCCGCAGGCACCATCCTTGCAGCCATAAGGCAGCACCACGCCGGCCCGCAAGGCAGCCTGCAGAATTGTTTCATTGGATTGAACAGGGAATTTCTTGCCCGAGGGCTCAAGCGAACATTGAACAGTCAAAATCGAACGACTCCTAGAAAAAGGGTTACTTCGGAAAAGTCTACCCTAACGATACTGGACCCAATAAAAGAAGAAGCCGGCAACCAGCAGGGCTATCGCGCTTGGCAGCAGGGCCATAATCGGCGCGGGCCAGGTATTGAGCACTCCGAGATGGGAAAAGAGGCTATTGACCAGGTGAAAGCCTACCCCCACCAAAATACCGGCAAAGACCCGAGCACCCACTGCCCCAGAGCGGGCCTGAAGGAATGCCGCAGGTAGGGCAAGCAACATCATCACCCAGATCACAAAGGGGTAGACCAGCCGTTTCCATAGCGCTGTCTCGTATCGCTCAGCCTGCTGTTTATTTTGTTTCAAGTACTGCACATATCGGAACAAATCCAGTGACGACATGCGATCGGGGTTCGTGACCAAGGCGCCTAGCATCTCGGGTGAGAGCATCGAGTCGACACGGAGTTGCGACAGGCTGCTCTGCGTTAAGGAGCCGTCTGCCAAAAAACGAACGATCTTCACATCACGTAACTCCCAGGCGTAGACTGCATTGACCTGGCCCAGGAAGTGCCCCGATTTTGCTTCAATGGTCTGGGTGAGCCGCTGGACGGAATCAAAGTCATACATCATCACCCGATCAAGTACCTGATCCTGTGTGAACCGACCCGCGTTTACAAAGCGCATGGTTTTCTGTCCGGCTGCGCGATCAAGCCCGCTCGGCGCATCACGCAGCCACAACCCCGAACGCAGCTGACTCGAAGAGGCCGAGGTAACGCTGCCATCACGAATTCGGCCACGAAACTCTTCCGAGGCCGGAACCACCAACTCAGAAAATAAGGCCGTCACCAGCACCATCGGCAGGCCAATACGCAGAATCGATTGCACGGCAGTGCCGGGCCGCAGCCCCGAGACACGAAACACTGTAAATTCTGAATTGGCTGCACTCTGTGAGAGCGCCCAGAGCGTGCCAATCAAGGCGGCGATCGGGGCGAGTTCGACCACACGATTTGGGACACCCAGCAATACGAAGGCGATGGCGTGTGAGAACCGATATCCGCCGATTCCGACCTCATCCATCTCGGCCAGAAAATCGAAAAACAAAAACATCGATAAGAATCCACAGACTACAAAAATTGTGGACTGAATAATGCTGACACCGAGATAGCGCTGAAATAATCGAGGGGTCATAGTCTGCTGTTACGCCAAAACATCGCTGCAGCCAACAATACAAGCCCTAAGGGTAATGGCCACCAGGCGAGATAAAACTCGAGCCGGCCCTGTGAGACTGCCGCCTTGACGGTAGTAAACAAATTACTCGCCGTCAGATAGATCAGTAGGGCGACGATGAGATTAACTGCCCGGCCCGATCGCGCACTTGAGACCGACAGCGGAATTGCCAGCACGCCCAAGGCCAGTGTGAGCAGCGGCAGGCCTATGCGCAGCGCCAGCTCCCCCTTGGCCGTCGGCTCTGGCTTTGCAATCAGATCAAGCGTTGACATCGAACGGGTGCTCTCCTGAGTCTTAATGCCTGGTGTCGATGGGTCGAGCCGAATTCGATAGACGTCAAACCCCATCGTGCGCGCCTCGAGTTGACCCGGACGCATATCGGTGCGATACCCTTTTTCGAGAATCACCCATTGCTGATCCTGGGCGTCACGTTCGAAGCGGCCGGTCGACGAGACCATCAACACCTGCTGGCCAGAGCGATCCATCGATCGAACAAAGACCGTGCCGATTCTGCCGTTTTCATCGTCGGGGTTTTCAAGAAAAAAGACCCGCTGCCCAGAAAAGGATTCCCGAAACTGCCCCGGACTTACCCGTTGCGCATCACTGCGATTCTGAATCTGATCTTCAAAAGAAATAATCTGCTGCCGGGCCCAGGGCGAGACTACGGTCGACAGTAAGGTCACGATGAGCATGGCGGGCCAGATAAAACGCCAGATCGGCTTTAAGAAATCCGTCAAGCTCTTGCCCGACGACAGCCAAATCACCATCTCGGAGTCTCGCCACCAGCGCGACAGCACCATCAGAATTGCGATATAGACGGTCAGCATCAGGACCGTATTCATCAGACTGATGGTATTAAAGACGATCAGGGGCAGGACCAGTTCGCCATCCACCCGGCCAGAGGCCGCCCGCCCGAGCGCCCGGATCAGAATCATCGTGACCAGGGTCGTCAAAAGCACCGCCAAAACCCCGCCGGCGGTTGATCTTAGTTCCCTGAGCAGGGCTTTTTGGAAGAGCATTTTCTTTATAATCGCAAGATTCCCGAATTAAGGCATTTTGTCATGACTGCATCCGTCGCCCCCAAGGACTTAAAAGAAACCAAAGATCCCGGCGAACACCGGGAGCCGGCACAATTTATTGCCAGCAATAAGCCGGTAGATCGCGCCACCGCCGACTGTGTCTGGGTAGGCGTTTTCGCGACCGCCTCGGGCGCCGTCGAGCTCTCGAATGCAGCCAAAGTGCTCGACAAGGTCTCCAATGGCGCTGTCGCCCGGGCCATCAAGGCCGGTGATATCGATGGCAAGGTCGGCAATAACCTGCTGCTGCGCGACCTCTCAGGGCTTCCCTCGCCCCGCGGGCTCCTTGTGGGCCTTGGAAAGCGCGAGGAGTTCACCGACAAAATTTATTGTGATGCGATCCGCTCGGCAATCAAGTCAATTGCGGGATCAAAAGGCATCAAGCGAATCGCATCCTTCTTAACGGATGTTCCCGTGAAGTCAAAATCGGGTGAACGTTCAGGCGCATGGCGCGTAACCGCCCATGTCACCACAATTCGAGAAACAGGCTATCGATTCGAGCGATTCAAAACGAAAAAAGAAGACGGCGCCGAGTCCGCTCCAAAGGGTAAGGCTGCAAAGCCTTCGGTGGAGGGCATCAGCCACGTTGAGATGCTTCTGCCGGGAGATATGCGGCCGACCGAAGCACCCAAAGTCATTGAGGATGCCCAGGCGCTCGCCAACGGGCTTGAACTCACCAAAGACTTAGCGAACCTACCCCCCAATATCTGCACGCCAACCTTTCTTGCGAACCAGGCAAAGACGCTCGCGCGTGAGTGCCGCCTGAAGGTTGAAGTCCTCGATCGCGCCGCAATGGAAAAGCTCGGTATGGGCGCCTTGCTTGCGGTGGCCCAGGGTTC
>DBCQ01000005.1:22085-48720 GCA_002293155.1 Burkholderiales bacterium UBA954 | reverse complement strand
TAAAGCCGCCCGCTGATATGGATGAGATGAAATACGACATGTCGGGTGCTGCCACCGTCATGGGCGTGATGCGCGCGGTAGCGCAGATGGGATTAAAGCGCAACGTCATCGGCGTGATCCCCACCTGCGAGAATATGCCCAGCGGCTCTGCGACACGGCCAGGCGATATCGTCACCTCGATGTCGGGGCAGACGGTCGAGATTCTGAATACTGATGCCGAAGGCCGATTGATTCTCTGCGATGCGCTGACCTATGTTGAAAAATTTAAGCCCGCCTCTGTCGTGGATATCGCCACACTGACAGGCGCCTGCGTGATTGCCCTGGGTGCCGTCAATACAGGCCTCTTTACCGCTGATGATGGTTTGGCCGATGCCCTCTCAAAGGCAGGCCAGGAGGCCCTGGACACCGCATGGCGGATGCCCTTGCAAGAGGAATATCAGGAACTTCTTAAGTCGCCCTTTGCCGATATGGCCAACGTCGGCGGCCGTGCAGCGGGCAGCGTCAGTGCAGCCTGCTTTCTGTGGCGCTTTACCAAAGCCTATCGCTGGGCCCACCTCGACATCGCAGGAACCGCATGGAAATCAGGTGCCGCAAAGGGCGCAACGGGTCGCCCCGTGTCGTTACTGGTCGAGTTCCTGAAAAACGGCCTGGAGTAATCCACATGCTCCGCGGCCATGACCTCAATTGATTTTCATTTCAATACACCAAACCGACTGGAATACGCCTGCAGGCTCGCTAGAAAGATTCTAAATGCAGGCCAGGCGCAGCCTGAAACACCACTCGCAGTCTTCTGCTCCCACCGGCCACGACTCGATGAGTTCGATGATCTGCTGTGGAGCCTGTGGCCAGAGGAATTTATTCCTCATGCCCATATCGAATTGCCTGAGGCCACCGAGTCGCCCATCGTCTTGATGCACGATGAGTACAAGCTAACGAGCCATACCCTGCTGCTCAATCTTGATGATCAGCCACCTGCCTTTTTCTCGCGCTTTCTTCGGCTCTTGGAAGTTGTATCCACCGAGGAAGACGATCGAAAAAATGCCCGCGAGCGTTTTTCTTTCTATCGCGACCGCGGCTATGCAATTAACAACTACGACCTCTCGAAAAAAACATCATGACGGAACTGGCCAAATCATTCGAACCCGCTGATATCGAGTCCCGCTGGGGGCCGGAGTGGGAAAAACGTGGCCTCTATCGAGCGGGCAAAGCCCCCAAGGCCAAGGCCTTCTCAATCCAGCTGCCGCCCCCAAATGTCACCGGCACCCTGCATATGGGCCACGCGTTTAATCAGACCTTGATGGATACGCTAACGCGCTGGAATCGTATGCGGGGTCACAACACCTTGTGGCTGCCGGGTACCGATCATGCAGGCATTGCCACCCAGATCGTGGTGGAGCGCCAGCTCGACGCGCAAGGCCTGTCTCGGCACAGCCTTGGCCGCGAACAATTTACCGAACGTGTCTGGCAGTGGAAGGAGCAATCGGGCTCGACCATTACCGGCCAGATGCGCCGGCTTGCCGCAAGTTGTGACTGGGATCTTGAATACTTCACAATGAACCCGCAGTGCTCTGAGGTCGTGAAAGAAGTCTTCATTGCATTATTTCAGCAGGGCCTAATTTATCGCGGCAAGCGGCTTGTTAACTGGGACCCAAAGCTGCTAACAGCCGTCTCAGACCTCGAGGTCGTCAGCGAAGAAGAAGAGGGCGCACTCTGGTCGATCCACTACCCCATGGCCAACGGAAGTCAGGGTTTAGTCGTTGCAACCACGCGACCCGAAACCATGTTGGGCGATGTCGCTGTGGCGGTGAACCCCGATGATGAACGTTATCGCCATCTCATTGGCAAAACCCTGTTGCTACCGCTGGTTGGCCGGGAGATTCCCGTCATTGCTGATGACTATGTTGACGCGGCATTCGGAACCGGATGTGTCAAGATCACGCCCGCCCACGACTTTAATGATTACGCCATGGGCGAACGTCACGGCCTAGAGAAAATTAATATTCTCACGCTCGATGCCCGCATCAACGAGAATGCACCTGCAGCCTATCAAGGGCTTGATCGATTCGAGGCCCGCAAGAAGATCCTGGCTGATCTGCAATCCCAGGGCCTTTTAGTTGAAACTAAAAAACACACGCTGATGGTGCCCAGAGGCGATCGCACCAACGCCGTGATCGAACCGATGCTGACGGATCAATGGTTTGTCGCAATGCGTAAGCCCGCGCCTGCCGGCACCTTCACCCCAGGCAAGAGCATCGCAGGCCGCGCGCTTGAGGTCGTTGACAGCGGCGATGTCTGCTTCGTGCCAGAGAACTGGACTTCGACCTACCGCCATTGGTTAGACAACATTCAGGATTGGTGTATTTCTCGCCAGCTCTGGTGGGGCCATCAGATCCCTGCCTGGTACAAGGCCGACGCAGAGGGCCAACCCATTCATGATGGTGTGGTCTTTGTTGCACGCAATGAATCCGATGCTTCAGCACAAGCCGCTAAAGCGGGCTGGAGCGGGCCGATCGTTCGCGATCCAGATGTCTTGGATACCTGGTTCTCATCGGCCTTAGTCCCATTTTCAACCCTCGTAGACCCCAAACAAGTCTGGGATCTCGACAAGAAAATTCCCAATATCCAGCCAGAGCTTGCTCAGTTTCTTCCCTCAAGTGTGCTCGTCACCGGCTTTGACATTATCTTTTTCTGGGTTGCACGGATGATCATGATGACCTGCCACTTCACGGGCAAGGTGCCCTTTCATCATGTCTATGTCCACGCCCTCGTTCGAGATGCAGAGGGTCAGAAGATGAGCAAATCAAAAGGTAATACGCTCGACCCGATTGATCTCATTGATGGCATCAATCTCAGCGCACTGGTTGCCAAGCGCACAGCCGGCTTAATGAATCCGAAGCAGGCCGCACAAATCGAGAAGAAGACCCGGGCGGAATACCCGAACGGTATTTCAGCCTTCGGTACCGATGCCCTGCGTTTTACTTTTGCAAGCCTGGCCACGCCGGGCCGAAATATCAACTTCGATCTCAGTCGTTGTGAGGGCTACCGAAACTTCTGCAATAAGCTCTGGAATGCAAGCCGCTTTGTGCTGATGAATTGCGAAGGCCAAGACAATGGTCTAGACGTCTGTGCCGGCGACTGTGGCCCCGACGGGGTTTTAAACTTCACCTTTGTCGACCGCTGGATCACCTCGCAGTTACAGCGCACCGAGGCCGCAGTTGACCAGCACCTCAACGACTACCGTTTCGATTTGGCGGCCCGTGAAATCTATGAGTTTGTCTGGAATGAATTCTGCGATTGGTATCTTGAGTTAGCAAAAGTCCAGATCGCCTCAGGCAGGCCCAATGCGCAGAAAGCAGCTCGCCGAACGCTTCTGCGTGTGCTTGAGGCGATTCTGCGTCTAGCCCATCCCATCATTCCCTTCGTGACCGAAGAGCTCTGGCAGACCGTAGCCAAGACCGCGAAGCGTTCTGCCCGGCTCGAGGCCGGTGAGTCTGACTCCATCGTGACGGCGAGCTATCCGCAGTCTGAACCAAAAAAGATTGATCTCCTGTCAGAGGCGCGGGTTGCCCAACTCAAGGCTATGGTCAATGCGATTCGGGCCTTACGCTCAGAGATGAATCTCTCGCCTGCTGAGAAGGTGCCACTGAGAATCAGCACAGAGAACATTCAGTCACTCAACCGTGATACCCAACTCGATCTTCGTCTTGAAGGTCTTGAGCGCCAGCAGATTGCCGCAAGCCTAAAATCACTTGCAAAACTCAGCGAGGTCGCATTCGAAAGATCGCTAGGTGAAGAGGCAAAACGCTCGCCTGTGCAGACCGTGGGCGATCTGCAACTCATGCTGGTTGTTCAGATCGATATTGAAGCCGAGCGCGCACGCTTATCCAAGGAGATCGCAAGACTGCAAGCCGAGATCTCCAAGGCCCGCGCGAAACTCGATAATGAAGGATTTGTGGCCCGCGCGCCTGCCGCAGTTGTTGGGCAGGAAAAAGAGCGGCTCACGGGTTTTGAAACAGCGCTTGCGCGGGTGCAGGGCCAGCTCACCAACCTCTAAGCCGCAACACTAAAAATAGGAAATGAGGCGGGTGAAATCGACCTGCTTGAAGGCGATCAATCTTTTCGGCGAATCCGAAAAATGAATTCACCCTCACAGGCCGTACTCGCGAGTAATCGGTGGCCGGTGTGTTTACAGAAATACTCAAAATCCCGAACTGCACCAGGATCAGTCGCGAGGACCTCTAAGACCTCAGCAGCCTGCATATCATTAAGAGCCTTTTTAGCCTTCAGAATCGGCATCGGGCAGTTAAGCCCACGGGTATCCACCGTGCGATTCACGGTCGAATCACGAGCATCCGACGGTTCACCCTGAGGGCCAAGAGGATTGGCGGCACCGTCGTTCATGAGTCCGAATTAACGCTTCGCCTCCACAAAGGCCTTAACGCTCGCCAAGGCCTTCGGAAGATTAGAGGGGTCGGTGCCTCCGGCCTGCGCCATGTCGGGTCGCCCACCGCCCTTACCCCCAACCTGAAGGGCCACATGATTGACTAATTCGCCGGCTTTAAGAGTCTGAATTAAATCGGCGGTAACCCCAGCGATCAGCGTGACCTTTCCCGAATCAACTGCCGCCAACACGATCGCAGCAGACTTCAGAGCGCCTTTAAGTTTATCGAGCGTCTCGCGCATCGAGGCCACATCAGCGCCATCAATCTGCACGGCCAATACCTTCACACCACCCACATCAATAGCCTGGCCCACCAAGTCATCTCCTGCAGAGGCGGCTAACTTTGACTTGAGACGGGCAATCTCTTTTTCCATCGCGCGTACGTTATCCATAATCTGCGCGAGTCGTGCAGGCAACTCAGTGGGCGGCGCCTTAATTAAGGTCGCGGCCTGAGCCATGCGCTCTTCGAGAGATTGCAAGAGGGAAAGGGCATTCTCGCCGGTCACGGCCTCAATGCGTCGGATGCCCGCAGCGACCCCAGATTCGGAGGTGATCTTAAAAAGGCCAATATCGCCTGTGCGACTGACATGGGTGCCGCCGCAGAGCTCACAAGAGGATCCGATATCCAAGACCCGGACTTGCTCACCGTATTTCTCGCCAAAGAGCGCCATCGCACCATGGGCAATCGCATCATCAAAGGCCATCACTTGTGCACGAGTCGCCTGATTACTCAGAATTTCCGCATTCACGATTTCTTCAATACGGCGAATCTCATCATCGCTCACAGCCTGATTATGTGAGAAATCAAACCGCGTCTTCTCGGCATCAACCAATGATCCCTTTTGTTGCACATGGGTACCCAAGACCTCGCGCAGCGCTTTGTGCAGCAGATGCGTTGCTGAGTGGTTACGCACCGTGTGGGCACGGCGGACAAGATCCACAGAGGCCTTGATCTCTTCACCCACCTTTAATTCACCTGACAGCACCACACCATGATGGCCAAAGACATCGGCAGAGATTTTCTGCGTATCTTCAACGACAAAAGTTGCATGCGAGGTACTCAGGCCTCCCGCATCTCCGACCTGGCCACCCGACTCGGCATAAAAGGGAGTTTTACTCAACACCACGACGGCGTGATCACCGGTCTGAACAGACTGCACCGCGAGGCCGTCACGATAAAGAGCAGTGATCTTGGCGGACTGCGATAGCGTCTCGTAACCGACGAAGGTTGTGGGCTCACCAGAATACTCGAGTGTTTCGACCGCTTTGAATTTTCCTGCTGCACGGGCCTGCTCGCGCTGCCGAGTCATTGCGACTTCAAAGCCCGCCTCATCAATCTCGACGCCACGCTCACGGCAGACATCAGCGGTGAGATCCAATGGAAAACCGAAAGTGTCATAGAGCGTAAAGGCCGTCTGGCCATCGAGCTTGCTCCCTTTTGCCAGCACGGCAAGTGCAGCATTCAGAATACCCATTCCTTTTTCGAGAGTCTCGCCAAACCGCTCCTCTTCTTGCTTTAAGGTTGCAGCGACCCGCGCTGATTCGCGAACAAGCTCTGGGTAGGCCTCGCCCATTTGTTTTACTAAGTCTGCGACACACTTATAGAAAAATGGCTGTGTCTGGCCTAACTTGTTCCCATGGCGTAGCGCCCTGCGCACGATACGACGCAAGACATAGCCCCGGCCTTCATTGCCTGGGATAACGCCATCCACCACCAAGAAACTGCAGGCGCGAATATGGTCAGCAATTACACGCAGAGATGGGTTGGTGAGCTCTTTGCAGCCGGTTTCTCGGGCAACGCCTTTGATTAGATTCTGAAAGAGATCAATCTCGTAGTTACTATGGACGTGCTGCAACACTGCAGCAATTCGCTCAAGGCCCATGCCCGTATCCACGCAGGGCTTTGGTAAAGGGGTGAGCGTGCCCGATTCATCACGCTCAAACTGCATGAAGACCAGATTCCAGACTTCGATATAGCGATCCCCATCTTGCTCAGGGCTTCCCGGAGGGCCACCCCAGACCTCGGGGCCGTGATCGTAGAAAATCTCACTGCACGGGCCACAGGGGCCGGTATCCGCCATCTGCCAGAAATTGTCGCTGGCATAGCGTGCGCCCTTGTTATCGCCAATACGAATGATTCGATCGACGGGAACTCCAACCTCATTGGCCCAGATCTCAAAGGCCTCATCATCATCTTGATAGACCGTGACCCATAAGCGCTCAGCAGGAAGCTGATAGACCTTGGTGAGCAGCTCCCAGGCATAGTGGATCGCATCACGCTTGAAATAATCACCAAATGAGAAGTTACCCAACATCTCAAAGAATGTATGGTGCCGTGCGGTATAGCCAACATTCTCTAAATCGTTGTGTTTTCCGCCTGCGCGAACACTGCGCTGCGACGAGGTGGCGCGCTTGTATGGCCTTTGCTCGCGGCCGAGAAAGACATCCTTAAACTGCACCATACCGCTATTCGTAAAGAGCAAAGTGGGGTCATTGGCCGGCACCAGAGGGCTTGAGGCCACGATGGTGTGCCCCTTCGACTCAAAATAGCGCAGAAATTTTTCTCGGATCTCGGATACGTTCATAGCCAGGCAGTCACTGCGGTTGAGGTGTTATTTTAGTTCCTAGGGAACCCCTTAGTTTACCGGGGTTACCGGCTGTGAAAGAATCCAGGGTCTACCAAGGAGGGTTTATGCGGATCCATAACCGGTGCGACTTCAATGCTGGAGTTTTATTCCTGCTGATTGCGGCCTTCTTTGCAGTCTACTCGACCGACTATTCCCTTGGAACCGCCACCCGCATGGGGCCAGGCTACTTCCCGACCATGTTGGCAGCCATCATGGCGATACTCGGCGCCATCACCCTGGGTATGGCCTTTAGCCCTCTTGATGCAGAAGATCCACCCGGTCGGACCGACTGGCGGGGGATGGGGCTCGTGCTCTCCAGTGTTTTGGTCTTTGCGGTGTTGCTTCCAATTGCAGGTTTTCTCATCGCGGTGATGAGCCTGATTATCTTGTCTTCAACAGCAAGCCCTGAATTCCGCTGGAAGATTGTTCTTCCGCTTGCGACAGCACTCTGCACCCTAGGTTATGCCGTATTCGGCTGGGGCCTGGAGCTGCAGTTTTCAATCATTCCACCGATCTTTACCCGTTAGAAAAAGACAACCCCTATGGATCTGCTTGCAAACCTAGCGCTTGGCGCCGCAACTGCGCTCACGATCGACAACCTGTTTTACTGTTTTATCGGCGTTCTGCTTGGCACGCTGATTGGTGTGCTGCCCGGCATTGGCCCACTGGCCACCATCGCCATGCTCCTG
The DNA here is from genome assembly GCA_002293155.1 of Burkholderiales bacterium UBA954. Classification (GTDB taxonomy): domain Bacteria; phylum Pseudomonadota; class Gammaproteobacteria; order Burkholderiales; family Burkholderiaceae_A; genus Lacustribacter; species Lacustribacter communis. The sequence goes on along the minus strand of DBCQ01000005.1, from coordinate 40,963 downwards.
CCAATCACTTACAAAATGGCAGACCCGTCAACAGCCCTCATTATGTTGGCCGGAATTTATTACGGCTCTCAGTATGGCGGCTCTACAACAGCAATTCTTGTGAATCTTCCCGGTGAGTCCTCTTCAGTCGTGACCACACTGGATGGCTACCAGATGGCCCGCCGCGGCCGCGCGGGTGTTGCGCTTGCTACTGCAGCACTCGGGTCATTTTTTGCGGGCACTGTTGCCACCGTGTTAATTGCCGCATTCGCTCCCCCGCTCGCAGAGGTCGCTTTTAAGTTTGGCCCCGCCGAGTATTTCTCATTAATGGTCTTGGGCCTGATCGCCGCCGTGGTGCTGGCCCACGGCTCGGTCATCAAGGCCCTTGGCATGGTGGTGTTTGGCCTGCTGCTCAGCATGATCGGTACCGATGTGAATTCAGGGGCGGCCCGCTTTACCTTCGGCATTCCTGAACTAAGCGATGGCATTGAGTTCGGCGTCATCGCGATGGGAATGTTTGGTTTTGCCGAAATTATTTACAACCTTAAGCATTCCGAATCCCGTGATCTTCTCAAAGAAAAAGTCACAGACTTCATGCCGAAAAAAGAGGACTGGAAGCGCGGTGGGCCTGCCGCTGTGCGCGGTACAGTTCTCGGCTCTTTCCTTGGAATCTTGCCGGGGGGAGGTGCGGTTATCTCCTCCTTTGCCGCCTACGCAATGGAAAAGAAACTCAGTAAAAATCCACAAGAATTTGGCAAAGGGGCTATTGAAGGCGTTGCAGGCCCCGAGTCTGCAAATAATGCTGGCGCACAGACCTCCTTTATACCCATGCTCACACTCGGGATCCCAACCACCCCGGTGATGGCCCTAATGATTGCCGCCATGATGATTCACAACATCCAGCCCGGCCCCCAGGTAATGACCAGTAATCCGGGGCTTTTCTGGGGGCTGATTGTTTCCATGTGGGTCGGCAATGCGATGCTTTTGATTCTGAATCTCCCGCTCATCACAATCTGGATCAAGCTGCTGCAGGTGCCTTATCGGGTGCTCTATCCGGCCATTCTGATGTTCTGCTGTATCGGTGCTTACAGCCTGAACAACAATGTCTGGGATGTCATGATGACCATTCCATTTGCTGTTGCAGGTTATTACTTTAAGAAATGGAAATGCGAGCCCGCCCCCCTCTTGATGGGCTTCATTCTGGGTGAGTTGATGGAAGAGTATCTGCGTCGGGCGCTCACCATCTCGCGGGGAGATTGGAATGTCTTTATCGATCGCCCACTATCGGCGACCCTATTAGCAATTGCCGTCGTGCTGCTGATCATCGTAACCCTGCCCTTTATTCGCAAAAAACGTGAAGAAGCATTCCAGGGAGAGGATTAATGGGCGGCCCCAGAAAAAAGACAGCGTTTCTCGGGCTTGGTGTGATGGGTGGCCCTATGGCCGGCCACCTTGCGCGGGCAGGGCATCGGGTCGTCGTTTATAACCGGACACAGACGAAGGCGCAGGCCTGGCTTCGAGATCAACAGGGTCTTGATGTTGCAGCGGCCAACTCGCCCAAGGAGGCGGCAGAAGGCGCCGATTTTATTTTCTCTTGCGTCGGTAACGATGATGACCTGCGGCTGGCTACGATCGGCCCAAACGGCGCATTTCAAGGCATGTCAGATGGTGCGATTTTTATCGATCACACCACCACATCCGCAGCAGTTGCGCGCGAGCTCGGGGCAATTGCCAACAAAATGGGGCTTCACTTTTTAGATGCTCCTGTATCCGGCGGTGAGGCCGGCGCTGTCAATGGCACGCTCACAATTATGGTGGGCGGTGATGTTGCCGCCTTTGATCGGGCTAAACCAGTAGCACTGGAATTCTCAAAGGCGTTTACTCGCGTTGGCGATCAGGGTTGCGGTCAGCTTGCCAAAATGGTCAACCAGATCTGCGTGGCGGGTGTCGTGCAGGGTCTTGCCGAAGGGATTAATTTTGGATTAAAGGCCGGGATCGACATGAAGGTAGTACTCGATATTATTGGTAAAGGTGCCGCCCAATCCTGGCAGATGGAAAACCGAGGCCTGACGATGGTCGAGGATAAATTCAATTTTGGTTTCGCCGTTGACTGGATGCGCAAGGATCTTGGGCTGTGTATTGAGGAGTCTCGGCGAAATGGGGCGCCACTGCCGATCACGGCCCTGATTGATCAGTTTTACAGCGACCTGCAACGCATGGGCGGTCAACGGTGGGATACTTCGAGTCTGATTAAACGACTTCAATGAACCCATGGCTGTTTTCACCCCTGTCTCAGAGGCGGCGCTTCGGACACTGCTATCCGATTTTGACCTCGGCGAGTTAAAGCAGTTCGAGGGTATTGCCTCGGGTATCGAAAATACCAACTATTTTGTTGACACCACACAGGGCCGCTTTGTTCTCACCCTGTTTGAGAAACTCACCGCAGAGGAACTCCCGTTTTATTTAGAGCTTATGCGACATCTGGCCGACTCGGGGGTTGCCTGCCCAAGGCCCATGGCCGATCGCAGTGGCGCAATCCTCCACACCTGCGCCTTAAAGCCTGCCTCTCTCGCAACCCGCTTAAAAGGTCTCTGGCAGCCCAATCCCACCGCTCGTCATTGCGAAATTCTTGGCGCCGCAATCGCCAACTCGCACATTGCGGTAAAGACTTATCCGGGCGATCAGCCAAACCTGCGAGGGCTCTCGTGGTGGCAGGCCACGGTGCCTCAGCTGCTCACCTTAGTCACATCAGAGCAGGCGGCCCTACTGGCCGATGAACTGGAGGTGCAGACCCGGTTCTCGCAATCCAGTCTTGCTCAATCACTTCCCCGTGGCGCGGTTCATGCGGATCTCTTTCGCGACAACGTGCTCTTTGAGGAGACTCCACAGGGACCGGTACTGGGCGGCTTTATTGATTTTTACTTTGCAGGAGTTGATCAGTTTGTCTTTGATCTAGCGGTTGCAGCCAATGATTGGTGTATTGATTGCTCAGCGCGTGATAGCGGTGAGCTCGACCCCGCCCGGGTAGACGCCCTGATTCAGGGCTACGAATCTAGCCGCAGCCTGAGCGCAGATGAGAAGGCCGCCTGGCCGATCGCGCTTCGCGCTGCAGCCTATCGGTTCTGGGTGTCGCGCTTATTTGACTGGCACAAACCACGAGCTGCTGCCATGCTAACGCCCAAAGACCCAACCCACTTTGAACGTTTATTGATTGCAAGGCGTCAGCTTCCGCTATGAAACTCTTAACCCAACCCCGTCTGATTGATTCGAAGTCAGGCCAGACCTGGCTCATGGCAGGCTTTCGACTATTTCACCGCCAACCACTCACCTGGACACTAATTCTCTTTATCTATTGGGCATCAATGCTGATGTTCGCGTTTATTCCAATCTTTGGCATGATCGTTCCATTGATTTTGTCTCCCGGACTCTCGATGGGATTTATTGAAGTTGCCCGGGCTGTTGATCAGAAAACGCCAGCCCCGCCGCCGCTCCTGATCAGTGCATTCCGTTCCGATCGCGCTAAGCTAGTCCTGATGTTGGGCGTATGGTATGTCGTTGAACTCATGGCCATCTTTCTGATCACCATGGTGATTGATGGTGGCTTACTCGTTGAATGGATTACTGCCGGTGCGATGCCTACCGCAGAGCAAATGCCTAGCGTTCAGAAATCATCGTTTGTCGCCATCGCCCTTTATATTCCGGTCATGATGGCCTTCTGGTTCGCCCCACAGCTGGTGGTGTGGTCGGGCTTTACGCCCTTAAAGGCCCTATTTTTTAGCTTCTTTGCAGTATGGCGAAATAAATTTGCTTTTATTCGCTACCTACTCACCTGGATTGGGCTCACCCTATTCGTGGGGGCGGTCTCTGCTTTAATTGGCCAAAGCATGACCCTTGAGCCCAACACCATGACCGCGTTTCTATTTCCGATTACGCTGATCCTCATGTCGGTGGCCCATGGATCGTTTTACTACAGCACCAAAGTGATTTTCGGAGATGAAGAGCCGCAGTCTTAGACGGGATCAAGTTTTGCGACCGACAAGGCAAGCCATTTCACACCATCACGTTTAAAGTGAATCTGTGCCCGCGCATCGTCACCCGAACCCTCGAGGCCAGTGACAACGCCCTGACCAAAACGTGCGTGGCTTACGGCCTGGCCAATCTTTAATCCACTATCGTGGGCAACAATCTGGGCAGCACGCCCGCCCGCGCCTGCTGCACCTGTTCCATGCGACCCGTTACCCGACTTCCCGCCCCAGGCTGCCCGCCCGGGGCTTGCGCCCTGGCTGCGCCCCGAAGCACTCCATCCAGCACCACCAGATCGGCCGTATGCGCTTCCTCCCTCGTAATTCATAAAACCACCGCCTACAACACCGGCAGGGTTTAATCGTGGGGTGAGCCAACGCACGTTAGCCTCGGGCAATTCATCCAGGAAACGGCTACGCATGTTGTAGCGCGTCTGTCCGTGCAGCATGCGTGTCTGCGCAAGCGAGAGGTAGAGCCTCTGACGGGCCCGTGTAATCGCCACATACATTAGCCGGCGCTCCTCTTCGAGCCCATTGGCCTCGGCAATCGAGTTCTCGTGGGGGAAAAGCCCCTCTTCAAGACCGGTGATAAATACCGCATTAAATTCAAGGCCCTTGGCCGAGTGGACAGTCATGAGCTGAACCGCGTCCTGACCCTCCTGGGCCTGGTTATCACCTGCCTCAAGTGACGCATGGGTGAGAAATCCAACCAGGGGCGGCATCTTGATCTCACCATCCTCCGTGATGCTCTCGCCCTCCTCTGAGATAAATACCGCTGCGGCATTGATTAACTCCTGCAGGTTCTCGACGCGATCACGACCCTCTTTTTCCGATTGATAGTGGGCAATTAAGCCGGACTTCTCAATCACGAGTCCCACCAACTCATCGAGCTTTAGATTTTGTCCCTCAAAGCGCATCGACTCGATCATTCGAGTAAATCCGCCCAGGAGTGTTCCGGCCTTGCCATCCAGATGAGGCACCGCCGCATAGAGACTTAACCCCTGCTGGGTCGCTCGATCTTGCAGGGCCTCAATACTGCGAGCACCGATCCCACGGGCAGGGAAATTCACGACACGCAGAAACGAGGTGTCATCGTGGGGGTTTTCCATCAAACGCAGATAAGCCAATGCGTGCTTAATCTCGGCACGCTCGAAGAATCGAAGGCCGCCAAACACTCGGTAGGCAATACCGGCGTTGAACAGTGTGTGTTCAATCACGCGGGATTGGGCATTGCTACGATAGAGAATGGCAATTTCACTTCGAGAAAATCCCTGGCCAATCAGATCGCGAATCTCATCGATTAGCCAATAGGCCTCAAGGCTATCACTGGCGGCCTCCAGGATGCGTAACTGCTCGCCCTCGCCCGCCTCGGTCCAGAGATTCTTGCCAAGCCGCTGAGCATTGTTGCGAATCATTGCGTTTGCAGCATCCAGAATATGCCCACCCGAACGATAATTCTGTTCCAACTTAATCAGGTTTGGAACGCGAAACTCCCGCTCAAAATGCTGCATGTTGGCGACATCAGCGCCACGAAATGCATAGATAGACTGATCATCATCGCCCACTGCAAATACCGCCGAGGCCTCACCAGAGAGCTCCTTGATCCATGCGTACTGCAGGGGGTTGGTATCTTGAAACTCATCAATCAAGATATGACGAAACCGCATGCGATAGTGATCACGCAAGGCGGTGTTACGTTTTAAGAGCTCGACCGCCCGCAGTAATAACTCGCCGAAATCAACGACCCCCTCGCGCTGGCACTGGTCATCGTAGGCCTGATAGAACTCGATAAACTTCTTGTTATAGCCATCGGAATCATCGATATCCGCCGCCCGCAGGCCCTGCTCTTTGGCGCCATTGATAAACGACTGCAGCTGCCGAGGAGGAAACTTCTCATCATCCCAGTTGAGAATCTTTAAGAGCCGCTTGACTGCGGATAACTGATCTTGGCTATCGAGAATCTGAAAGGTGGCGGGCAGGCCCGCATCCCGATGGTGGGCGCGTAACAGACGATTGCATAAGCCATGAAAGGTGCCGATCCACATGCCGCGGACATTAACGGGCAGCATTGCTGAGAGCCTTCCAAGCATCTCTTTGGCCGCTTTATTGGTGAAGGTTACTGCCAAGAGGCCCTGCGGGCTCACCTGGCCCGTGGAAACCAGCCAGGCAATCCGCGTGGTCAAGACCCTGGTTTTGCCACTCCCGGCCCCCGCCAAGATCAATGCCGATTGGGCGGGTAACGTGACTGCGGCACGCTGTTCTGGATTTAAACGCTCTAAAAGGTCAGCCATAGCCCCATTCTAGAGTTTCTTGAGAACGCGCTATGCCAGGGGCAGAGGATTCGCAAAGGCCCCTTGTTAAAATATGGCTTCTATTGCCCTCGGAAACGATTCACCAATGTCATCCTCTCTCGGCCAAACGCCTCAGACCACAGGGAATGCCGCGGCCACTGCGTCCGTCTCCTCGGCTACCCCCTACCAACCCAGGGCCCTTGAACAAGAGGCCCAGCAGGAGTGGCTGCGGCTAGAGGCCTATCGGGTTAGAGAACACGACCCACGTTTTCCGAAAGGCAAGTATTACGCCTGCTCAATGCTGCCCTACCCATCGGGCAAACTCCATATGGGTCATGTGCGTAATTACACGATCAACGATGTCATGGCGCGCGCGCTCCGAATGCAGGGCTATAACGTCTTGATGCCGATGGGCTGGGATGCCTTTGGTCTGCCCGCAGAGAACGCAGCAATGGCCAACAATGTAGCGCCCGCCAAATGGACCTACGACAACATCGCCTACATGCGGGGCCAGATGGAATCAATGGGTCTTGCCATTGACTGGTCGCGAGAGGTCGCAACCTGCTCGCCCGATTACTACAAATGGAATCAATGGCTCTTTTTGAAGATGCGAGAAAAGGGTATTGCCTACCTCAAAACCGGTACGGTGAACTGGGATCCAGTTGATCAAACCGTGTTGGCCAATGAACAAGTCGTTGATGGCCGGGGATGGCGTAGCGGCGCTCTTGTTGAGAAGCGTGAAATTCCAATGTATTACCTGGCAATCACGCAATACGCCGACGAACTGATCTCTGATCTTGAGGGGCTAGGCTGGCCCGAACGTGTCAAGGTGATGCAAGAAAACTGGATCGGAAAATCCATAGGCGTGCGGTTTGCGTTTCCACACGCAATTCAAAGCGCTGGTGGAGGCTTAATTAACGACGGCAGAATGTATGTCTTCACCACGCGGGCTGACACCATCATGGGCGTGACCTTTGTTGCAGTCGCGCCGGAGCATCCGATCGCAAGCAGAGCAGCAGAAAATAATCCTACCCTTGCCGAATTTATCGAGCACTGCAAGGCGGGCGGTGTCGCAGAAGCCGACATCGCCACCCGAGAAAAAGAAGGGATGGCAACGGGTCTTCATGTTACCCACCCACTCACAGGCGAGGAGATCCCCGTCTGGGTCGGTAATTATGTGCTCATGACCTACGGCGACGGCGCGGTCATGGGAGTGCCTGCCCATGATGAGCGCGACTTTGCCTTTGCAAAAAAATATGGCCTACGGATTCAGCAGGTGATTGCGCAGGTAATGACGAAGACTGCGGCACAACCGGCAAGCCCGCCCTTTTCAACGGACGCCTGGCAGGAGTGGTATGCCGACAAACAACACGTCGCCTGCATCAGTTCAGGCGCCTACGATGGCCTAGGCCATGAGGCAGCCGTCAACGCGGTTGCTGCCGATCTCGCGCAACGCAGTCTTGGTGAGAAGAAGATTCAGTTCCGACTGCGCGATTGGGGCATTAGCCGCCAGCGCTACTGGGGAACACCAATTCCCATCATCCACTGCGATCACTGCGGTGAGGTACCCGTTCCTGAGCAAGACCTGCCCGTGGTCTTACCCGAAAATCTCGTGCCGGACGGAACCGGAAATCCGCTCAGCAAGGATCCTGGGTTTTTGCATGTGAACTGCCCAAGCTGTAAAAAGCCCGCCCGCCGCGAGACCGACACCATGGATACCTTTATCGATTCGAGCTGGTATTACATGCGCTACTGCTCACCAGATGCCAAAGAGGCGATGGTCGACTCCCGAAACGACTACTGGATGCCGATGGATCAATACATCGGTGGCATTGAGCATGCAGTGCTTCACCTGCTTTATGCCCGATTCTGGACAAAGGTGATGCGGGACATTGGGCTCGTGAAATTCAATGAGCCATTTTCAAACCTGCTCACCCAGGGCATGGTGCTCAACGAGACCTATTTCCGCGATGACCCTGATGGAAGAAAGAAATGGTTTAACCCGGCCGATGTCGATGTCCGTTTCGATGATAAGGGTAGGCCCATCTCCGCAACCCTCAAAGCGGATGGGCAGCCAGTGCAGATGGGCGGCACCGAAAAAATGGCCAAATCAAAAAATAACGGGATCGACCCGCAGGCCCTTATTGATCGCTACGGCGCAGATACCGCAAGGCTCTTTACGATGTTTGCTTCGCCCCCTGAGCAGACCCTTGAGTGGTCGGATGCAGGTGTTGAGGGTGCATTTCGTTTCCTGAAGCGCTTATGGACATTTTCTCAATCACTCGGGCCATCACTCTTACCCAACCTAGCGCTCGACATGGCCAGGGCGTCATCCCCAACAGAACACAGCGCAAGAGATCTCCGCCGGGAGATACACGCCTTATTGAAGCAGGCTGATTTTGATATGCAGCGCAGGCAATACAACACCGTGGTCTCAGCTGCAATGAAAATGCTCAACACACTTGAGCAGGCTACAGGCGAAAAAAGCGCACGGGACCACGGTCTGCATATTGAGGGGGAGCTTGCAATCGCCCTCACAGAGGGAATCTCAATTCTGCTGCGCATTCTCTACCCCGTAGTGCCGCACATCGGCTGGAAACTCTGGCGCTCGCTTGGCTTTGCCAAGCACCATGGCGAGATACTCGATGCGGCCTGGCCCCTGGTTGATGAAAAGGCCTTGGTCCGCGACTCTATCAGTCTGGTGTTACAGGTCAATGGGAAAGTGCGCGGAAGCGTGATGGTGCCAGCCAATGCTGATCAGGCTGCTATTGAAAGTGCGGCTCTGGCAAACGAGGGCTTCATTAAATTCTCCGAGGGCAAGCCCGCAAAGAAGGTGATCGTGGTTGCAGGCCGGCTTGTCAATATAGTGGTCTAATTAGGCAGGAACCTAGACGACATGACATTTTCTCCAACTCGCCGATACCTCGGCCGTACCGCCTTAGCCACCTTTGTGGGTGCGGCGGGATTGGTCGTATCCGGCTGCGGCTGGCGCATTCGTGGGTTTGACCTCGCGCTACCCTTTAAAACCATCGCAATCTCGGGCGAGACCGGTGTTGCCAATGAAATCCGTCAGATGGTCTTTGGTCAGCCTGGAATCAAGATCGTTCAAAATCAGGTTGAGGCGGAGGTCGTTCTCCTCATCATGTCGCAGACAACTGACCGCACAGTTACCGCATTTAGCGGCGCTGGCCGGCCTCGGGAGCTTCAGCTTCGTATGCGCACCACCTATCGAATCACCGATGGGTTTGCAGTAGAGCTCTCATCACCTCAGGAGATAAGTCTGACGCGTGATGTCACCGTGACCGAATCGGAGGCCTTGGCTCAGACTAGTGCGGAGGCCTTTATGCAGGAAGACATGCAGCGAGATACCGCTCAGCAGCTCATCCGACGTCTACGCGCCATAAAACCGGCGGCGAAATAAGTTATGCAGGTCCGCCTGGATATTCGGGCTACAGATGGTCTCAAAAAGCTGATTGAGTCGCGATCAGCCTCAAAGGCGACCCCACTCTGGGCGATTAGCGGAGATGACGCCTTACTCGTCGGTGAAGCCACCGATGGATTGCGACAACACCTTAAGGGACTTGGAATTCAAGAGCGTCAGGTCGAGGTTCCTGACCGCAGCTTTGACTGGAAGAATTGGATCGCTGCTGCTGGTACGGGATCACTCTTTTCCGAACAACGGCTAATGGAGTTACGTCTGCCCACCGGCAAGCCCGGGCTTGAGGGCAGCAAATCCATACAGGCCTGGTGTGCAAATCCACCCCAAGACGTCACACTCCTCGTAACGCTGCCGCGTGCCGATAAAGCAATGCTTGCGAGTTCCTGGTTTGGCGCACTTGATCAGGCCGGACTTGTAATTCTGATTCCGGAGATGCAACGCCCAGATCTCCCGGGCTGGATCAGTCAGAGGCTACGGGCACAGGGTCTCACCGCCACCCCCGATGCACTCTCATTAATCTGCGAACAATGCGAGGGCAATCTCATTGCAGCACACCAAGAGATTCTCAAGCTCGCCTACCATCACAAGGCAATAGACGGCCCAATTGACCTCGCTGATGTTCGGGCACTAATGGCCGATGTGGCCCGTTTTAACGCGTTTTCTCTGGGCGAAGCCCTGCTCAGTGGCGACACGGCCCGGGTAATTCGAATCCTGCGCGGACTGAAGGCAGAGGCTGAGCCCCTACCCCTGGTGCTGTGGGCGATCACTGAAGATCTCAGAATGCTCGCACGGGTTCAACAATCTATTGCTACTGGCCGCTCATCCGACATGGCCCTTCGGGAGGCGAGAATTCCGCGGCACCGAGAACGTCTGATTGCCGCCACATGCAGGCAGGCCTCAGCCGCTAAAACCTGGCGAGCCCTGCGTCAGGCAGCAGAGGTCGATACAATCATCAAAGGGTTGAAAGTCGATGATCCCTGGATTGCTCTTGAGCGAATGGCCCTCGACTTCGCCTCCGTAAACAATACCCCTGTCTGATTGATAGATTGTGAAGAATTCATAGTGAACCCGCAGGCAAACACCACCCCCACAGACACGCAGAAGGATTCGGTTCGACACTATCTTGCCGAGATGGGCGAGCGGGCGCGCCAGGCTAGCCGAGAAATGGCAAACGCAGGTGTGCAGCAGAAGAATGATTGTCTGCACCGGCTAGCCCATCTGATCGACGAGCACCGTAGTGCGTTGAAAAAAGCAAATCGTAACGATATTGCGCGGGCGACAGCATCTGGATGCGACGCCGCTTTTATTGATCGCCTAACGCTTTGCGACCAATCCATCGCAACCATGGTTGACGGCATTCATCAGATTATCGCCCTCGCCGATCCGATTGGTGAGATCACGCAACTGCGCAAGCAGCCAAGTGGTATTTCGGTGGGCCATATGCGGGTCCCCTTAGGCGTAATTGGCATCATTTATGAATCCCGGCCAAATGTCACAATCGACGCGGGGGCGCTCTGCATCAAGGCGGGTAACGCTACGATTTTGCGTGGTGGCTCTGAGGCGATTGAGACCAACCGACTCCTCGCCGATTTAATTGGACAGGCACTCGAAAGCGTAAGCCTGCCGAGTTCTGCTGTTCAGGTCGTCGATCGAACTGATCGGGAGGCTGTCTCAGCCATGATCACGATGCCCCAATATATTGATGTCATCGTGCCGCGCGGTGGAAAATCCTTAATCGAGCGCATCATGCAAGAAGCAAAGGTGCCCGTGATTAAACACCTTGATGGAATCTGTCATGTCTATATTGATAACGATGCCTGCCCAGAAAAGGCCATTCGTATCGCTGATAACGCCAAGACCCATCGCTACGGCACCTGTAACACGATGGAGACACTCTTACTTGCCCATTCCATCGCCCCCCAGGTATTGCCAACACTCATTGAGATTTTTCGAACAAAGGGCGTTGAGCTAAGGGTCTGCCCAGAGACACGTCAACTCATCGAGCGCCTGCCGAACCATCAATCGATCACACTGAAAGATGCGACCGAGGATGACTGGCATACCGAATACCTGGCGCCGATTATCTCAATTCGACTTGTGGCCGATATCGATGCCGCCATGGCGCATATTGCAACTTATGGTTCGAAACACACCGATGCGATCGTGACGGAACACCATGCCAAAGCCATGCGCTTTCTTCGGGAGGTTGATTCTGCATCGGTGATGGTCAACGCATCCACCCGGTTTGCAGATGGCTTTGAGTACGGGCTTGGCGCGGAAATTGGGATTAGTAACGACAAGATCCATGCCCGCGGCCCCGTTGGCCTTGATGGCCTCACAACTTATAAGTGGATCGTGCTCGGTCAAGGCGAAATTCGGGAATAATTTTTCCTTTCTGACTGTCAGGAGTGTCTGTTATGGCCTATCTCTGGTTAAAAACATTTCATATTGTGTTGATCACGAGCTGGTTTGCCGGGCTCTTTTATCTGCCAAGGATTTTTGTCAATCTCGCCATGGTGCCCGAAGGCGCCGCTAACGCCGCAGAGCGAGATCGCCTACTGCTGATGGCCAATAAACTCTTTCGCTTTATGACGCCGCTGGGCGTATTGGCTGTTCTTCTTGGCCTGGTACTCTGGCTCGGCCTCGGAATCGGTAATGGACAGGGCTGGGTTCATGCGAAATCTCTGCTTGTCTTGGGACTGATTGGTTTTCATATCTCCTGCCGTAACCGCCTTGAGGAATTTAATCGCGGAGAACATCGACATTCGCATGTCTGGTATCGCTGGTACAACGAGATTCCCGTCGTATTGCTTGTCGCGATCGTGATTCTGGTTGTGCTTAAGCCCTTCTAAGTGGCGGCGTCGCTTAAGGGTTTCGCAGTCTGCCCATCGGGTCTCGAAGAGGCGCTCACTGAAGAACTCTGCGGCCTTAGCGGTTTTCATGAGGTTGCCAAAGGCCGAGGTGGCGCTCGTTTCTCAGCCACGCCAGAGGCGATTGCGCGCGCCAATCTGTGGGCAAGAATTCCAACTCGAATTCTCATTGAGGCAGGCCAAGGCACGATTTCCAAGCCTGAAGAGATCCGACAGATTGCAACCAAAATCCTCTGGGATCAGTGGTTTAGCTATCGGCAGACACTCCGTATTGATCTGGCGGTGGGACGGGAACCACGGCTAGAGAAGCCGTTAGCCCGTAATTTCGCGACACTCTTAATTAAAGATGGCATCTGCGATCGTTTCAGAATTGCAAGCGGCGAGCGGCCGTCGATTGATACTACGTTCCCCGATATCCGTGTCTGGGCCTTTCTTGATCAGAACCATCTCACGCTGTATCTGGATTCATCGGGCGAGCCCCTCTTTAAACGCGGCTGGCGACAGGCCAAGGGTGAGGCCCCGCTGCGTGAAAACCTAGCAGCCGCATTAATTGCGATGACCCAATGGGATGGAGAAACCCCGCTGATGGACCCTTTCTGTGGCAGTGGCACCCTGCTCATCGAGGCGATGCAACGCGCATTACACCTGCCCCCCGGATACGCAGTCCACTCACCCCGAGAGTTTGCTGCCGAACGTTTCCATGACAAATCACCCATGGGGTCCGTCAACTGGCGGGCACTGAGGGCCGAGGCCAAAGCCGCAATCGACCGGGTTATCGAGGGGCTAAAACGCAATCAGATGGATCCCGGCAGCGGTCTGATTGCGCCAAGGATGATGGGCTCTGATCAAGACAGCCGGATGATTGAGAGCGCACAGCGTAATGCCGAGCGTGCACTGCCCGCCCTTGCTGCAAGTGCCATCAGTTGGCAGGCGAGCCCCGTGGCACAGGCCCGCGCCATCGCGTCAAAAGGCGTATTGGTGTCCAATCCGCCTTATGGAAAGCGACTCGAAAAAGCCGACGAGACCCCAGACCATTCCTTCGAACGTTCATTGTCAGAAGTATTAAAACGTGAGTTTGCGGGCTGGCAGGCCTGGTTACTCACCGATAATCTCAAGCTCGAGGGCAGCATGCGCCTAAAAGCATCACGACGCATACCGGTTTATAACGGTGATATCGAGTGCCGATGGATGCGCTTTGATATGGTGTCAGGATCGATGCGAGATAAGACATGACCAAGCAACATGATTCCAGCGAATTCAATACAACAGACAATGCATTTTTTGCCAAGCGCGAGGCGATTGAATCTCGGATCGCCAAAGCCTGCGCGATGTTTCAACAAGACCCTTCCCGCATCCAGCTACTTGCGGTGAGCAAGACGTTTTCTGCGCAAGCGGTGAGCGCCGCAGTTGAGGCGGGAATCACAGCCTTTGGCGAGAATTATGTCCAAGAGGGCATTGAGAAGATCGAAGCACTTAAGCCCCAACGGTCAAGGCTAAGCTGGCATTTCATTGGCCCCCTGCAGAGCAATAAAACGAAAGAGGTCGCCCAGCACTTTGATTGGATGCACTCTGTTGATCGAGAAAAAATTGCCCGCAGGCTCTCTGAGCAGCGCCCCCCTTCACTTGCGCCCCTTGCCGTCTGCCTGCAGATCAACGTAAGCGGCGAGGCTACTAAAAGTGGTGTCAACCCAGGGGAGGCGCTGGCTCTGGCAAAGAGTATTGCAGGCCTTCCTGGTCTGCGTCTGCGCGGATTAATGGCAATTCCCGAGCCTACGGATGATCGCGAACTACAACGTGCACGCTTTCGCATGCTTGCGAGTCTCTTTCTAGCGATTAAGGCCGAACTGCCAAAGGTCGCTCAGGAGCGCTTTGATACCTTGTCGATGGGGATGTCGGCCGATCTCGAATCGGCAATCGCCGAATCGATTCCCCAGGCCAAGACGATGATTCGAGTTGGAACAGCGCTCTTTGGAGAGCGCTAGGGATTTACCTGGCCGCGACAGACTTAACGGCTGCAGCCAGACGACTTTTATGACGAGCTGCCTTGTTTTTATGCACGATTTTCTTATCGGCAATCTTATCGATCGCACTGCTCGCAGAGCGTAGCGCGTCACTCGCCGCTTTTGCATCGCCCAAGGCAACGGCCTTGCGAACAGATTTAACAGCCGTGCGATAGGCCGAACGCAGACCCGCGTTATGCAAACGACGGACTGCTGCTTGGCGCGCACTCTTGCGTGCGGAGGCGGAATTAGCCATGGCTACTGATTTCCTTATGTTCTCGGGGAAAAGCCCTAAACTATAGCGCCGATCATGAATCTGCTCAAGACCGCCGCCACGATTAGCGGGCTAACCCTCCTGTCCCGGATTACAGGGCTGGCCCGCGAAACCCTCACTGCCGCCTATTTTGGGGCAGGGAGCCAGACGGACGCCTTTTTCGTGGCCTTCCGCCTTCCAAACCTGCTGAGGCGACTGTTCGCCGAGGGGGCCTTCTCGCAGGCCTTTGTACCCGTCCTTGGCCAGATCAAGGCCCAAGAGGGAGAGGCCGCCGCCTTGAGGCTTGCCAGAAACGCTGCGCTCGTCATGGCCGCCGCGCTGGCCGCAATATGCCTGGCCGCCATCATTGGGGCGCCAATCCTGGTCTGGCTCATGTCGGGAGGCTTCTCAGGTGATGCCGCGACTTTTGACCTCACCGTAATGCTGACCCGCTGGATGTTTCCCTACATCCTGATGATCTCTCTCGTAGCGCTTGCCTCAGGGCTACTGAATACCTGGTCTGAATTTAAGACCCCTGCCTTTGCCCCGGTCCTGCTGAACCTCTCCTTTATTGGCTGCGCCGTGTTGCTATCACCCCATCTCGCTCAGCCGATCTGGGCGCTCGCTATTGCGGTGATCCTCGGCGGGCTAGCCCAGTTAAGCCTGATGGTCTGGTCGGTGCGCAAAACAATCTTGGCGCGTCAATTCACAGTCAGCCATGAGGCCAAAGACACAACCACATCCTGGTCAGTACGCGAGGCCTGGCGAGACCCCAATGTCCGCCGTGTCCTCACACTCATGGTGCCGGCAACCCTTGCCGTATCCGTCGCACAGGTGAGCCTGATCATTAACACCCATATTGCAGCTCGGCTTGAGTCGGGCAGCGTGTCTTGGCTCTCGTTTGCAGATCGGCTAATGGAGTTTCCAACTGCACTTCTCGGTGTTGCGCTCGGAACCGTGTTACTGCCAAGTCTGACAAACGCAAATAGCAATAACGATCAACAACGCACCAATCAGTTGATTGATTGGGGCATGAGGCTCGTTTTCGTGCTTGCCATTCCTGCCGCTATCGGCCTTGCCGTGTTGGCAATACCACTAACCGCTGTGTTATTTCATTACGGGAAATTTGACCACCAGGATCTGATCATGACCTCGCAGGCGATGGTGGGCTATTCAGTAGGGCTCGTGGGATTAATCGCGATCAAGGTGCTCGCACCTGGGTTCTACGCGCAGCAGAATATTAAGACCCCAGTCAAGATTGCACTCTTTACCTTAATCCTGACCCAATTACTGAACCTGATTTTCGTACCTCTATTCGCCCACGCAGGGCTTGCCCTGGCGACGAGTCTTGCCGCCTGTGCCAACGCCTTACTGCTGCTTCGGGGTCTACAAAAACGCCGCATCTACACACCAACCCGGGGCTGGTTCGGCTTTGTCTTGCGAATCCTACTGAGTGCCACCCTCATGGGAGTTGTGATTGGTGGCATCGCCCTTGAACTTGACTGGTCAGGGCTTGCCACTTCACCCATACTTCGAATCGTTTGGCTTGCCTTAATTCTGTTAATCGCCGCTCTCGTCTACTTCGTGAGTCTCCATCTCCTCGGGGTTCGGGTTAGAGAGTTTCTGAAAAAGGATGCGCAATGAATCTCCTATTTGTGGGTGGCGGCAATATGGCAACCGCATTGATCGGTGGCCTCTTATCCAGCAAGGCCTCGATTGCGCACCTCCATATCCTTGAGCCAGAGCCTAAGGCGCAAGAGACACTCAAGAGTCGATTCAATGCCGAGATGCGGTCAAACGGAATCGAATTTACGGTCAGCGCTACGGAATGCCCTGAAACACTTCTGAATGCAAAGGCGGTGACCTGGTCGGTGCTTGCTGTTAAGCCACAGCAAATGCAAGAGGCCTGCCAGAGTGCAGCGCCAGCCTTTCGTGCGGTGCTCAGCCACTCGATGCTGCTCTCGATTGCGGCAGGCATCTCGATCGATGCAATTCATCGCTGGTGCGGCAACAGCCATATCGTGCGCGCCATGCCCAATACCCCCGCACTCGTCGCCCAAGGAATCACCGGACTATTCGCGCACCCCAGCGTCTCGAGCGCAGCAAGAGCGCAGGCACAGGCTCTCATGAATGCCGTTGGTAAAACCGTCTGGATTGACCAAGAAGGCCTCATGGATGCGGTAACAGCCCTGTCGGGTTCAGGACCAGCTTATGTATTTCGTTTTATTGAGGCGCTCACCGAGGCAGGCACCGCCCTTGGGCTAACCAGTTCGCAATCAGAGCAACTCGCCATCGAGACGATGAAGGGTGCAATCAGCCTACTCGAATCCTCTGGAGAGGCGCCCGCCGTGCTGCGCGCGAAGGTGACATCAAAGGGGGGAACTACGGCAGCGGCCTTGGCGAGCCTTGAGCAGGATCAGTTTATGACAATCGTTGCCAAGGCATTGCAGGCGGCCCGTGATCGGGGCCACGACCTGTCCAATGAATTTAAATAGATTCTTTAGACTAAAAGCCAAGCTGTAGCATCAGGGCGATGAGAAAGGGAATGCCTACGTAATTGTTTGCACGAAATACCGCAAAGCACTGATCCCGATCACGCGCACGAATTTTGAAAACAAATAGTCCGCATAATCCCGCCGTTACAAACCAGCCAAGCCAATACAAGAGGTGGCTCCCGCCCGGGCCCGGCAGGGACTGGCCCACAATTAGCATGCACCACATAAAGAGTGCATAACATAGGCCCACTGCAATCAGATCGAACTGGCCAAAGGTGATCGCACTACTTCGTAGGCCGAGCTTGACATCATCATCCCTATCGACCATCGCGTAGACCGTGTCATAGGCAATTGCCCAGAAAAAATTTCCGAGAAACATGATCCAGGCAACCGGAGGCACCTGGCCCTGGGTGTCCGCAAAGGCAATGAGCACACCGAAGCCAAAGGCAATGCCGAGAATCGCCTGCGGGATCGCAAAAAATCGTTTGAAGTAGGGATAGATAGCCGCAATAAACACTGCAGTAAACGCATACTGCACGGCGAGATCATTGAGAAAGAGTAGAAGCAAGGCCGCGCAACCTAAGAGCACCAAGGCCAGCACGATAGCCTCCCACAGGAAGACCTTTCCACTTGCCAGCACCCGCTGTTTTGTACGTTTGACCTTGCCATCAAATTTTCGATCGGCAATATCATTTAATACGCAGCCCGCAGAGCGCATCAGAAAGGTACCAAGCACAAATACAATTAGGCGAGGAATATCCGGAAATCCGCCTGCAGCAAACCAGAGCGCCCAGAGGGTTGGCCATAGCAACAACAGTGTGCCGATAGGCTTATCAATTCGCGCCAGCTGCCCATAGAGCGCGAGACGGTATTTAAGAAGTGGTAAGGCGTGCGTTGACATAACGACTAACACCCTCTTGAACCGAGAGAAATCTCGCGCGATAACCCGCCCCTCGTAGCCGTGTTAAATCGGCCTGGGTATGGCTCTGATACTTTCCTTTGAGATCATCCGGAAATGGTATGTATTCGATCTTCTTCTCACTAACGAGCTGTGCAACCGTTTTCTTCTTGAAACCCGCCGTGGGATTGCTGCGCTTTCGGGCCGCCTTGGCCTCATCAATAGCGTTAATCACCGCCTGCGCAACCTCATTGAAGGCCTGTGCGCGGCCCGTGCCGAGGTTATAGATTCCGCTCGTCGATTGGCCTGCTAAGGCCTTATTGAGAAAGTGTAGGTTCACCTTCACCACATCTTCAACACTGACAAAATCCCGCTCCTGCTCGCCGGCCTTCCAGCCATCGTGGCCCTCGAAGAGCTTGACTCTGCCGTGAGTGAGGTATTGATTAAAGTGATGAAATGCGACCGATGCCATTCGGCCCTTGTGCTGCTCGCGCATCCCATAGACATTAAAGTAGCGAAACCCCACAACCGGCGCGCTGAGACCCGACCCACCGTTCGAGGCCAACATCGGCCGAACCATTTGATCAAACAAGAATTTGGAGTAGCCGTAGATATTTAAGGGTGCCTCAGC
>DBCQ01000005.1:18044-21981 GCA_002293155.1 Burkholderiales bacterium UBA954 | reverse complement strand
AACAGAATTCTAGAGTAGCGAAAGTTGTTATCCATCATAAAGCGGCCGTCTGTCTCCATTGTGTCGGAACAGGCCCCCTGATGCATGATCGCCGTCACACCGAGGGGATTCATGGTCGATGCGATCTTCCCAGACTTGGTGGGCTTTAGAGAGGTCTTACCGAACTGTCCGGATTCGATGCGGTCAATGAAATCATCTTTATCGAGATAATCCATGAGCTCGCAATCGACCAGATTTTTAAACTTATCCGCCTGGGTTAGTTCATCAACCGCAATAATTCGGTTCTCGCCCGCCTGATTGAGCGCAGCCACCAGATTGCTACCAACAAAACCCGCCGCACCGGTCACGATAATGGTCATGAGTGGCCTTCCGAAAAAAGTTCTTCTGCCGTAATAGTGGCAGTCCCCAGTTTACCCACAACAATTCCACCCGCACGATTGGCCATTTCAACTGCGCTGCCGATCTCCCGGTTAACCGCCAACATTACGGCTAGGGTCGCAATCACGGTGTCTCCCGCGCCACTCACATCAAAGACCTCACGGGCACGGGCTGGCACGTGAATCTCTTGAGGCCGGCCTGCGGCCGTCGTGTAGAGACTCATCCCCTCTTCCGAGCGTGTCACTAATAAATGATCGAGCGCTAGGCTACTGCGCAGGCCATGGGCCTTTTCGGTCATCTCGGCCTCGGTCTTGCAGTGGCCTACAACCTGCATAAATTCAGCACGATTCGGCGTTAAGACGTTCGCACCCTGATAGCGAGAAAAATCATTGCCCTTTGGGTCAACAAGGGTCAGTACGCCCTGTGCCCGTGCCGCACGAATCATCTCTTTAATATGGAGTAGGCCCCCCTTGCCGTAGTCAGACAAGACCACCGCCTGCAGACCCGACAAGAGCGCCTTAAAATGATCAAGCTTCTCGATCAAGACCTCGTGATCGGGTGCGGATTCAAAATCAGCCCGCAGTAACTGCTGCTGCCGGGCGAGCACCCGCAGCTTGACAGTTGTTTTGGCTTGACGATCGTCAAAGACATGATCCTGTATGCCTAATTTTTTAATCAGAGCATGAATACTCTTACCCGCCTCATCATCGCCCACCACACCCATCAAGAGCGACTGGGCACCGAGGGCCGCAATATTGCGCGCCACGTTGGCCGCACCACCCAGGCGCTCGTCTGATTCCTGAATTCGCACCACAGGGACAGGGGCCTCCGGCGAGATTCGCTCGGCATCCCCAAACCAGTATCGGTCGAGCATCACATCACCCACCACCAAGACTTTTGCCTGACCAAACGATTGCAAGATGTCTCTCCTTAAGATTTCGCCGCAGCGAAACTATCCCAGTGGTGACAGCCCGGACACTGCCAATAGGTCTGCTGACTTCGAAAACCACAGACTTTACAGGCCGTCAGGTGTTGCGTGTCCGCAGCCTGCGCGTTGTTAGTTTGTGCGTAATTCATCTGCTCCCGAATTAAGGCTACACGCTTCCATGGCCCGGGAGAGGCGAACTTCTCAGCCTGCGACAGCGCAATCCTGGCGTCGTCCGCGCGATTCGACTTTATTGCCGAGACTGCCACCTCACAATAGAAGTGACCCATCAGCTGCGCATAGTCATGGGCACCGAAGCTGCCTTGGTGTT
This sequence comes from Burkholderiales bacterium UBA954, assembly GCA_002293155.1. GTDB lineage: Bacteria > Pseudomonadota > Gammaproteobacteria > Burkholderiales > Burkholderiaceae_A > Lacustribacter > Lacustribacter communis. The sequence continues at coordinate 20,347 of DBCQ01000005.1, read as the reverse complement.
CGTAAATGGCCTGGGCCCAGCCGATCGCCTGTGACCAGTCACGGGTCCGCTGCGCAATATTCATTAATAGAAGACGTGCGGCGTTTTTATTCGTATCCGACACACTGTCATCGCCCACCAGTTCCTGCAACACCAACTCAGCTCGATCAAAAAGCCCTGCTGCAAGATAGTCACGGCCAAGATCTAACATTAAACCGGTGCGGTCCTGATCGCGCATCTCGGGGTGCTGAATCGCTGACTCATGGACCTCAATTGCGCGATCAATTAAGCCACGCTTACGGTAGAGGTTACCAACGGCCCGATGGAGCTCGGTTGAATCCGGCGCAGAACGCGCCGCACAGAGTAGGTGGTCTGTCGCCGACTGAAAATCATCAGAGAGTGTCGCAGACAGTCCCTGCAAAATATCCTGCGGCACATGTCTCACCTCGCGACGCTGCTGCCCACGGTCATAACGGGCCGTCATCCAGCCCAGCGCGAAGAGCAGTGGTAATACCAAGAGCCAGACGAGATCAATTTCCAAACCAGTACTCCGCCGTTAATTCGATCGACGCCATGCAGCCACGAGGGTCGGCAATAAAAACAGAAAGCAGGCCGCTACGCCCAGAGCAAAACTACCCAAGAGCCAGACCACCATCGGGGCCTCAAATATAAGCCCCTCAATTCCGGGCACAAGGGTCAATTTCACCAGATGGGTATTGGCCAAGGCAAACACCAGCACCAGGAGAAACAGCGCAATGCGCGTGATGAATGAAAGCAGACGCATGGCGGGGTGATTAATTCGTAAAGTTAGGACTGTGCGCTAGGTCCCGCACCACTCACCGGAAGATCAACGCGCTCGCGCAGATCCTTCCCCGGCTTAAAGTGCGGCACCCGCTTTTCGGGAACCCGAACCTGTTCGCCAGACTTTGGATTTCGGCCAACCCGCGCCGGCCGGTGCGACAACGAGAAGGTTCCAAAACCCCGAATCTCAATGCGATGCCGATGGCCCATGGCTTCAGCCATCGCATCGAGAAGGGTTTTGACGGCGAACTCACAATCGCGGGCGGCGAGCGGCGTTCCCCTCTGATTCAATCGCTCGGCAAGCCGAGCGATCAATTCAGACTTTGTCATTGACAGCCATCAGGTTGAATCACGAGACACTGATTTCGGGGGCCAAAGAATTACTCTTTGGTACCCTGGTCATCAAGCTTGGCACGCAAGAGCGCGCCGAGGCTTGTGGTGCCCGCAGCGCCTGTTGTCTCGGCCTGCATCTTCTGCATCGTCTCTGCGGTCTCGGCAGAATCTTTTGCCTTGATCGAGAGGTTAATGGTGCGTGTCTTGCGATCGACGTTGACCACCATCGCCTCGACCGTATCGCCTTCGGCCATTACCTTGGTCGCGTCTTCAATCCGCTCACGAGAAATCTCGCTTGCCCGCAGATAGCCTTCTACATCGGTATCCAGCAGGATCGTGGCGCCCTTCGCATCAACGGCTTTCACAGTACCTTTCACAATGGCACCCTTCTCAAAGCGCGAGACATAGGAGGTAAACGGGTCTCCATCGAGCTGCTTCACGCCAAGAGAGATACGCTCACGCTCAACATCAATGGCTAATACAACCGCCTCGAGCTCATCACCCTTTTTGAAGTTACGCACGGCCTCTTCGCCGGTTTCATTCCAGGAGAGATCCGACAGGTGAACTAGGCCATCGATGTTGCCAGGCAGCCCGATAAACACGCCGAAGTCGGTGATCGATTTGATCTGGCCTTTGACCTTGTCGCCCTTATTGTGGCCTGCCGCGAACTCATGCCATGGATTAGCACGGCACTGCTTCATACCCAAGGAAATACGACGGCGCTCGCCATCAATCTCAAGCACCATCACTTCGACTTCGTCGCCCACCTGAACGACTTTTCCTGGGTTCACGTTCTTGTTAGTCCAGTCCATTTCTGAGACGTGGACGAGACCCTCAATACCGGGCTCGATCTCAACGAACGCACCGTAGTCGGTAATGTTGGTGACTTTGCCAAACATACGGGTGCCCTGGGGGTAGCGTCGACCAATCCCATCCCAAGGGTCGTCGCCAAGCTGTTTCACGCCAAGCGAGACCCGGTTCTTATCCTGGTCGTAACGCAATACCCGCGCCGTTACTTCCTGGCCAACGGTGAGCACTTCAGACGGATGACGAACACGACGCCAGGCCATATCGGTGATGTGCAGCAGGCCATCGATACCACCCAAATCGATAAATGCGCCGTAATCGGTAATGTTCTTCACAACGCCCGTAACGGTTGAGCCCTCTTTGAGGTTCTCCATGAGCTTTGC
>DBCQ01000005.1:15110-17957 GCA_002293155.1 Burkholderiales bacterium UBA954 | reverse complement strand
AGCTTGATCACCTTGAAGTCGAGGGTCTTGCCCTCAATGTGGGATGTGTCTTTAATTGGGCGCGTATCGACAAGCGATCCGGGCAAGAAGGCGCGGATACCGTTGGTCATCACGGTGAGTCCACCTTTTACCTTACCGGTTACCGTACCGATAACAGTCTCACCGCTTTCCAAGGCCTGCTCAAGGCTGACCCAGGCCGCCAGTCGCTTGGCGCGGTCACGGGACAAACGTGTTTCACCGCGGCCATCTTCGAGGGCCTCGATTGCAACCGAGACGAAGTCACCTTCTTTGACATCGACTTCGCCTGCATCGTTAAAAAATTCTTCTAGAGGAATGAAACTTTCAGATTTCAATCCGGCGTTGACCACCACATGGTTCTGGTCAACCCGCACCACCTCTGCGGTGATGACTTCGCCTGCGCGCATTTCCTGGCGGGCGATGGATTCTGCAAACATTGCAGCAAAAGAGTTGGGGGCAGCGTTTTTGGCGATTTCACCAAGTTGGTTAAGTTGTTGGGACATTAATAAAAGATTTCCGACAAAGAGTCATAAAGCACGCCATCAGACAGACGGCGGAGTTAAAAAAAGTGCAGCTAGGTCAGCTGGCCGGTCTCTTGAACGGAAACGCAATGCCATGCATTAACCACTGCTTGCACCACCTGATCGATCGATAGGTCGGTGGAATCAATCACCACCGCGCCTGGTGCCGGTTTTAAAGGAGCAACTGCTCGGGAGGCATCCCGAGCATCTCGTGCCTCCAAATCGGCCGAAAGATCGTCAAGGTTACAAGAAAAACCCTTATCAATCAATTGCTTATAGCGTCTTTGGGCCCTCGCCCGGGCGGTAGCGGTGAGAAACACCTTGAGGCGAGCCCTGGGAAAGACCACGGTGCCCATATCTCGACCATCGGCGACAAGGCCTGGTCGCCTTGCAAAATCACGTTGGCGCAACAAGAGCGCCCCCCGCACGGAAGGGTAGACCGCGATTTTGGAAGCCAAGATACCAACCTCCTCAGCCCGGATGGCCTGGCTAATATTCACCCCATCCAGGAGAATGGTCTGGCCAAGAAACTCAATATCCATATCCGTTGCGATAGAAGCGAGCGCCTGCTCATCATCGTCCGAGATACCGGCCTCGCGGGCTGCGAGGGCGGCAATTCGATAGAGCGCACCGCTATCGAGGTAGCCAAACCCAAGATCCATGGCGACCATGCTCGCGATTGTTCCCTTGCCCGAGGCGGTAGGCCCATCGATGGCCAATACGGGGACGGCCTGGGCGCAGAGATTGGAGAAGACTTCGAAGAATCTGGGGAAGGTCTTCGCCACACAGCCGGGATCGAGAATTCGGATGGTGGCATTGCCGAAACTCGCCAAAGAAAAGCACATTGCCACCCGATGGTCGTCATAGGTTTCAATGCTCGCTGGCGTGAGTTGCCCAGAAGGCTCAATCCGAATCCAGTCGTCGCCCCATTGCACCTTCACTCCGAGCTTCTGACATTGCGTGGCCATCGCCAGAATTCGGTCGGTCTCCTTTACGCGCCAAGATCCAATATTGCGAAGCGTCGTTGGGCCACTGGCAAACAGTGCGCAGACCACGAGGGTCATCGCCGCATCAGGAATTGCATTGCAGTCGAGATCAATCCCGCTGAGCTGGGGCGACACTGAACCGGCATGCTTTGGATGTGCGGCTTCAATCCAGTCTGGGCCCCAACGCACTACGGCCCCCATCTGCTCCAAGGCATTCGCAAAACCAATATCGCCCTGAACGCTGTCGCGGCCAACACCAATGACCCGAACTGGTCCACCACCGATTGCACCGGCCGCCAGGAAATAAGAGGCCGATGAGGCATCTCCTTCGACAATCAGATCACCGGCGGCACAGATGCTTTGCGGCGCGATTTCGTAAGAGAGCGACTGGGTCTGTCTCGATGTGACATCCACACCAAACCTCTTTAGCACTGCGCGGGTGATTTCAATATACGGTTTACTAATTAATTCACCCTCAACCTCTAGGCAAATCGGCTGATTCCACTGCATCGCCATCAACGGTGCAGCCTGCATTAGCCCTGTGAGGAACTGGCTTGACGTTGAGCCCTTTACCGTGATCACAGAAGCTGGCATCAGCCGAACACCCCGGATACGCAGGGGCGGAAAGCCCTCTTCGCCTAGATAATCAATCCCCGCACCGATAGCCCGCAGGCCATTGACCAGATCAGCAATCGGCCGCTCATGCATGCGGGCGACACCACGAATCTCAACGCAACCGCCTGTCTGCGATAAAGACGCAACAATCGCAGGTACCAGTGTTCGAATCGTGAGGCCCGAGTTACCAACAAATAATTGCAGTGGCGCTTGTGCAGACCCTGTATTTGGAAACCGGCCCGCCACACCCCTTATCTCTAAAATGTTGTTATCTTCATTGGGCTGCGGATGGGCACCCGCATTGGTGAGCGCGCCTGACGACTCACCAAATACAACACCAAGTTTTCCTAACGAATCAATCATGACCCGGGTGTCATCGGAGTCCAGCACCCGATGCAATCGCGTCACGCCGTCCGCAAGCGCTGCGAGCAGAAGCATCCGATTAGAGATACTTTTACTTCCTGGCAGTACCACCTCACCACAGGCCGCCGCGCGCGGCGTCAACACAATCGAATTGGGATAGAGCATTACTGAAAGCCTTTACGCCACTGACTCGCCTCACGAAGTAGGTCGATCAGGCGATCGCGATCAGCATCTCGAATTGCCGACTCAATAGCCGCAACCTGTAGCGACCACTGCGAGCACGAGAGTAGCAGCGAGTCCCGATTATCGAGAAAAATATCCGCCCATAACTCTGGTGAAGAGGC
>DBCQ01000005.1:11818-14905 GCA_002293155.1 Burkholderiales bacterium UBA954 | reverse complement strand
GCCACCCAGAATTCTTCGACCGCATTGAAAGTGTCATCGGTGGTGCGCGGCAGACGGCTCATCAATACACGCGCCCCCTGAAAGAGGTTTGAATCTGCATCCGCAGCGCCCTGCTTTTCAGAGCCCGCCATCGGATGTGAGGACACAAACAACGCAGCAAGATCGGTGAGGTTATTTTCTACCGCAGAAATTAGACTCCGCTTGGTGCTACCGATATCCGTTATCCATTGGAGTGGGAGACTACCTCGATGCGCAGATTTCTGAAGGTCACCCAGAATCTGGTTAAACGTTGGCACCGGCGACGCGATCACCACAGCAAGAGAGCCGGCCTTCGCGACACTCGAATCGGCAAGTCTATCCACACGATCGATCACCTGATCAATAAAGCCTAATAATTTAGCGCGCTGAGCCTCTGCGGGGTCAATTCCAATCACCTGCCGCGCAAGGCCTCTTGACTTTACTGCAGCAGCGAGCGATGCCCCCATGAACCCCGTACCAATGACCACCAGGTTGTCCACGAGTAGACGGCTCACGCAGCACTCCGCAGGCTGGGTAGAACCGCTTTCATTGCGGCGATACATTTTTCATTTTCCTCGGACGTACCAACAGAGATGCGAAGCCACTGCGGTAGATCATAATTTGCAACCGGCCGCGTAATCACACCTTTGGCGAGCAGGGCCTTAAATAGCCCCAGACCCGCGTCGGGCGCATCTCCTACCTTTACAAGTAGGAAATTCCCCCAGGAAGGAATAAAACTCAGACCCATGGAACTTATGGCACTGGCCAGCTGGGCAAGGCCCTCTTGGTTCACGCGCTGTGATCGTTTGAGAAATTCCTCATCAAATAATGCGGCTGCGGCTGCGGCCTGCGCCATTGAATTGACATTAAAAGGCTGACGAATCCGGTTAAGCAGATCGGTGATGCCGGGCTGGGCCACACCAAAACCAATGCGAAGGCCTGCTAAGCCATAGGCCTTTGAAAACGAACGCGACACTAAGAGGTTGGGGAACTCAGCCGCCCAATCAAATGCGTTGTAGCGATCGGCTGCCGTGAGGTATTCCGTGTAGGCCTCATCAAGAATAACCAAGACCTGCGAGGGAACATCTGCAATAAAGGCACGAAGCTCGGCCGCAGGGATAAAAGTGCCCGTTGGATTATTTGGGTTTGCCACCCAGACAATTCCTGTGCGAGGCGTAATTGCACGGCGCATTGCAAAGAGATCATGGCCCAAGCCCTGCGTTACCGGCGTGACCACTGCCTTGGCACCGGTAGCCTGGGTGGCAAGTGCGTAGACCGCGAATGAGTGCTGGCTATAGAGTGACTCACGATCAGGCTGCAAAAATGCGTGGGCAGCAAGCTCCAGAATATCGTTACTACCATTTCCTAGGGTGATCCATTCCTGGGGCAAAGAAAAACGCTTCGCGATCGCCGCTTTTAGTTCAAAGCCATTGCCGTCCGGATAGCGGCCAAGATCACTCGCCGCCGCCAGCATGGCCTGCTTAGCCTTTGGGCTCATACCCAGCGGGTTTTCGTTTGATGCGAGCTTCACGATATCGGCTTCTTGAAACCCATATTCACGGGCAATCTCAGAAATTGGCCGGCCGCCCTGATAAGGCGCGATACCACGCACGTACTCCGGTGCCCGCTCGCTAGGGTTATTCATGTCTGTGATCCCTGTGCCTGTCTTGGCTTAGGTTGTTAAACGATCAAACAACGGGTAGGAGCCCAGCTCTTTATAGAACGCTGCGCGCTGTCGAATCTCGGCAAGCGCAAGCGCGACATTTGAATCCTGCCGGTGTCCAACGAGATCGAGATAGAAATAATATTCCCACGCACCCTGTCGCGCCGGCCGAGATTCAAATCGCTTCATCGACACACCATGGCGCGCTAGGGGTTCAATCAATGAGACGACTGCACCCGCTTTATCCGGCACCGAGAGAATCAGAGAGGTCTGATCCACCCCACAGGCCTGTGGGGTGAAGTCTCCGATCGCGGCAAAACGTGTACGGTTGTTGGGGTCGTCCTCAATCCGCTCTGCAACCGACTGCAGACCGTAATGTTGCGCGGCTAGCTGGCCCGCGATGGCCGCTACCGATGGGTCCTTTGATGCGATCTCCGCCGCATGGCCATTGCTTGCAACAGGCAGGCGGACCACACCAGGAAAATTCTCATCGAGCCAGCGTTGGCACTGGCCAAGTGCCTGAGGATGGGCCGCGATTGATCGAATAGCCTCACGCTTGCCCTCTTTTTGCAAGAGGCTGTGATGAATCGGAAGCGAAATCTCTGCAGAGATCTTAAGCGGCGTGCGCAGCAAGATATCTAAGGTGCGGCCCACTGTTCCCTCGGTAGAGTTCTCAACAGGTAGCAGGGCACAATCAACTGCACCAGCTTCGGCTTCTCGAATCGCCTCATCCATCGTAGTACAGGGAACCATCTCAACCTGATGGCCAAAGAGTGTACGTACCGCCTGCTCGCTATAGGTGCCCGCAGGCCCAAGATACGAGACCCGCATCACACGTTCAAGTGCACGACAGCCCGAAATGATCTCAAGCCAGATCGCTGCAATAGAGTCAGGGGGAAGCGGGCCTTGGTTCAGTGAGACCATCCGCTCGATGATGGACACCTCACGCTCGGGGCGAAACACAGGCGCGCCCGTCAGGTGCTTACGCCTGCCCACCTCCTGCACGAGTGTTGCGCGGCTTGCAAGCAAGCGAACCAGCTCATCATCAATCGCATCGATACGATTTCTAAAGTCTTGGAGTTCTTCAGGTGTCATGCCTGCTCCTTTTCGAACTCGGTCATCCAGGCCAGAAGGGCACGAACCCCCTCAATCGGCATGGCGTTATAAAGACTCGCACGCAACCCACCCACGGCCTTATGTCCTTTTAAGCTCAGCAAACTCCTGTCCTGCGCCCCGCGAAGAAAAGGTTCGTAGAGCCGATCATCGGGTAGGTAGAAGGGTACATTCATAAACGACCGTGCATTCACTGCAACCCGGGTCTGATAGAAACTCGATTCATCGAGAAACCTGTAGAGCAGACTAGCCTTCTCGGCATTTCGTTGGCCCATAGCGGCCGCACCGCCTTG
>DBCQ01000005.1:1697-11662 GCA_002293155.1 Burkholderiales bacterium UBA954 | reverse complement strand
GCTCATCAAGGATGACAAAGGTCAACCCACTGATTCCAAGATTTTTCTGCGCCCCACCATAGACCAGGGCAAACTGCGAGAAATCCATAGGCCGCGACAAAATATGGGATGACATATCAACAACGAGGGGCACATCCGGCGCGCTAAGCGACTTTAAATCTGGCCATTGCCAATACTCCACACCCCCGATGGTTTCGTTGCCACAGATATGAAGGTAAGAGGCCTCTGGCCGCACCTTCCACTCCTTAGCATCAGGAATATAAGTGTAGGCATGCTGACTCACAGGGTTTACTCTCGCGGCCTCCGCAGTGGCTGCGACATGAATATCACCGTATTGCCGCGCCTCTCCAATCGATTTTGTCGACCAGTGGCCGGTATTGACGTAATCCGCTTTTCGATTCGCACCCAATAGGTTCAAAGGTACGAGTGCATTCTGGGCTGTAGCGCCACCCTGCATGAATAAGATCTTGTAATTCGCAGGCAGAGATAAGAGCCTACGAAAATCCGCCATTACTTTTTCAAATAGGCTGAGATACGCAGCACCGCGGTGAGACATCTCCATCACCGACATGCCCGATCCGTGCCAGTCGAGCATCTCTTGGGCTGCCCGCTGCAATACCGCTTCGGGCAGCATTGCAGGACCGGCTGCGAAGTTATACGGCCGGGGCATTGCCTTGCTCGTTACTTCCCTCGGAGAGATCGTCTGTATCTTCGCCCGCAACTACCTCACCATCGGCGCCCTCACCCTCGGGCACATCGCTCTCGACAATCCGCTGCAAGCCCGCTAACTGGCTGCCATCATCGACCGCAATCAGAGTAACGCCCTGGGTAGCACGGCCCATCTCACGCACCTCTGAGACACGCGTGCGGACCAAAACGCCTTTATCAGTAATCAGCATAATTTCGTCGTTTGGATCGACCAGCACCGCTCCTACGACCTTGCCGTTACGTTCAGATGTCTGAATCGCGATCATGCCCTTGGTGCCACGGCCATGCCGGGTGTACTCCGCAATCGGGGTGCGCTTACCAAATCCATTTTCAGTCGCTGTTAAGACCGATTGAATTTCGCTTTCTGCAACCAGCATTGAAATAACGCGCTGCTTATTCTCCAGCATCATGCCGCGTACGCCACGGGCCTCCCGGCCCATAGGGCGAACATCGGTTTCATCGAACCGAACCGCCTTGCCTGCGTCTGAAAAGAGCATCACATCATGATGGCCATCCGTAATCGCGGCACCAATCAAATGATCGCCATCGTCAAGGCTTACCGCAATAATTCCCCGCTTCATTGGCCGCGAGAAGCTTGCTAGCGGCGTTTTCTTTACCGTACCCAGGGCGGTCGCCATAAATACATAGCGGTCCTCATCGAACTGCTTGACCGGTAAAACCACAGTGATCTTCTCACCCGGCTCAAGCGGCCATACATTGACCAAGGGCTTGCCCCGAGATGTTCTGCTGCCCTGCGGGACTTCCCAGACCTTTAACCAGTAGACACGGCCACGATCAGAAAATGCAAGGATCATGTCGTGAGTGTTGGCAATAAAGAGCTGATCAATCCAGTCGTCTTCTTTGGTTGCAGCAGCCTGCTTTCCGCGGCCACCGCGTCGCTGGGCCCGATATTCAGATAGCGGCTGGCTCTTGATGTAGCCCGTATGTGAAAGTGTCACCACCATATCCTGCGGGGTGATCAAATCCTCGGTCTGCAACTCCTCTGCATTAACCTCAATTACGCTACGACGTGCATTGCCAAACTCGTTTCGAACGGCAATAAGTTCTTCGGAAATGATGGAAATAATTCGGGCAGGCGTTGCCAAGATATTTAAGAGATCGGCGATTCGCTCGATAACCTCTTTGTACTCTTGAACAATCTTGTCTTGCTCAAGGCCGGTTAAACGCTGCAAACGCATCTGCAGAATTTCCTGCGCCTGGATATCCGAAAGCTTGTAGCCATCGGCTTTTAGCCCAAAGGCCTCGCTGATGCCCTCTGGCCTAAAGGCTTCCGACACGGTGCGCTCTGTCGCCCGGGCAAGAAGTTCCTGCACGAGGCTCGCCTGCCAGTTGCGCGCCATCAATTCCTGCTTCGCAATCACTGGGGTGGCCGACCCCTTGATTAAAGCAATCATGTCATCCATGTTGGAGACTGCAACCGCTAGGCCTTCCAAGATGTGGCCACGATCTCGGGCCTTACGCAGCTCGAAGACTGTGCGGCGTGTCACCACCTCGCGGCGATGATCAATAAAGGCCGCAATCATCTGCTTGAGATTTAAGGTGCGTGGCTGGCCATCAATTAATGCCACCATGTTCATGCCAAAGGTGTCTTGCAGCTGTGTGTTCTTGTAGAGGTTATTAAGCACAACCTCGGGAACCTCGCCACGCTTGAGTTCAATCACAACCCGCATGCCCGATTTATCTGATTCATCGCGGATGTCTGAGATGCCTTCAATACGCTTTTCATTGACATGCTCGGCGATACGCTCAAGCAGCGTGCGCTTATTGACCTGATAGGGCAGCTCGTCGACGATGATGGCCTGACGCGACCCTTTATCAATATCTTCAAAATGTGTTTTCGCCCGCATCACCACGCGACCACGGCCCGTTCGATAGCCCTCACGGACCCCCGTCAGACCATAGATAATTCCTGCAGTTGGAAAATCGGGCGCAGGAATTAGGTCGATCAGTTCATCGACGGTGATCTCGGGGTTCTCGAGCACCTTTAGGCAGCCCTCGATAACCTCTGAGAGGTTATGTGGCGGAATATTGGTCGCCATCCCCACCGCGATACCCGAGCTGCCGTTAATCAGGAGATTCGGAACACGAGCAGGAAGAATTAGAGGCTCTTTCTCGCTGCCATCGTAATTGGGCCCAAAATCGACGGTGTCTTTATCAAGATCTTCTAAAAGCGAATGCGCGATCTTGGATAAACGGATCTCGGTGTAGCGCATCGCTGCTGCGTTGTCCCCATCGACCGAGCCAAAGTTACCCTGGCCATCAACGAGCATATAGCGCAGAGAAAAATCCTGAGCCATTCGAACAATCGTGTCGTAGACCGCTGAATCGCCATGCGGGTGGTACTTACCAATAACATCGCCCACGATACGGGCCGACTTTTTGTAAGGCCGGTTCCAGTCGTTGTTGAGCTCGTGCATCGCAAAGAGCACACGCCGGTGAACCGGCTTTAAACCATCACGTACATCGGGGAGGGCTCGGCCCACAATTACGCTCATGGCGTAATCAAGGTAAGAGCGGCGCATCTCCTGCTCAAGGCTAATTGGCAGGGTTTCTTTAGCAAATGATTCCATGCAGAGATTTTACCTTTTTAATCCACGTCGCCTGTGGCAAAATGAGGCCTTGGGTACGGTACAAAAGAGCCCTCTAAACGAGGTCAGTTTTTGACCCGTAAAGACTCATTGAGTGGTGATTTTTGCAAAAATCTAAAGGGGGTTTTATGACCAGATCCACGATTTCTCGTCTGCTCTGCGCAGTCGCCTTGTCCTCGGCCAGCCTGGTCGCAGGCATTGGGGTCGCACATGCGCAAGCGCCCGCCCAGGCCAACGGCTATGTCCAGTCTCTGGGGGGCACTGTGAAGAGCGGATTTGGCCTCTGCTGGCGCACGGGCTACTGGACACCCCAGATGGCCACCGAAGAGTGTGACCCAGATCTGGTCCCCAAAAAAGCTGTTGTTCCGCCACCAGCCCCCGTGGCAGCCCCCGCGGTGAAGCCACCCCCACCTCCTCCACCTAAACCTGTCGTAGAGAAAATCAGTCTGAAAGGCGACACCCTTTTCGACTTTGATCGCGCAATCGTTAAACCTGAGGGTAAAGCCGTGCTGGATCGGCTTGTCGATGAGGCGAGATCCTTGAACCTGGAGGTTATTGTGGCGGTAGGTCATACCGACTCCGTTGGCTCCGATACCTACAACCAGAAACTCTCCGAGCGACGCGCGGCGGCCGTGAAGGCCTACATTGTGAGCAAGGGAATTCCTGCTGCCCGCATCTATACCGAAGGTAAGGGAGAAAAGCTGCCGATAGCAGATAACAAAACCGCAGAAGGCCGCTCGAAAAATCGCCGTGTCGAACTGGAAATCGTTGGTACCCGCAATATCAAGTAGCCTTTAACCATTCAGACCAGAGCCCTGCCCTCAAAAGGCGGGGCTTTTCATTTATGCTCGCCACCATGAACGTTGATCACGCAGAACTCGAAAAATTTAGTAGCCTCGCCTCACGCTGGTGGGACCCCAACAGCGAGTTTCGTCCCTTGCACCAAATCAACCCCCTGCGGCTTGATTGGATTGATGGGCTTGCCCAGTTGCGAGGCCGTCAGGTTCTTGATGTGGGCTGCGGCGGTGGCATCTTGGCTGAAAGCATGGCCAAGCTTGGCGCGCAGGTCAAAGGCATTGATCTTGCTGAAAAACCACTTAAGGTTGCGCAGCTCCATGGGCTAGAAAGCGGCGTCACTGTCGATTACGAGGCCATCGCGGCAGAAGCCTTGGCGGAACGTGAGGCAAGTCGGTTTGACGTGGTGACCTGCATGGAAATGCTGGAGCACGTACCCGATCCAAGCGCAACCATCGCGGCCTGCGCGGAACTGACAAAACCAGGCGGTTGGGTTTTCTTCTCAACGATCAATCGCAATCCAAAGAGTTTTCTCTTTGCAATCGTGGGGGCCGAATACGTTTTGCGGCTCTTGCCTAAAGGGACGCATGAGTATGCGAAATTTATAAAACCCTCAGAGCTTGCAGATGCCGCGCGTGATGCGGGCTTAGACCTTCATCAGATGGTTGGCATGAGTTACAACCCATTTACGCAGGTCTATTGCCTGGGTCGCGATACCGATGTGAACTATCTCATGGCTTATCGTAAGCCCGCCCGTACTTGATCAGACCCACGCCCAGACCACACTGGAAAACGCAATGGCACAGCCACGGCCAGCGGGCAGTCTTATTTGACCTTGACGGCACACTGCTCGATTCCGCACCTGATCTTGCAAAGGCTGCGAACGCCTTGCGGCAATTAAGGGGTCTAGCACCCTTATCGGTTGAGGCTCTCAGGCCCTGGGTCTCACAGGGGGCACGGGGCATGATTACTCAGGGGCTCGGAATCGGAGTCGATCACCCTGATTACGAACCCATGCGTGCCTCATTTATGGAGTTTTACTCGCAATGTCTTGCAGATAACACCCGGTTTTGGCCAGGCATGGATCGGGTCGTTGATGCCCTTGAATCAGAAAACATTCCCTGGGGCATTGTGACTAACAAAATCGCTCGATTCACCGAGCCATTGTTAAAAAAAATCGATCTCTGGCATCGCTGTGCCGTGGTGGTTAGCGGAGACACAACACCGCATGCCAAACCTCATCCAGCGCCGATGGAGCACGCCATCCGAGCGCTCCACCTAACCCCACAGGCCGTGATCTATGTGGGCGACGACGCGCGTGATATCGAGAGTGGCTTTGCAGCAGGTACATGGACGGTGGCCTGCGATTTTGGCCATCTGGTGCAAGAGCCCCTGCCGCGGGATTGGGGCGCGGATCTTCTCATTGAATCAGCCGATGATTTACTGACACACCTTTAGAGGGTAAATGGGTGTGGGCCACCTAAAAAAATTACTTGAATGAGAGGAACTTTGACCGCATACTGCGCGTCCTAGTCGTATCTTTAATAGTCGCAATGAAATTGGGGCCGACCCGGTTTCGACGTGGGTAGTGAAGAAGCGCAGGGCATACCGAGGCTCGATTCCCTCGTAAATACAGTCGAAAAACTATAAACGCCAACGACGAGCGTTTTGCTCTCGCAGCCTAAGGGCTAGCGAGCGCTGCAACGGCACGCTGATGGGCCGGGTGGGTCAAACCACTGCAGCGTCATTCACATCAGATCGTCACCTGATAAGCCGTGGGTCAGGTGCCTAAAACAAGCGGATCGCGGATGACCGGCCTGTCTGTTGGCTAAGTCACTTCGTTAAATTTAAATAAACCGACTAAGTATGTAGAACTGTCTTTGGATGACTTGCGGACGCGGGTTCGATTCCCGCCGGCTCCACCAATCAATCGACAAAAAGCCCACGCAAGTGGGCTTTTTTGTTGACTGGGTTGGATCAGACCTCGGGAGCAGATCAATGACTCAACGAAGACTCAATATAGGCAATAACGTCATGTGAAAGACACTCTCATGGGTCTACACCAGATGCACTTCCACTCTTTTACCCAACGCCTCTGCGTAGCGCTTTAATGTGTTCAAGCTTGGGGAATGCTTACCCGTTGCCAGCGCGCTCTCAAGTCTCGCAATCGCCGGTGTCTGGGTGCCCATCCGCTTAGCAATCTGCGCCTGGGTTAGTCCGGCTGCCTTTCTCGCAGCCAGAATCTCGTCCAGGATCGCAAATTCGGTTCGATTAAGCTCATCCACAGCCGCCTTAACCGATGGCTTTTTAATCATCTTCTTCACGAGCTGATCGTGGGTAAGCATCTTTGGTTTTATCTTCGTTGTCATTTCTTAAACTCCTTCATGCGTTGCCTTGCAATTCTTAATTCCCTTGGCGGCGTTTTTTGTGTCTTTTTCACGAATACATGCAGAACCAGAATCTGCCGTTCGATCATCAAGCAGTACATCACCCGAGCGATACCCTCTGCGCCTTTTAACCTAAGCTCGAATAGCCCTCCCCCCAAGGCATCCGTATGCGGCAACCCAAGGTTCGGTCCATGCTCGATCATCCGAGCGGTCAAACCAATGTAACGAGCCTGCAAAGTGTCCGGCAGAGCCAGGACATCCTCTTGCACCTGATCGCTGTAGTAGATGATCGAATAGGTCACAGGCAAATGTTAACAAATTTGTTAACTGTGTCAAGCTTTGAAGTACCTCGAAGGACAGGATCGTCCATTTCAGGTTTATACCCACATGTAGACTGAGGCGCCATACGCCACCAATCAATCGACAAAAAGCCCACGCAAGTGGGCTTTTTGTTGGTCGTGACATACCCTCCGTAGACCGAGCAGCGTACTCTTTACTAAAGAATCCTTTAATAATATTGCCATATATTAAAGGATTCTTTAATATTGAGGAATCTAATTAAAGCGACCTTAAATAATGAAACGGGCAACTGGGACCTATGTGAAATCCACCACCCTTGGGGAGGTGGTGCAGGCGTTCGTGCCTAATTCATTGCCGCCCAAAAATCCAACCCTAGCATTGGAGGTCTATCAGGACTTGAACCGCAAGGCAGAGATGGCGCTCGCGCGACTATCCGGCGTGTCGGGCTTGGTCTCTTCGGTGGACTGGCTGCTTTACAGCGCGATCCGCAAGGAAGCATTGCTCACATCGCAGATCGAGGGCACACAGGCCACTCTGACCGACCTGTTTGACGAAGAAGCTGGCTTTAAGGTGAGCAACACTGACGATGTTGAAGAGGTCACGAATTACCTTCAAGCCTTCCGATTGGTTCAAGAGCAGTTACGTGACCCCAAGGGGCTGCCCATCAGTGTGCGGTTGCTGTGCGATGCTCATCGCCTATTACTCAATGGCGTTCGAGGCGCAGGCAAGCAGCCAGGGGAACTGCGTCGCTCACAAAACTGGATCGGCGGCACAAGGCCGGGAAACGCGGTGTTCGTGCCGCCACCGCCAGAAAATGTGCCCCAATTGCTGACCGACATGGAGCGATTCATTCATGATGGTGTGACCGATTTACCACCCATGGTGAAGGTGGCGCTAATCCATGCACAGTTCGAAACCATCCATCCTTTTCTGGATGGCAATGGCCGCATTGGCCGTCTGCTAATTGCAACGCTTTTTGAGCACTGGGGATTGCTTGCCGAGCCGCTGATGTACCTCAGCGGCTACCTTAAGCAACATCAGGCCGAGTATTACCGCCGCCTATCGAACATTCGCTCCGAAGGTGATTGGGAGGCCTGGGTGACTTTCTTTTTGGAAGGCGTATCCGTGGCTGCCGCAGATGCAGAGCACAGCATTATCGAAGTGGCTAGCCTCATAGCAGCGGACCGTAAACGCCTGCTGCAGTCACCAAAGGCGGGGCCAGCCAGTTACCGATTGTTTGAGATGCTGCCGATGATGCCGCGCTTCACCATTGAGCGCGTTCGCCAGCAACTGGACACCAGTTTTCCTACCGCCACAGCGGCCGTCAAGGTGTTAGAAGATCTCGGTATCGTTACTGAGATGACGGGCCAGAAGAAGAACAGAAGCTACAGCTATCAAGCTTATGTTGAGCTGCTCTCTAAGTGACCCATTTGCGCCAAGTTGGTTGCACAACAGTCCGCAAGGCTAGGATCGTCCAATTCAGGTTTATAGCCACGACTAAACTAAACCGCGGGCCGCTCGGACGCGGCGTTCGAATGCGCGGGCCCAAGTCTTGCACTTCTTCCCTCCTTGTAAAGAGACTATTAAAAGACTATATTAAGACTCACTTGAGTCTGGAGAAAAATCATGCGCTACTCATCGCAAGTCAAACCCATCAGCTACCTCAAAGCGAATGCCGCCGAGGTTCTGTCGCAACTTGCAGAGCAGCGCGAGCCGCTGGTCATCACCCAAAATGGCGAAGCCAAGGCTGTCCTGCAGGACGTCGCCTCGTTCGAAGAGACCCAAGAAACACTCGCCATGTTAAAAATTCTTGCACTTGGTAATCAGGATGTGGCGGCCGGCAAGGTTAAGCCTGCAGCCGATGTGGTTACCCGTCTTCGCGCTAAGCGGGCCTGAGACTGATGGCAGGCAAATCTGCCAAGTTTGAAGTCCTCCTCACCCAGGGTGCGGAGCAGGATCTGGAGGCCATTCACGACTACATCTGTGAGTTCGACTGCGTCGCGAGCGCCAACGATGTGTTGGATGCACTGATGGACGTTGTGGAAAGCTTGTCGAGATTCCCGGAACGCGGTAGCCACCCAAGAGAACTGCTCGGCCTTGGTATCAAAGAATACCGGCAGACCTTCTTCAAACCTTACCGCCTCGTCTACCGTATCACCGACAGAAAAGTCACTATTTATCTGATTGTCGATGGCCGACGTGACATGCAAGCCGTGCTTGCTCGACGTTTGCTAGGCGGTTGAACCCGCGATGAACAAAGAAAATCCAGCCGGCAATAGCCCCAAACGCCACCTTATCCTCGTGCTGGGCGATCAACTCGATCTCAAAGCCGCCTGCTTTGATCAGTTCGACCGCGCACAAGATCTGGTCTGGATGGCCGAGGTCCGCGAAGAATCTACCCATGTGTCGTCATCAAAGCAACGCATTGCGGTATTTCTATCGGCCATGAGGCATTTTGCAAAAGAACTCGAAGCCAACAAGATCCCGCTCTCCTACACCTCACTAACGGATCCTCAGAACTTACAGACCCTCGCCTCCGAACTGAGTAGGTCAATTCAAATTCACAGACCAGAGGCCATCGTCATGACAGCGCCGGGGGATTGGCGAGTGCTTGCCGCTATCAAAACAATTGCAAGGGAGCATGGCTGCCCGCTCGATATCCGCGAAGATCGTCATTTCTTTTCGACAGTACGAGACTTCGCTTCGCATGCTAAGGGTCGCAAACAGCTACGCCTTGAATATTTCTACCGTGAGCTGCGCGAGAAGACCGGGGTCCTCATGGATCAAGGAAAGCCTAGCGGAGGCGCCTGGAATTTTGATTCTGAAAATCAAGAATCATTTGATAAGAAAGGCCCGCCCCCAATACCAGAGCCCACCCGATTTAAGCCCGATGCAATCACAAGGGCGGTGATTGATCTTGTGAACACCGAATTCTCAGACCACCCCGGAACCCTCGACGCAAGCGCATCCGGTTTTGGCTGGCCCGTTACGCGAGCCCAAGCCCTTGAAGTCTTAGATCGGTTTATAACAGAGCGCCTACCTTTATTTGGTCGCTACCAAGATGCAATGTGGACCAATGAGCCATGGCTCTTTCATTCGCATCTCTCCGTGGCACTCAATCTAAAACTCCTAAATGCCAGAGAAGTCGTAAACGCAGCCGAAGCCG
>DBCQ01000005.1:1035-1585 GCA_002293155.1 Burkholderiales bacterium UBA954 | reverse complement strand
ATGCCCGAGTATCTCGAGCGAAACGCCCTTCATGCCGATCAAGAGCTCCCCGCATTTTTCTGGACAGGCAAGACAGACTACGCCTGCCTTCGCGACACACTGACCCAGACGCTTAAGACGGGCTATGCCCATCACATTCAACGACTCATGATCACAGGCCTCTACGGCCTTCTACTCGGTGTTGCGCCAAAGCAGATTCATGCCTGGTACCTGAGTGTCTATGTTGATGCAGTGGAATGGGTTGAACTCCCCAATACCCTGGGCATGAGCCAATTTGCAGATGGCGGGATTATGGGCAGCAAACCCTATGCAGCGAGTGGCAAGTATATTGATCGAATGAGTAACTACTGTAAGGGCTGCCGCTTTGATCCCTCGCAGAGCACGGGCGAAAATGCCTGCCCGTTTACAACGCTCTATTGGGATTTCTTAATGCGCCATGAAGAGACGCTTGCCAGAAACCCTCGTATGGTGATGCAGGTGCGTAACCTCAAGCGGCTAAGCCCAGAAACAAAAACGGCCATCCGCAATCAGGCCAAGCAGCTTAAAATAG
>DBCQ01000005.1:0-974 GCA_002293155.1 Burkholderiales bacterium UBA954 | reverse complement strand
TGAAACCCTTTCGCGCGATCGTTGTTAACAAAACCGAATCTGCCTATACGGCTACTCTTTCTACCGTTGATGAGTCGGCTCTTCTCTCTACCGGCGATCACGACGTCTTGGTAAAAGTTGACTACTCGACCATTAATTACAAAGACGGCTTAGCCATCACGGGTAAATCGCCAATCATTCGGAAATTCCCGATGATCCCCGGAATAGATTTTGCAGGTACCGTGTTAGAGAGCGCTGATACGCGCTTTAAAAATGGAGATGCAGTCATTCTGAACGGATGGGGCGTAGGCGAGACTCACCCCGGTGGCCTTGCCCAATACGCCAGAGTCAAGGGAGACTGGCTAATCCACAAGCCCGCCGCATTTACGGCAAGGCAGGCTATGGCAATTGGTACAGCCGGCTACACCGCAATGCTCTGTATCTTGGCAATCGAGCGCGAAGGCGTCACACCCGAAAACGGCGAGGTACTGGTTACAGGGGCTGCAGGCGGTGTTGGTAGCGTAGCAATTGCAGTGCTTGCTGCATTGGGCTATCGGGTCGTTGCGTCAACCGGACGTATGCACGAGGCGAGTTATTTGCAAGGCCTTGGCGCTGCCGAAGTGATCGACCGCGCAGAGCTCTCCTCGCCCGGAAAGCCTCTTGGTAAAGAGCGCTGGGCGGCCGTTGTCGATAGCGTGGGCAGCCACACACTGGCCAATGCATGCGCGAGCACAAAAGCAGAGGGTGTCGTTGCCGCGTGTGGCTTGGCCCAAGGGATGGATTTACCTACTACGGTTGCACCATTTATTCTGCGCGGTGTGATCCTATCCGGTGTCAATAGTGTGACCGCGCCACGGGCACGCCGAGAGACTGCATGGCAACGATTGGCGCAGACCCTTGATCTTAAAAAATTAGACGCCACGACGTGCGAGATTAGTCTCTCGGAAGTCCAACAGAAAGCGGTCGATATTCTCGCGGGCAATATCCGCGGCAGG
>DBCQ01000020.1:6793-9068 GCA_002293155.1 Burkholderiales bacterium UBA954 | reverse complement strand
GATGGCTTGACTACACACCACATTTTTCCGTAGATCATGATGAGCTCCTTTTAATGCAACCAGGGTGAATAAATGTAAGCCAGCAGATGCGCGAGAACAGCGATCATCCCGAAAATCTGCGTGCCCTGAATCAGATTACGGTGGATCTCTTCTGATTCAGCCTCGGTAAGGCCTGTAGGCCATACTTTATTTGGGTCTGCCATAGCATTTCTCCTTTGAAAGACCTCACTGACGTGCTGAACCCGCACGAGGGTTGTTCGCAGCACACCACGCCACGAATGAACTGCCTTAAGACTGGTGTATGTAATTTAATACTTACACTTTTATTTGTCAAAATAAATTGACATATTGTTCAAGACAGTCTTTATTTGCAAACGATAATTATTCTCATTAAGATAGAGGCTGATATGACCTTTTCAAAAAACCACTATGCGACTCGAGTTAAGCCAACGCCTTCGCCGAATCGACGGATTCGCGATTCTTCTATTGCTTGCCCTCCCTGCATGTTTTGGCCTCAACGGCCCCGAGGCAAAGGCCCAGAGCAGGGAGCTCAATCTCTACTCTGCCCGCCACTACGGCAGCGATAACGCCCTGTATGAAGAGTTCACAAAAAAGACGGGCATCAAGGTCAATCAGATTCAGGCCGGCGACGAGGCCCTGCTCGAGCGACTCAAGAGCGAGGGCAAGGCCTCGCCCGCCGACGTCATTCTCTTGGTCGACGTGGCAAGGCTTTGGAAGGCCCAGACGGAGGGGCTCTTTGCCCCAGTCAGATCGGAGGTTCTAAATGCGGCACTCCCGCTAAACATGCGGACGGATAACCTATGGTTTGGCCTCACAACCCGAGCGAGACTGATCGTATATGACAAGTCAAAGATCAAGCCCGAACAGGTGAGCACCTACGACTCCTTAGCGAATCCGGATCTCAAAGGGAAAGTATGTACCCGCTCAGGTTCCCATCCCTACATGCTGTCTTTGCTCGCATCGATCGTCGCCCATCAGGGTGAAGCCAAGGCGGAGGCCTGGGCAAAGGGGGTGGTCAATAATTTGGCTAGGACTCCAAGAGGGGGCGATACTGACCAGATCAGGGGTGTCATGACGGGCGAATGCGCCGTGGCGCTGACGAACTCCTACTACCTGGTGCGCCTGCTTAATTCGGAAAAAACAGAGGAGAAGGCGGCCGCGCAGAGGCTGGGAATCGTCTGGCCAAACCAGTCAACGACCGGAACCCATGTCAACGTGAGCGGGGGCGGGATGGCCCGCTATGCCCCCCACCCGGAAGCCGCAAAAGCATTCTTAGAGTTCCTCGTCTCCCCCTCGGCACAGGCCCAGCTCGCCAACGCCAATAACGAGTGGCCCGCAGTGCAGAAAACCCAGATCGTGAACCCGGCCCTTTTAAAAATAGGTCGACTGAAGGCAGACCCTATTGAGATTTCTAAAATCGCCGTGAACCAGACCCTAGCCGCACGCCTGATGGATCGCGCCGGCTGGAAATAAGAAGAAGTCCAAATAAAACGAGGTTTTTCAATGGGTTATGTGTAAAAATTAGAGAAATTTGGGGCGTTTCGGTGCGAAGCGGCTTGCCTCATGGATTTTTGCATAACCCAACTGCAAGGAATTGCGCTGAAATGTCCCCCGTAGAACTCTCAAAAGATTACGTTGATACGATCGGCAATCTGCTGAAATCTACGCGTGAGAAAAGAGCAGAAAATCTTCCGGAAATTGCGTTTCGCATTGCCCTCTCCCCAACCCAATTGCGTGCTATTGAAGCGGGAGATTTAAGACCGTTTTACAGCGCAGGATATTTTCTGCAAGCAGCAAATCGTTACGCCGAGTTTTTAGGAATAACGCTGCCGAGTCATAGCGCCGCGCCACTCACCCCGGAAGCTGCGCCGACTGCGACTACCGAAGAATTCACTTCAACGGGTACAACATCAGAACACCAAGATTTTAATGAAGCGTCTCTGGATCATTCAGAGCCGGTCGTTGCACCAATAAACATTACCGCGGCACCACAGGATGCGCCAACACAGCCCCCTGAACCAAAACCAAAAACCCGTGCGGTAGAACCCCAGGATCCCGACTCAGATTCTGGAATTCTCGGGGAACCGTCAGAGCCCGTGCCTTCAACCCGCTCATCATTCAGACTCTCCTGGGGGTGGGTGGCATTTGGATGCGCAGTGTTAATTGCGCTTGGTGTAACCAAAATTAGCCTCACGCCCTCGACACCCGCTCCAACAATAAGTGCCTCGGCACAGGCCCCGACAGAGCCAGATGC
>DBCQ01000020.1:3849-6691 GCA_002293155.1 Burkholderiales bacterium UBA954 | reverse complement strand
AAAGCAGTAGCAACTCCCATCGCTGCAGCCTCCGCTCCAGGTGGCGAAAAAAGAATCACACCCTCGACTCCAATTGATAGTCAGTTGCTCACACAGGCTTCAACCTGGGTTCAGATTGTTAAAGCCAACGGGGAGAAAGTAAACATCAAGGCGGAGCCCGGACAGCCCGTGGATTTCCACTCAGAAAGTACTGCGGCCGTTGTCTTTGGTCAGCCTGAGAAGGCCTCACTGAGAATTAAAGGCAAGCCCGTCAACATCACCCCGTTTGTCACGAGCGACAACCCACCACGGGCACTGGTGATCCTCAATCAGATTAAAGAATAAAACCCCGCTTAATTAAGTGTTGAGTAAACCTTAATTTAGCTCTAAGGTGGGACGATGTGGGACTTGATCAAAATATCGTTTCTTGGAGTCCTTGCCTCTGCCCAGCCCTTATCTGCTGCGGCAGACACAGGCGGGGTGCTCGCGATTACGACACCGTTACAACGGGAGCATCTCTGCGAAGAAGAGCAACGCCTTGCCCTGCCTTGGATTTCCTGGGCGATTGAGAATCGGGCCCACTGCCTGATCCAATCCCAATCAGTCGCTGACCGCAATGCCTGTCTGAATACCGCCCGGCAACAGCTCATCGAGCTGGAACGAGAGCATGCTGCAATTTATCTAAACCAGATTCGCTCGCTAAAACCCGATCATCCCGTCATGAAGACCCTGCTGAACCGCTTACGGGATAACCGAGACTTAGCGGCGTTGGCGATAGATACCGATGCTGAGCCATCGCAGCTTATCTCAATGCGCAAAGAAGCCTGCCTTCATTCAAGCAAGCGCTAGGGGTGATGACGTTCCCAATGTCGCAACCCCCAAAAGCCACTCTAGCCGAGCAGATTAATACGACAGGATTTCGTCGGTGGCACGAATACGAACTCACCCGCTCGTTTGGCTACCTAGGGCTTGGCGTACTGACCCTATTCGTCGCACTTGCGATGCTAGAGGGCGTGTTCGCAGCCCCTGTTCGGCTCGAGGGTGGAATCAGACTCATTCTGAGTTTTGCCTGCTTATGGGTAACGGGCTGGGCCTGGCTGAGATTTATGAAAATTCTGGTGGTCGCAGAAAGTATCAGTCGGCAGGTGGTCTGTGATCAATGCAAGCGCTATGGGCTGATTCGGATTATTTATGAAGACCTCAAGCAAGAACACCGAGAGCATCACATGGTCTGTCAGTGCAAAAAATGTGACTATATCTGGCAGCTGGCCTACACCTTACAATTGCCCAATGCCCGCGTCTAAAGACTGGCTCTGCGCCCCGACCATCACGCTCCAACGCACTCGCCAATCGCTAAGCGATCAAGAGCACAGCGAAATCTTAGAGATTCTCCTGCCGGGTAGCCCGGCTCATCAGCGAATACTCGATTTAAGGAGCGCTGTTTTCGGGGGCGCAAGGGCTAATCTCAGCGAAAACCAATCGGTTGGCCATTGGGCCTTAAGGCTCGCCGGCGTAACGGAAAAACCCGCGATAATTCCCGCTGTATTTTCGCCAGCCAACGAGAACCTCCTGCCGAGGTTTGAGTCTGTTCACGCACAGACCCGCTCGCTGGTTGATGCAATTCATCGCGGAGAGTTTCGCTCAACGAGCGGCAAGCAGGTTCGTCAGATTATTCATCTCGGGATCGGGGGCTCCGATCTCGGGCCGCAGCTGCTCATTAAAGCCCTCGACAAGTTGCCCCTGCAGCCTAAGATTGCGACCCATTTTTTGTCGAATCTTGATTACCACGCTGTTGACCATTGCCTCGCAACACTCGACCCGACAGAGACTATCGTCATCATTGCGAGCAAATCCTTCTCGACCGAAGAAACAATGGTCAACGCCTCTCATCTGATGCAGTGGATGGAAAAAGCAGCGATTCCAACGCCTGAACGCAATCTCATTGCGGTCACCTCAGAAGTGATTCGGGCACGTGAGTGGAGAATTCCGCAAGCACAAATCCTCTGGTTTGATCAGAGTATTGGGGGGCGCTACTCGCTCTGGGGGCCGGTCTCGATCACCGCTCGCCTCGCCCTTGGCAATGCCTGTATCGATGAATTTCTGTCCGGTGGTGTTGCAATGGACGCGCATTTTCTAAGCCAGCCGCTTAGCGAGAATATGCCGGCGGTTCTGGCTGCGACCGATTTTTACAACCTCCGTACACGCGGTCTACCAACCCTGATGGTGTCGGCTTACGATTCCCGACTGGGTCTACTCGTTCCCTATCTGAAACAACTCTGGATGGAATCCCTCGGTAAGCATATCGACACCGCAGGCCAGCCCTTAGACGGGCCCGCCTGCCCAATCCTCTGGGGTGATATCGGTACCAATGCGCAGCATGCGTTCTTCCAGCTGCTTCACCAGGGCGCTCATGGCGTGGCAGTTGACCTCGTTGGGATTCTCAGACCTGAACATCAGGCCCATACCAGCCATCAGGCCCTGCTCGCCAACCTGATCGCACAATCTCAGGCTCTCTCCACTGGGCACCCCCACGACGATGCCCAGAAGACCTGCTGGGGTGGGCACCCACTCAATCTTTTTATGCTGGATCGATGTGATGCAGTCTCCTTGGGCGCACTGATTGCGCTCTGGGAGCATCGCGTACTTTGCCTCGCTGCGATTAACCAGATTAATCCGTTTGACCAGTGGGGAGTGGCCTTAGGCAAATCCATTGCACGATCGGTCACTAGCGCCTTGAATCAAGATTCCGCCCCGACGGGCAGTGGGTCCATTGGCCTTGACTCAGCAAGTATCGCGATGATTCAGTGGATCAACAGCCGGGTCAGTCCGCCCCGCTAAGGCCACACACCACCGGCCAAAAAAA
>DBCQ01000020.1:0-3758 GCA_002293155.1 Burkholderiales bacterium UBA954 | reverse complement strand
AGGAAACACATCGCGGGTGTAGTTCAATGGCAGAACGAAAGCTTCCCAAGCTTTAGACGAGGGTTCGATCCCCTTCACCCGCTCCAGATTGATGAATCGCTATGATGGATAACCAATTCCCAGAGCTCCCCTGATGTCAATGACACATCACTTTGACTACACCTTGCAAAATGCGCAGGGCGGGACCTGTATTGCCCAGGCCTGGGCGAAGGTTGAGCCGCCGCTGCCGGCCTCCGAAAAGTATCGAATTCAGCAATCGATTAAACAGGCCCTCGCTGCAAAGAATGCTGTCCTGATCGCGCATTACTATGTGGACGGGGATATTCAAGACCTTGCTATTGAAACGGGTGGCTGCGTTGCTGACTCTCTCGAAATGGCGCGATTTGGTCGGGATCACCGGGCGGACAATCTGATCGTCGCTGGAGTCCGCTTCATGGGTGAGACCGCCAAGATTCTGAGCCCGGAAAAACGAATCTTTATGCCCGATCTAGAGGCGACCTGTTCGCTTGATCTCGGCTGCCCTGCAGAGGCCTTCTCGGCGTTTTGTGATAACCACCCCGACAGAACCGTCGTTGTTTACGCCAACACCAGTGCTGCTGTAAAGGCCCGCGCCGACTGGATGGTCACAAGCGCATGCGCACTCGCAATCGTCAGCCACCTAAAAGACCAGGGCAAGAAAATCCTATGGGCACCTGATCGGCATCTCGGTCGATACATCCAGGATCAAACAGGCGCCGATATGATCATGTGGAACGGAGACTGCATTGTTCACAACGAGTTCAAGGGCGAGGAACTCTCAATGCTCAAGAAACTCCATCCCGGCGCCCAGATCTTGGTCCACCCCGAGTCACCAGAGAGTGTGGTGGCCCATGCAGACCTAGTGGGGTCGACCTCTGCACTCCTCAATGCTGTCATTCACGGTGATGCCACGCAGTATATTGTTGCAACCGACAAAGGCTTATTCCATCGAATGCAGCAGCTCGCCCCCAGCAAGCAAATCATCGAGGCCCCCACTGCGGGAGAGAGTGCGACATGTAAGAGCTGTGCACACTGCCCCTGGATGGCTATGAACAGCCTAAACGGTCTTCTTCACTGTCTCGAAAACCAGACCGGAGAAATTCTGGTGCCGACCTCTACCCGTGAGCAGGCCTACCGCTGCATCGACCGAATGCTGAGCTTTTCGCGCCAGACTGGGGCTGGAACCGCGCATGGGCTTGTTCCCAACCTTGGCGCCGCTTAGACCTCAAATATCCCCAGCCAATGCTTGATCGCAACGAGACTCTGCAAGAGGCCCGCGATAGAAACATCCGAGACGCGCTCTCTGAAGATATTGGCCGGACGGATTGGACATCGCTGCTTATTCCAGTCACAACCCAGGTGTCCGCGGAACTGCGTGTCCGGGAGTCTGCTGTTTTATGTGGAACTGATTGGTTTGAAGGCTGCATCCGGGCCATCGATCCTCAAGCAACCCACCATTGGCAGTATGCGGAGGGTGAGCGGATGATGCCGAACACCACTGTCTGCGAGATTAAAGCCAACGGTCGGGCACTGCTTACCGCCGAGCGGTCTGCCATGAACTTTCTGCAGTTAATGTCTGCAGTCGCCACAACCACACGACGCTATGTTGATGAAATCGCTGGGCTCAGTCCAAATCCACGGGGTTGTCAGATCTTGGACACACGAAAAACGATGCCTGGCCTGCGTCGGGCGCAGAAATATGCAGTCTCCGTGGGCGGCGGAATCAATCAACGGCTTGCGCTCTGGGATGGAATTCTCATCAAGGAAAATCATATCCTCGCGGCTGGTGGAATCGCCCAGGCGCTAAAGGCTGCCCAAGCGCTAAAGGCAGAGGTACCGATTCAAATCGAAGTTGAGAATCTGCTGGAATTACAAGAAGCGCTGCGTGCCGGGGCGAAAAGCATTCTTCTCGATAATTTCACAACCGAGACAATGTCCGAGGCGGTCGCAATCAACCAAGGCGCCGCGGTGCTCGAGGCCTCCGGGGGAATTACGCTGAGTACGCTGCGCGATGTTGCTACAACAGGTGTTGATCGAATTTCGATCGGTAGCCTCACCAAAGATATTCAGGCGGTTGATTATTCGCTGCGCGTTACCGCCCGAAGTGGCGAGAGGATAGTCGGCTGAGACCGCGGCCAGGTCTGCGGATAATCCCTGCTGAAATGCAGACCCCGGCTTTCTTTGCGCTCAAGTGCCGATTGCACAATTAACTCCGCGCAGACCAGCAGGTTACGGAGTTCAAGCAGATCACTCGTTACGCGGAAGTTAGAGTAGTACTCCTGAACCTCTGACTTTAATAATTCAATTCGATGAAGTGCGCGCTCTAGACGACGCGTTGTTCGAACAATGCCTACATAGTTCCACATGAGCAATCGAAGTTCATCCCAATTGTGGGCAATCACAACCCGCTCATCAGCATTTTCTACCTGGCTATCATCCCAAGCCGGTATCGCAACGGTCTCAAGATGCGGCGCACAGAGAATCTGTTCGGCTGCGCTTGTGCCAATTACAACGCACTCCAGCAGTGAATTGCTCGCCAGCCGATTTGCCCCATGAAGCCCCGTATAGGCGGTCTCACCGACCGCATATAAACCCCTCAGATCAGTCTGGCCGTAACGGTCTGTCACAACACCGCCGCAGGTATAGTGGGCGGCCGGTACGACAGGGATTGGTTCTCGCGCAATATCAATACCAAGAACCTTGCAGCGGTTGTACACCGTTGGGAAATGTGAGCGAAGAAACTCTTCGCCCAGATGGGTTGCATCGAGATGCACGAAATCAATGCCATGCTTTTTCATCTCAAAATCAATTGCCCGCGCAACGATATCTCGCGGCGCCAATTCGCCACGGGCATCATGGTCCCGCATCAACCGTGCCTGCCCGGGTGGAGCGCCAGGAATCTTCAACTGAGCCCCCTCGCCGCGGAGTGCCTCTGTGATGAGAAAAGTCCGATCTTGGGGGTGATAGAGGCAGGTAGGATGGAACTGAATAAATTCCATATTGCCGACCCGACATCCTGCCCGCCAGGCCATGGCAATTCCGTCGCCCGTTGAGGTATCGGGATTACTGGTATACCGATACACCTTTCCAACGCCGCCACAGGCCAACACCACTGCACTGGCTGCAATGGATTCCACCCGCTGACGATCAATATCTAAGACATAGACGCCGTGGCATCGGTCAACTGACCCTGTCTTACATTGTCGGTTGGTGACGAGATCAAGCGCGATCCAATGCTCATGGATCTTGATTCTTGGGTGACTCTGGCAACGCGCCAGCATGGCCTCATGGATGGCCTTGCCCGTTGCATCGGCAGCATGCGCGATCCGCCTGACCGAATGTCCCCCTTCTCGCGTGAGGTGGAGCCCGAGAGGGCCCTCGGGATCAGGGGAGAAGGGCACTCCGACCTCGACTAACCATTGGACAGCCGATTTGCTTTTCTCAGAAATCCAACGCGCAATTTCAGGGTCGACCAGGCCTGCACCGGCCTTTAACGTATCGTCCACATGCTGGTCAACGCTATCGGCGATATCCAAGACACCGACGATACCTCCCTGGGCCCAGGCCGTGGCCGAGTCCGTTCGCGCGCGCTTGGCCAGGACCACCACATCGCGATCGTGGGCGAGCTTGAGCGCGACCGTAAGCCCCGCAAGGCCCGCCCCAATCACAACGACCGGTGAATTCATTTTCTCTCCGGAATAAAAAAGCCCAGGCGAACCTGGGCTTTGATCGGTAACGCC
>DBCQ01000045.1:2484-2784 GCA_002293155.1 Burkholderiales bacterium UBA954 | reverse complement strand
TCCTCAGCGAGGCTTATTGCATCAGGGCCTTGTAGATCTGGAAATACCGTTTCAATCAGCTGGGCTGGGCTCCAATTCAATACAACGCCACCAAGGTCAAAAACGATTGGTCGCAAGGCGGGCGCATCTCTCCTTACGGCCCCGTTATCGGCCTGTTGTTCCGTTAAATTGGTGACAATTGGGCGCGGCTTCTCCGAATCAATTCGTGGGGACAGGGGGCGAGGGGCCGGTGCCGAAGACCTTAGCGTCGGCTCTCTTCTTCTTGGGGGCGTGGGCCGATCAGTCTTTTCAGGCCCCCAG
>DBCQ01000045.1:0-2319 GCA_002293155.1 Burkholderiales bacterium UBA954 | reverse complement strand
ATATTCGGCAATCTCCCGGATCGTTTATTGGGGCGACCTGTGATGGATGACATCGCCTCGATGATCGCCATGATTGGATTTTCGATCATCTGCCTAGAATTTCTTGTGATTGGCAGGTATCGCCAGCTCTCTAGTCGCTTCGGCTGTGATGCGATCATGCGGACCCATCAGCTATTTGCCCGTACGGCAACAGTCTTTGTCATCGGCCACCCTTTTCTCTACAGCCTCTGGGGAGTCGCAGCGCAGGCGGGAGGCGCCCTTAGCAATCATGAAAAATCCGCCTCGACGCTTGGTATTGGGGGCTGGTCTTTGCTGTCGGGTGGGATTGCCTGGATCGTATTAATCGCATTAATTGCATCGGCTGCGCGCAGGCACGAGCCGAACACGAACTACGATCGCTGGCGATTCTGGCATGCAGTCGCTGCGCTTTTAATCCTTGTGTTTGGACTGCACCACACGCTCGACGCCGGGCTCTACGCATCGCTATTACCTGTCCAATATTTCTGGTGGTGCCTTTTTATAGCCGCACTCGGTTCATTCGCTACGATTTATTTGATTCGTCCGATTCTGCAGCGAGGCAGCGCCTATCGCGTGGAGACCGTCGTGAAGCACGCTGACGACACCTATGGGTTAACACTCGTGCCGCAATCTCGTCAGTTGGATCCACCGCAGCCGGGCCAATTTTTCTGGATCAAGCGCGGCTCTGCGCTATCCCGTACGGATCATCCGTTCTCGGTGGCCGGGTTCGAGCCCGCCACAGGCGCAATTACCTTCCTAATTAAGGCGGTTGGCGACTTTACTCGGGAAATCCCGTCTCTAAAACCGGGGGAACATTTCTACCTTGATGGGCCTCATGGCGATTTCGGGCCCCCCGATGACGCCAGGGCGGTCGTGATGATTGCTGGTGGTATTGGGTGTGCACCGTTTCTGAGTATGGTTCAACGATTGGCCGGGTCAGATAAGAAAGTATTGTTGATCACAGCGACAAAGACCGTGTCTGAGCAGTTAGAAACCCTGCCCCGATATCCCGGTAGCCCCAATGTGGTGGGAACGAATATCAGTTGGGCCCGGGTTGTTGAGCATTCGACAGCCGAATGGGCTGGAGATGTCGGCCGCTGTGATAGTGAGATCGTCACCACGAATCTAAAACGATACGGAATTAGCCCGACTGATCAAGGGACCTATTTTCTGCTGTGTGGGCCAGGCCCCATGATGAGCACTCTGGAGGCTGACTTGGTGGAGATTGGCGTTAATTTGCGTAATATCGATAGCGAGCGTTATCAATATGATTTAAATCCAAGCTCTCCGATTACACGGCGTCATTTAGGCCGCTGGTTGGGGCTATCGGCAGGGATGCTGCTCTTGGCTATTCTTGCCGCCACATTCTGAGCGCGAAGCCTGAATTCAATTGCATGTATCTTCGGCTCCTAGTGTTCAAGGGGTGCTTGTCTAACGAAAAGCCCGCTGGATTGCTGGACGCAGCCAAAGAAAGCCACGATAAGCGAGCTCGAGAAGCGGCGGCAGGCCTGGCAGGCTGCAGATCGTTGCAAGCCGGTTCCAGTTCGGTAGTTGCCGCCACATTGCAATGAATCCACGCGCACCGCTTACCAGTTGACCATCGGGTGTCTGGACGTGAAAGCGCGCTAATAGTGTCTGTCTTGGTAAGGGAAGCATCTCCTCACGTTGTGCTGAAGACACGTCATGCCAATCGATGGCTTTGGCGTGATCAGCACTCTGGTAGAGGCTGATTTCTTTTCTGCATAGTGGGCAGGCGCCATCGAAAAACACGCGTAGTTTTTTCATGAGTTATGGATTGGTTTTCGGCAATTTTTTTGTTCGACAGGCATCGGAGCAGTATTTCACATTTTCCCAATTCTTGGCCCAGGCCTTGCGCCAGGTCATCTCACGCCCACAAACAGTGCAGGGCTTGTTAGGCAGGAAACTCTTGTTGCCACGAAAGGGTTTCATGGGGCCTCTACAATATTCTCTATCCATCAATACAGAACATACAAGAAATCATGACAATTCTGTTGGTTAACCAGATACTAGAGGAATTCTATGGGGTCTGATCGGGGTAGGCGAGGCATATGGCATGCAAGGTGATCGGCTTAATTCAAGTCAAAAATCAAGAAGCATTTGATAACTATCGCACTCAGGTGCCAGAGACGCTTAAGGCGTATGGCGGCGAAGTCCTGGGACGTGGACTCGTACGGGGCCTACTCTGGAATGAGTTGAACTGTGAGGGATTCCAGCTTACCGTAGAGATCATATTCCCCGATGTTCAGGCGGCACAGGGGTGGGCTGAGAGCCGAGAATATC
>DBCQ01000006.1:4688-5066 GCA_002293155.1 Burkholderiales bacterium UBA954 | reverse complement strand
GGTGAGGGGGGGTTATTTGGTGATGAGGAAATCACGATTATTCGACCAACACTGCAAAAGCTCACCGCAGCCGG
The DNA here is from genome assembly GCA_002293155.1 of Burkholderiales bacterium UBA954. Taxonomy (GTDB): domain Bacteria; phylum Pseudomonadota; class Gammaproteobacteria; order Burkholderiales; family Burkholderiaceae_A; genus Lacustribacter; species Lacustribacter communis. The sequence continues at coordinate 4,992 of DBCQ01000006.1, read as the reverse complement.
CCTTTATACCGAGGGCCCCTATCCTTCGGATACTGTGTTCTTGAAGGCGAAGGCGGGGCTTTTAGATGCCGTGGTGATCATGTATCACGATCAAGGTCAGATCGCCACGAAGCTGCTCGGTTTTAGCGAGGGCGTTACGCTTACGGGCGGCCTTAAAACGATCTACACCACACCAGCCCACGGCACTGCCTACGATATTGTTGGGCAGAATAAAGCCGATCCCGGCGCGATGATTAAGGCTTTCGAGGTGGCGGTGCGTCTGGCGAATCGACGCCGAACCGCTGCTCCCACTGCTCAATCTCAT
>DBCQ01000006.1:0-4528 GCA_002293155.1 Burkholderiales bacterium UBA954 | reverse complement strand
TGCCGGAAAAATTCCGATCGAGACTCCATGGCCTAACCAATCATGGGCTGGCAGTGCCATCAGCCGCGTATCGATACTCATGTTGACCATGCAAGGTGTTTGTAGCTCTTTAGCAGCACTCCGAATCTGATCGAGAAGTTCTGGGCTTGACTTAAGCTCAATAAATATTGCCTCTGCGCCCGCCTTAATAAAATCCTTAGCCCGGGCAATGGCCGCGTCCAGACCAAGGCTTGCTGCAGCGTCGGTTCGTCCAACAATGACTAGGGGGGCATCCGACTCGAGACGTGCCTCGCAGGCAGCCGCTATCCGATGCACTGCTTCGCTATGACCTAGAACGGCGCGCGCACCGGGTAGCTGTGCGCAGCGTTTTGGCGTGATCTGATCCTCAATATGAATGGCACAGACACCGGCCGCTTCGAGCGCACGTACCGTGCGTCGAATATTCACGACGCTGCCATAGCCAGTATCTGCATCGCAGATTAAGGGTAGGCGACTACATTGATTCAGTCGGCCTAGGTGATCAGCAAGCAGGGTGAGGTCAACTAGCCCCACGTCGGGCTCTCCGAGGAGGCAGGCGGATACCGCATTGCCGGAGATGTAGGCAGCATCCACCTCAAAGCGTTCCAGTATTTTTAGCCCAAACCCGTCGTAGACACCGGGCGCGAAAATTGGCTTTGAAGATAGAAGCTGTTCGCGAAATGCGCGACGCTTCATCGCTGCAGAGGGCATGGGTACTTTGGCTGTCATGGCGTCAAGGACATGCGACCCTGCGAAGTGGGCCAACCATTATGCTGCTTGAGGTAAGCCAGAAGCCCACCCGAAGAAACAATGTCTAGCAGAACATCCGAGAGGCCAGTGCCCTGGCGAATAGACTGATCGTCAAGCGTGATCCTGCCGCTTCCAAGATCAATGCAGAGCTGCTGCCCTGAACTCAGCCCCTCGGTTGGGGCTGTGATGAGTGCGAGCCCGTTATTGATCGCATTTCTAAAAAAAGCGCGTGCAAAGGACGGCGCCACAATAACAGCGACACCAATGTCTCGCAGAATCTGTGCCGCCTGTTCGCGGGATGAATTAATTCCAAAGTCTCTACCGGCAACGAGGATTATTGTCTTGCCAGATTCCCGCAACGCCTTCGCTTGTGCTGGGAAATTAGGGTCTAACTTTTCAAAGGCATGCTCCACGATAAATGCACTATCTTTTCCTGGCATATATTTCGTCGAGCAGTGGATGTCTGTATTGACATGATCCCCCAAGGCGATGGCAAATCCCTTGATCAATGAATTCACAGTTGGCTCCAGTTCACGTGATCAATCTCTCGGGGATCGGTAATAACACCCCGCAGCGCAGATGCGGCGACCGTCGCCGCTGAGCCCAGCCAGATATCGGCCTGATCATTGCCGAGTCGGCCTTTAAAATTACGGTTGGCCGAAGAGATAATCGTTTCATTATCACCCGGTGTGAAGTGCCCGGTCACGCTGATACAGGTTCCACATCCTGCAGATTCAAACGATCCTCCTGCAGCGACAATGGTTTCAATGAGTCCCTCTTGGGCCGCCTTCAGGTAGATCGCACGGGATGCTGGCGTGACAATCAAACGTACGCCGGGGGCAAGTCGATGGCCCTTGAGTACGGCGGCAACTTGTCGGATATCGTCAAGCCTTCCGTTGGTACAGGTACCAACCAAAGCAGCCTGTATTTTCTGTCCAGCCGCCTCAGTCACACAGACAATATCGTCGACCTCATGCCGGCGGGCGAGTTGTGGCGTGAGCTGAGCCGTATTGATTGAAAATTGGGCAAGGTACTGAGCGGACTTATCCGCAGCGACTGGTTTCGGAGTGCGTGCGTTGTGTTCGGCCAACCATTGCAGTGTCTTTGAATCGGCCTCGAGCAGAGCGGCCTTTGCTCCGAGTTCGGCCGCGTGATTACACAGGGTCATTCGATCATCAATATCCATAGCGTCTACCGCTGAGCCCACATACTCAATGGCCTGATAGTTAGCCCCCTCAGCACCGAGTTTCCCGAGCATGTGGAGCGTGACATCCTTGGCCCAGACGCCTGGCATTAAGGCCCCATCAAGTGTCACTTTTAGCGTTGGTGGCACCTGGAACCATAGCTTCCCGTAGGCCATCGCCGCGGTGAGGTCAGTACCCTCGACCCCCATTCCAAGGGCATTAAATGCCCCGTAGGTGACTGAGTGGCTATCGGTGCCGACGACAAGATCACCGCAGGTAAGGTGACCCTTTTCGGGAAGCAGCTGGTGGCAGATTCCTTCACCGATGTCATAGATCGTTGCGCCCGTTTGCTCTGCAAAATCTCTAAGCGTTGCGTGAATCTGGGCCGCCTCTTTATGCGGAGGCGGCGAGTAGTGATCCAAGATAAGGGCGGTTTTAGGCGCGAATCGCAGGGGAGCCTCGGCGATCTGGCCCATGGCCTTCATTGCTCCCGGCGCACGGGCGTCAGTCAGCATCGCGAAGTCGATGTCAGCGACAAGAAAATCACCTGGCTTGCAGTCCGCTATTGCAGCATGGGCCGCAAGGATTTTTTCGACGATCGTGTGGCCCATAAGGTGTGTCTTTATAGAGTTTTAAAGTAATCTAAATCGGCGTTCAGGCTGTGAGAAGATATCCCTAAAGGCCAGTCGCTGCAATGTGGTGGCCTATCAATCATCCCTTGATAAGAAAGAATTATCTCAGTATGACTCAAACTATTTCACCCGAGGCGGCCAAGCGCGAGATTCATGGCGCCAAAGAGTGTGCTTTGCTCGATATCCGGGAGCATGGCCTCTATGGAGAGGGTCATCCGTTTCTATCCGTTCACTGTCCTTACTCCGATTTCGAGCAGACGGTGGTGGCACTCGTACCCAATCGTCAGGTCTCGGTGATTCTTATGGACGATGGCGATGGCATCAGCGAGCGCGCTGCAGATCTGCTCATGCAGATGGGCTATCTCCAGGTGTCGATATTGAAGGGGGGGGCACCGGCCTGGGCTGCGGCCGGGTACACGCTCTATAAGGGGGTCAATCTGCCAAGCAAAACCCTGGGAGAGCTTATTGAGCATCATGATCACCCGCAGATTATTTCGCCTGCGACCCTTCATCAATGGCAGACCGAGGGAAGGCCTCTGCATTTTTTCGATTGTCGGCCGCCCAACGAGTACGACAAGATGACGATACCGGGTGCACGATGTGTTCCGAATGGAGAGTTGGCACACCGATTGGCGGCTGTTGTTACAAACGATAGTGACCCTATTGTTGTTACGTGCGCGGGTCGAACGCGCGGGCTAATCGGGGCTTCCGGCCTTCAGCGCTTAAAGCTCAATAATCCAATCTATGCGGTGGAAAATGGAACCCAGGGCTGGGCGTTATCCGGGTTCACGCTTAATCGTGGTAATGGCCGCCCCGAGATGCCTGCTCTGAGTCAGAGCGCGCTCGAGACGAGTAGGCAGCGTGCCGATGCGCTTATTGCGGCAGAGAAATTAGTCTGTATTGATGTCGCAGCGTTTCAAGAACTCGCGCGAGATCAGGATCGAACCCTCTATCTTGTAGATGTTCGAAGCCTAACGGAATTCAAGGCAGGGCATCTACCTCATGCCGTCCATGCATGGAGTGGCCAGATCGCTCAGGCGGCCGACCTAACAATCGGTGTTCGTCGGGCGCGAGTGGTGCTCAGCGACGACACGGGGATGCGTGCTGCGATTGCAGCAATTTGGCTGCGTGCGCTGAACTACGAGGTGTACATTATTCGAGAAACGAATTCTGGGGCGCTGCCATCCGATTGGCGGGAAAACGCACCCGCCAGATCACCGGTCGATCTGCTCAAGCAGATTCCAGTCTCATCAGCTATTGCGCAGATTTCTGGCGGCGGGGCCCGGGTTATTGATATTCGTAATTCCCAAGCGTTTCGGCGAGCGCATATCCCAGGAGCGCTCTGGGCAAACCGAGCGCGGCTTGGCGCAATTCCAAATGACTGCCCTCTGATTCTATGTGCTGATGATGCTGTAGCGGCAGCTTATCTGGCTCGGGATCTTCGCAGTCGAGGTGTAACGATTAACGGGTTGTTAGAGGGGGGCCTTGCCGCATGGCAGGCGGCTGGACAGCCCATCGCAGTATCCCCTGATCACCCCGCAGATGGGGAGTGCATTGATTTCTTGTTTTTTGTTCACGATCGACATGATGGGAACTTGGATTCTGCAAGGCGCTACCTCGAGTGGGAGACTGGCCTAATCGCGCAGCTAGATCCCGAGGAACAACAGAGTTTTCGTTTGGCATAAAAAAGCCGATCCCCGACAGAGGATCGGCAAAAGACCCAGACGGGCTGAGCCCTAGGAGCAGACCCTTAGATCGAGAGTAGAGCAGTTAGTTCACGAATGCTGCCTACACTCTCAATACGGCGGATCATATCGACTACCTGGCCAGCCTTTTTGCTATCAAATTTCGAGAATTCGCAGTTTTCACGGAATTTCTCAGCGACTTCTTCGTAACTCATGGGCATTGCGGGGCTACCCCGACCAAAATCGGCGCTGCCTCGAA
>DBCQ01000018.1:7903-8436 GCA_002293155.1 Burkholderiales bacterium UBA954 | reverse complement strand
ACGACCATGGTTGCGTTGATACTCGTTAAGGCGGCAAGCGCCACAACCAGGCCGATTAGCTTCTGACCAATGGGCCCGAAGGCAGATTCCATGACCGCAGCTCCTGCTGCTTTACTCTCGGCAAGGCCCTTTAGGCCTAAGCCCTGAATCAAGGCGGCGTTAATTAATAAATAAATTACGGCGACGATTCCAAGGCTAATCACAATCACCGGAACGATTGCCTTTGGCCCGCCTTTGACCTCTGATGAGATATAGGCGGCCTCATTCCAGCCCCCGTAAGTGAGCAAGACAAAGACCATGGCGAGCCCCATGAGGCCAAGCGGAGGGCTGCTTGAAAATGGTGCTGGGGTTATTGCTAAAGGTGCTGCAGGGGTTGTTGTGAAGCCCGCAACGACCATCGCAAGTAATCCGACGATCAAGAGGCCTAATAAAACAGATTGGAACTGGGTTGAGATCTTGATTCCAAAAATATTAATCACCGTCAGCGCCAGCACGATAGCGACTGCCCAGATCACAGTGGAGTGAGGGCCAAG
>DBCQ01000018.1:6015-7790 GCA_002293155.1 Burkholderiales bacterium UBA954 | reverse complement strand
TTTTTTCCGTAGGCTAACGATAAGAAATGATAATCGCCGCCGGCGTGCGGGTAGGTGGTGGCGAGTTCGGCATAGCAGAGTGCGCCTGCGAGTGAAATCAGTGCACCAGCAATCCAGATCACTGCAACCCAGCCGATATCTCCGGTGACCCCTGCCACCATTGATGGCGTTTTAAAGATTCCTGCGCCAATCACAATCCCAACAATGATGGCAATCGCACCAAGGGGGCGCAGCAGCGGCTGTGGTTTGTCATGCAACATGGAGATTCCTTAAAGGGGCCTAGCGGCGAGTGCCCTTGACTTGATTAAATACATTTGGGCTCTGCGCCTCACCCTCTAAGGTATTGCCATTGACCGTTGCTTTCACGACCTGTAAGGCACCCGCCGATGTGAGGTAACGAAACGTTAATTGATTTCCCTCGATTAGGGCACCAAGCAGGGCCTGGGTTGAGCCGCCCAATGTAATCGTTCCGCCAATACGCTGATAACGTTGGGTGATCTGTAGCGTGGCAGAGGGTTTGCCATCAAGGCCCTCGAGCCTCCATTGCCCCTCTACATTTGCGGGTACGACCCAATAATAGCCCGTGGCTCTGGAGGTTTCGATCCGCTGATCGGGATCCCAATCCCCCATGTTGAAGGCGTGGGAGACTACCCGAGTGCCGGGTTTCATTTTTAGGATTGTGGGCCGAAGTTTTAGATTCAGCTCAGGCAGCAGGTAGAGCGTGACGACGGTTGCTTCCGAGAAGTTTTCTTTGAAAATATCCCCATGAATAATCTTCACCTTGTCGGCTACCCTGGCCCGCTCGCTGTTGCGCTTAGCCAGTGCAGCCATGTCGGGGTTAAACTCAATCCCGACTGCCCGCGCACCGAATAGGCGTGCTGCAGCAATTGGAATCTTGCCATCGCCAGCACCTAAGTCGTAGACGATATCGGAGGCCGTGACTTTGGCTGTTTCCAGCATTTTGTTGACCAGTTCATCATTGGTGGGAACCCAGATCACATCCTTTCCGGATTGGCCAACCTCGGGCTGATATTTTTCATCGCCATGCTGACCGGCAGCAGAGACTGGGGTTGCGATTAAAACAGTGCATGCTGTCAATGCAGCGAGAATCCGGTGGGTGGTTTTCATGGTGGAGCGCTTTCCATGGAAAATGGTGGTTGCGGGCGGTCTTTCTTGTGCGAACTGATTTGGCATCAATCGACTCGAGAGTTTAAGAACTTTTTCTGGGGAGAGGCCCTCTGATTTGCCCTAATGTGCAAGCCCAACGATTTGAAGGCTCGCTTTCCCAGGCGTGGCCCGGACCGGCCGCAACTGGGTTTTCGGCCGCTCTGGTTGAGACACCGTTTCCAGTTGAGCGCCTCTATCAGGTGCGGCCTGACCTCGAGAAGCTAAAAGATGCCCCCCTCATCATTGCGGACCCCAGCTGGTATGACTGGGTAGCCGTTAAGCGGCGAGCGATGGCGGCGGGCGCGCACCCGCTGCAGGCGCCAAACCTTAGCCGAAGCCAGCTCGATTATTTTTCCCAAGCGGTCGGTGAGGCCTTTTACCAACACCATCGAAACGGTCCAATCGGCCGTGATGGTGCCTTTCCATGGATTGGCGGGGTCCGTCCAGACGATGGCTACGAGTTTTTTTGTGCCCTCTCGCTGAGCCTCCAAGAAGATATTGTCTTGATGATTCCTAACGAACAGGGCGAGTTGGCCGCGCAGTTTCTCTCGGTGTGTTTTGCCAGTGGCTGGTCGCCGCAAGAAAAATTAGGGATGCGTTTCACGGAA
>DBCQ01000018.1:3958-5933 GCA_002293155.1 Burkholderiales bacterium UBA954 | reverse complement strand
CAGCGAGGTCCTTTTGTTCGGTATGTCTGGACGCTTGCGGGGAATGCAAATCGGTCCCGCCATCCGGGAGAGGATTCCTTTAAGGACGCGAGATCGTTTGATGACTTATGGTTTCGGTGTGAGCGTCAGGTGAGCATTCCGCTTAAAGGCCAGGGATCATTATTTCTGATAAGGGTCTTTGTCGAACGGCTGTCGTCAGTTCTCAATTCAGACTCTCGCAGATCGATCCTAATAGAGTCCCTGCGATCGATGGGCCCCGATGCCATCGCCTATAAAGGCCTTGGTCGTGCCCTTGAGTTGGCCTTAGAATCCGTCGATGGGTGATCTCGGTACGTTTCCTGCGGTGGGCGATCTTCTCTGGGCGATTGCGATCATTCCAATAGCAGCCTATCTTCATGGCCTGCTCGGGATGGGGTTTGTCACCATCCTGATGCCCATTCTGGTGTTGGTCTTAGATTTCCGTTTGATCATGGTGCTAACGGTTCCGCCGGCATTGATTCTGTCGGCCCAGCTCACCTTCTTTGGCGGCAATCTCAAGGCAAGTATTGGGAGGTTCTGGTACCTGCCCGTTTTTATGGCCATTGGGGCGTTTAGTGGCGCCTGGGTGTTTCAGCATGCTGATCAACGTCTCTTACTGCTCGTGATCGCGGGCGCGATGAGCCTATTTTTATCGATTGATTTTCTAAAGAAGACCCATGTCCATCTGCCTTCTCTCTGGATCCATCCGGCTGCGATGCTGTTTGGCTTTCTTGCAGGTAATACCGAGACCGCGGTGAATATGGGCGCACCATTTTTACTGATATTTTTTCTACTCGCAGGGCTCTCGCCTCTGGTGGTGGTTCAGTCGATTAATTTATGTTTCTTTACGGGCAAGATTATTCATAGCATCACACTCTCGGTTGGGGGCCCCACATTTGCGGCAGTCTTGCCGAGCGAGTGGATTCCTGGGCTTCTCATTGCGCCGCTCTGTATCTGGCTGTGCCGGATGGGGGCACAACGCCGTGCGCGAACCGATGTCGAGACCTACCGTCGGTGGTTAAAAACATTCCTAAAAGTCATGGTAGTTCTTGTTCTTGGAAAGGTACTGTTGACCTAATGGCAGATCTTCAGTGGTATGAAATAGTATTAATCGGGCTCGTTTTTGTCTGGAGCGGGTTTGTTCGAAGTGGGCTTGGGTTTGGGGGCGCTGTGCTGGCCTTGCCTTTTCTTTTGCTCATCGTTAACGATCCGCTGATTTTCTTGCCCATCATTGCGGTTCATTTGCTCATTTTCTCGGGATGGATTGCGCTAAAGGCCCACTATCGTAAGCAACACTCGGGTGAGTCGTCTGCGGCCGGGGGTACCATCCATTGGCAATACCTTCGCCGAGCCTTGCGCATAATCATTATTCCAAAGATCTTGGGTGTGATCGGGCTTTTAACGCTATCGCCCAAGCTGATGAGCATCATTATTTTTACGATTGTGTTGGGCTATGCCATTGGCTACATCATTAATCGCCCGATACGCCATCAAAGCAAGGCGGTTGATGTCGCGCTCTTGAGCGCTGGTGGCTATATCAGTGGTACGTCGCTTACGGGCGCTCCGCTGCTGATCACCGTATTTGCCGCGCATGTGCCCAAACACCAGTTACGCGACACCTTGTTTGTGCTGTGGTTTATCCTGACCTCGATAAAACTCATCTCCTTCGTGATCGTTGGAGTGGATCTCCAACTCATTCATCATCTCTGGCTACTCCCGTGTGCTTTGGTGGGCCATGTGCTTGGCGAGCGACTTCACGAAAAGATTCTGGCGTCCGAGACCCCCACCTTTTTTAGAATCCTGGGTGTCGCCCTTGTGATTGTGAGTGGTGCGGGAATCTGGCAGGCAATGGCGTAGCGATTTAATTGAGCTGTCGTAGATCCGTGAGTTGCTGCTGCCCGAAGTTATCGCTCACAATGGTGCCCTTAGGTTAGCGAAGACACTATGCGTTGGGATG
>DBCQ01000018.1:3598-3852 GCA_002293155.1 Burkholderiales bacterium UBA954 | reverse complement strand
GATCACGCCCCGACGATTGGAGAAAAGATTCGTATTAGTGGCGGTGGTCGTTGTAACTTCACGAATCGGGATTGTCACTGGCAGAATTTTCTATCCTTAAACCCGAGCTTTCCCAAGAGCGCATTATCTCGATACCGGCCCATCGATTTTATTAATCTGGTGAGGCAATACGGTATCGGATTTCATGAAAAGCACAGAGGACAGCTCTTCTGTAATGATTCAGCGACACAGATTGTTGATCTGCTTCGGTCAGA
>DBCQ01000018.1:2850-3515 GCA_002293155.1 Burkholderiales bacterium UBA954 | reverse complement strand
GAGTTCTGGCGCATTGAGTCGAGCCTCGGAGCGGAACTTGCGGGTGCTGTCGTGATTGCCACCGGGGGCTTACCGGTGCCTGCATTGGGCGCAACCAGCTATGGTTTAGACCTTGCCCGGCTTTTTGGCCTCGCGGTGGTGCCTCCGCGCCCGGGTCTTGTGCCCTTGGCGTTTACCTCGTTAGATTTTGAGGGCGTGAGCCACCTCGCGGGCCTGAGCCTGCCCGTATCCATCTCTTCAGGATCAAAAGGCAGCGCGTATGGCGCCGCCGCCTTTCAAGAAGATCTGCTAATTACCCACAAGGGTCTGTCAGGCCCTGCTGTCCTGCAGGCGAGCAACTACTGGGAGGAAGGCGAGCCCCTTGTGATTGATTGGGCACCTCAGCTGGGCTCGCACTTGGGTTTTGATCAAGACGTAGTTGGCGCGAAGTTGGTGGAGTCCGTGATGGCCGAACAGCTGCCCGAGAGATTAGCGCGTTACTTCGCAGAATCTTCCGGTCTGGCCGGACGAAAATGGGCTGAGGTTGGGAAGAAAGATAGATTGAAAATTGCGGATCGGCTTCATCGTTGGTCGGTCAAACCAGCTGGGACCTTGGGCTGGAAAAAAGCGGAGGTCATGCTGGGGGGTGTCGATACCCGGGCTCTCGACAGTAAGACCATGATGGC
>DBCQ01000018.1:0-2656 GCA_002293155.1 Burkholderiales bacterium UBA954 | reverse complement strand
GAGAGTTGGTTATTGGACACCTGCGCGATGAGGGTCTGAATCGTATTGCTCGCATCTCGGTAACGCAGCGTCATCTCAGCGCCTTTCATGAGCCCCTCGGTAATTGGAAACTTCTGTTTTCCGACAATGACGCTGCCATCAAACTTCTGGAATTTCTGATTAATCTGAATCGTGGCTTTACCTGCGGGAATTCCGTCAATCACCCAATTGCCGTGAACCTGAGCGGGAACAACCCAGTAGTAACCATAGTAACTATCGGCTCCTGAAATCGTTGCATCGGGATCCCATGTCCCCATGTTGAATGAATGGGAGACCACTCGGGTACCCGGCTTCATTTTCAAGAGAATTGGTTTTAGCTTGAGATTGAGATCAGGAAGTAGATACAAGGTCACAACGCTTGCCTTGCTGAAATCTTCTTTGAAGATATCACCGTGAATGATGGTGACCTTATCGGCAACACCAGCGCGTTGCGCATTTCTTTTGGCGAGCTCGGCCATATCTTTGTTGTACTCAATGCCAACTGCCTTTGCGCCGAACTGCCGGGCGGCCTGAATTGGTATCTTTCCGTCACCCGCACCGAGGTCATAGACCAAGTCGTTAGCCGATACTTTTGCAGTCTCAAGCATTCGAACCACCAGATCATCGGGTGTCGGAACCCAGATGACATCCTTGCCATGCTGGCCAACGGTGGGCTGGTATTTGTCATCGCCGTATTGCTGCGCAATGGCCGAGCCCGCACTCAGCTGGAGAAGAGCAATGAAGGGCAATGCAATATAGTACGAAATTCGCATGGTGATTCCTTTAGGAAGATGACGCTCGAATGTTAGCGTGGAAGTTTATCCGGTGGCCATTCTGGATCCTCATTGTCGCTCTGATCGCCTATGAGTTGTCGGTCTTTGCCCAGGTGGTCTGGTTTCGTTGGTCTAACCCTCAGTCCACATCATTTATGGATGCTGAGCGGGAGCGCCTCTCCAGGCTTAAACCCCCAGTCCTGATTCGCCACAGCTGGACCGCCTATGCGGCAATTTCCCCTTCAGTTAAGCGCGCGGTGATCGCGGCCGAAGATTCGGGGTTTAGTCGGCACGATGGGGTCGACTGGGAGGCTATTGAGCGGGCTGCACGGGAGAACCTGCGACAGGGAAAGATTCGTCGGGGCGGATCAACCATCACCATGCAGCTGGCAAAAAACCTGTTCCTCTCGTCAGAACGCAGTTACCTGCGAAAGGGTCAAGAATTCATGATTACGGTGATGCTGGAGTTAGTGCTTGATAAACGACGAATCTTAGAGCTCTACCTGAATACCGCAGAGTGGGGTGTTGGTGTGTTCGGCATAGAGGCCGCATCTCGACATTACTTTGGAATTCCAGCGGGTCAGGTGGATGCCATGCAGGCCGCCTGGCTTGCGTCTATCTTGCCAGCACCAAAGCGCTTCGATCGGAACCGTGAATCTGAATGGATCAGTGAGAAATCCCTAATTATTCTAGAGCGCATGGATAAGGTTAGTGTTCCACGCTAAGCCCCTCGGCCTCTACTAAGGTTTTTAAGGCCTGCTCAAGAGATCGCCTTGCGTCTGCGGCTGCTGTCTCGAGAGATTGATGTAGGGCAGCGTCTGATGGCGACTTGTTTGCGCACTGGGCGCTATAGTGTTCGAAGGCGGTGACACTGAGCAGTAACTCTGCGAGTTGACTGGGGCACTCACAGTAAACGGAACTCTTCATCTGCGTGAAACGTGCAAGGCTTGCTTCTGAAAAGGCAGGGGGTGAACCCTGGGGAGTTTCCTCATTTGCATTCCTTGTTTTCAGTGCGCCTTGGGTTGCGGGTTGGCTAAGTATTGAGCGGCACAGTGCAATGACCTCGTGCGCATCGACGGGTGTTCGAACAACAGAGCAGCCCTTAAGGCGTAATTGCCGAATGATTGTGTTGGGCGCGAACCGATAAAAAAGAATTATCTTTTTTGCGTCGAGTGTTTTACTCAGCCGATCAATGTCTGACACTGAGGTTTCCATAATCGTTGGAATCTCAACCAACAAGATGTCAACGGATCCCGTAATCGCCTGGGTCTTTGTCTGCTCAAGGCCTTGGGCAAAAAATCCGATGGAGAGGTTCGATGTCGTGATGGCGGCCCGAAGGCTCTCACAGGCTAGGGTCGCGCCGATCAAGCCCACCTGAATCGTTTTGTTAAGCAGGTCCTCGGGTAGATTTCGAGACAGGCCAAGCAGCGTGTTTTGCATAGACTCGAGCGCGCCCGATTCCATCTGAGAGAGCGTTCCTATCGACTGCCCGAGGTCGACGAGTCGTTTTAAAAGGGTTAGCCGATGGATATCCGCTCGGCTGTAGAGCCGTTGACTCGCCCCCTGCGACTTGGCACCTGAGATCTTGTAGCGACGCTCCCAGACGCGGAGGGTCTCGACAGGAATACCGGCGAGGCGGGCTGCGACCCCCGAGCGAAACGAATGATCTTGAACCGGATTTGACACGTTTTTATTCCTTATTTTCGACGTAAATCAGTAACTTAAGGGATATTCTGCCTCATTGAACAGTCTATGACCATAGTTTAGAAGTATTCACGTTCGATCCGCCTACAGGAGCCCGAAATGCAAGTCACCACGAAGGTACGCGTCACTCTGGAGTTAATGCACGAGTTGGCCATGCGCGG
>DBCQ01000052.1:9560-9712 GCA_002293155.1 Burkholderiales bacterium UBA954 | reverse complement strand
AGGGCAGACGTCCGTCTCTGCGCAACATAGATTGGCGCTCGACAAGCCGATGTGAATAATAAATCGGCGCTGGCATCAAGACCTCAGTCTCATCGCAGGCGTAACCGAACATCAGACCCTGATCGCCTGCCCCCTGCTCTAGGTCGTTATCG
>DBCQ01000052.1:0-9372 GCA_002293155.1 Burkholderiales bacterium UBA954 | reverse complement strand
TGGTCGTTATTTCACCGGCGAGAACAACTAGGCCGGTATTGCACAGGGTCTCGGCGCCCACGCGGGAGCGCGGATCCTGTGTGATGAGCGCATCAAGAATGGCGTCGGATATCTGATCCGACACCTTATCGGGATGGCCTTCAGAAACAGATTCGGACGTAAATAGAAATTCTTTAGACACGGCAAGCCTCCTAAAAGCGAATAAGCGACACGATAAGCATCGTCGGACTCTTCACGGACTGCGGGGGCTAGAGCGGCTGGCACCTTTTGAGCAGGACATCTGCGCAAGGCAAACGCTTTAGCGGAATTTGTCGGACACCACGTAAACTTCTGTTGTGTCATCGCCCCGCAAGTTGTGAATTAAATCGGCGATTGGAATAACTATAAATCAGATGATCGTGTTCTTCAAACTCTTTGCGCGCCTGCCTCTCTGGCTGGTGCGTGGCCTCGGGCTAAGCCTTGGCTGGCTGATCTGGCTAGCCTCGGGGCGCTATCGGCGTCTCATGAAGGAGAACTGGCGGATTGCGATCGACAGCGGGCGCTTGGGAATCCCTAAGCAAAAGGTTGGCCCACTCTACCGGGCGGCGATTGGCCATGCAGGTCTCATCGCGACAGAGCTGCCCAAAATCTGGTGTGATTCGCGCGCGGTTGATCAGATGACAACCTCAGGCCTTGAGCTTCTCAAGGATCTGGCCAAGGCAGGCAAGGGAGTTGTTTTGCTCACCCCCCATCTTGGCGCCTTCGAGCTCTCCGCCCGCGCAATTGCAAGGCATGTGCCGATCACGGTCCTCTATCGGCCAGCCCGTCAGCCTCAGTTTCGCAGGCTTATGGAGAGGCTAAGGCCCACAAAGAATCTAATGACTGCGCCCGCAAATGCCTCTGGCGTGCGTCAGTTGCTGCGGACCTTACGCACCGGCGGTGTGATCGGCATGCTTCCCGATCAGGTGCCCAGTGGCGGTGAGGGGGTCTGGGCGGATTTTTTTAATCGGCCGGCCTACACCATGACTCTGCCGATCCGGCTCGCTCAGGCGACGGATGCGCCGATTGTCTGGGTGCTTGCGATTCGAACCCAAGCCGGCTGGCATTTGGAATTTGTGCAGTGGAGGTCTGATCAAGAATTTGTTCATACACCTCTGGAAGAGGTGGTCTCGGCAATGAATCGCGGGCTTGAGCTACAGATTGCTCGAGCCCCTGAGCAATATCTCTGGGCCTATAACCGCTATAAGGTTCCCAAGGGCCAGGTCCTGCCGGAGGCCACGCATGACTGAGGCCATCACCTGGCTTGGTCTTTGGCTATGCCGGCTGCTGGCTTTCGGCCCGAGGTGGTTGTTGCGGGCTATCGCTGCATTAGTGGGGGGGTTGGCATTTCGGTTTGCAGCCCGCAGGCGGGCAATTGCCATGACCAACCTCGCGCTCTGCTTCCCCGATTGGCCGCAAGAGGAGCGCACCCGGATTGCAAGGGAGCACTTTTATTTCTATGCACGCGCTTTTCTTGAGCGATTTGAGATCTGGTTTGGTTCGCCAAAACGTCTGCGTGAGCGGGTCTTGATTGAGGGAATGGAAAACTTTCTTGCCCACCAAGATAAACCCATCATCATCCTTGCGCCCCACTTTCTTGGTCTCGACGCGGGGGGCGTTCGTTTTCAGCTCGAACGTCAGTTCGCGTCAATGTATTCCCATCAGTCTAATGCGGTGCTTGATACATGGACCACGCAGGGAAGAACACGATTCAATAGCCCGGTAATCCTTTCTCGCAACCAGAGCATTACGAAAATTGTTGGGCACTTACGGCGGGGTCTGCCAATTTATTTTCTGCCAGATATGGATTTCGGGGTACGCGATGCGGTGTTCGCCCCTTTCTTTGGCCAGCCTGCCGCCACCGTAACGAGTGTCGTTCGTCTGTCTCGGCTCCTTGGGGCAGTGGTAGTTCCGCTCGTGACTCGGATTACGGATCAGGGTTATGTTGCCCGTTTTTATCCCGGCTGGCAGCATCCTAATGATGATGCGAAGGAGACCCTGATCGAGGGGGTCACGAAGATGAACACGTTTATTGAGCAGCGGATTCTCGAGTCACCGGGTCAATACCTCTGGACCCATCGACGATTTAAATCCCGTCCACCTGGAATGCCTGCGGTCTATGGATAATCCACAGCTATGAAGATTCATTTCACCAAAATGCAGGGCACCGGTAACGATTTTATTGTGATCAATACGATTACCCAGCCGGCCGTGCTTGAAGCAATCGCATCGGGCAGCTTGTCGGCAGCAGACTGGCGTCGCCTAGCGGATCGTCGATTTGGCATTGGCGCCGATCAGATTCTCTTGGTTCAATCGGCAGGGCAGAAAAGCGAAGCGGATTTTGTGTACCGCATCTTCAATGCCGATGGCCAAGAGGTTGAGCAATGCGGAAATGGTGCCCGTTGCTTTGCCCGTTTTGTCCGGGATGCTGGCCTATCTGCCGCCCGCATGATCCGGGTCAGTACCAAGGCGGGCATTATTACCCCCACGATTCATGACGATGGTCTGGTTACCGTCGATATGGGCCCTCCTCGATTTTCGGTAAGCGATAGTGGATTTGATTCTGTAACCCTGCCCCATCAACGAGAGGGCAGCGCTGACCTCTGGCAGCTCACCGCTCCGGGCGGGGCAGCCTTTTGGGTGACCGTCGTGTCGATGGGCAACCCCCACGCGGTTCAATGGGTGGCTGATGTTGATCAGTACCCCGTGGCCGAGGTCGGCGCCTGGTGCGAGTCTCACCCAAGGTTTGCCCGACGGGTGAATGCTGGGTTTGCGCAGTGGCAGTCCGACTGCGGGATCAGACTCAGGGTCTACGAGCGCGGATCGGGGGAGACTCTCGCCTGCGGGACAGGCGCCTGCGCGGCAGTGGCTGCAGGTATTCGGCAGGGACGGCTGGTGGCCGGCAGGCCCATTGAGGTGCAGACCCGTGGTGGCACACTCTCGATTCAATGGTCGGGAGAACTTTCCGACTCCGTCATGATGACGGGGTCTGCAGAACCGGTATACGAAGGAGTAATTGTATTGTGAGCCAAAAAGAACCCACGATTGATCTCGGATCGACCCCCACGGCCAAACAGGTCGCGGAGTACTTAAAGGCACACCCGGATTTTTTTGATAAAAGCCCGGGCTTGCTGTCGGAGATCAACGTACCGCATCCGCAATCCGGCCAGGCGATCTCTCTGGTTGAGCGTCAGGCCTCAGTGCTGCGGGAGCGAATTAAATCAATGGAGCTAAAGCTGGCCGAGCTCCTGCGTAACGGACAAGAAAATGATGCAATCTCTGCATCCATTCAGCATTGGGTCCGTGGATTGTTTTTACACACGGATCAGAAATCACTGCCTATATTTCTCGCGGACTCACTGGCCAAAATCTTTTCTGTCCCAATGGTCGCAATCTCGGTCTGGTGCGCGAAGGACTCTTATCGCAACGAGGCCTGGTCGGGCTCGGCGACAGCCGACTATGTGGAGCAGATCGATGGCCTGCGCCTGCCGGTCTGCGGAGCAGCCAACATCTCCTCAGCCGTTCGCCTTCTGGCCGAGTCAGGCCGAGATGCGCAATCAATTGCAGTATTACCCCTTCGGGTAGGCGCTGCACCCGATGCCTTCGGTGTTCTTGTCTTGGGCTCGTCTGATGCCCGGCGATTTGCGCCCGATCTCGGCGTTGCATTCCTTGAGCGAATCTGCGAGATCGCGAGTGCGGCCTTATCGCCGATTGTCCAGCCATCGGATCGTGCTGCTCATGAATAGCGATCTCGGCAATCAAGATGCCATCGCAAGATTCATCACTTAACGGCCTGATTCAAGCGTTTCTCGAGTCAATCGCCTATGAGCGACGCTACTCGCCTGTCACGGTTACGCACTACAGACGGGATTTAAGAAAATTAAGCCTCGCCTTTGCGCAGCATGCTATCGATGAGATTCGCTCCGCTGATGTTCGTCAACAAATGGCGCAGTGGCGATCGAAGGGGCTGTCGGCAAAAAGCATTGCTCGCACGCTCTCGGCCTGGAGGTCGTTTTTTGACTGGACCGCACAGCGGGTTGCCCTATCGTCAAATCCTGCCAAAAGCATTCGTGCGCCGAAATCAGGCAAGCGGTTACCAAAGGCGCTCTCGACCGACTGGGCAGTGGAGTTTGTGTCATCTCAGCTCGAGGGGGACTCCTTTCTTATCGCCCGAGATCGGGCCATGCTGGAGTTGATGTATTCCTGCGGTCTGCGGCTCTCTGAGTTGGTGGGCCTTAATCGTTGCGCACCAATTGGGCAGACGGCCACACAGGGATGGATCGATCGCGATGCCCAGGAGGTCTTTGTGGTGGGCAAGGGCGGCAAATCCCGGCGCATCCCCGTGGGCCGGCCCGCCTTGGAAGCGGTCGATCAATGGCTGAGTGCCCGAGGGGATCATGCCGCAGAGGCCCTATTTGTGAACCGAAATGGAACCCGTCTCTCGGGCCGTACTGTTCAGCGTCGATTCGCCCAGCATGCCCTAAAGACAGGAATGCCGACCCACGTCCATCCCCATATGCTGAGGCACTCATTTGCAAGCCATGTGCTGCAATCGAGCGGCGACCTGCGCGCAGTGCAGGAGATGTTGGGGCATGCCCAGATCGCGACAACACAGGTTTATACCCACCTCGACTTTCAGCGGCTCGCACAGGTTTATGATGCAGCCCACCCGAGAGCAAAACGTAAGCCCTCGACCGATTCATCCGATCTGCCTGATTGATTTCTGGAGTACCCATGTCAGCACCCGTTGCAACAAAAACAGTCGCCCCGCTTATTCCCGTGACGATCTTGACCGGTTTTCTAGGGGCGGGGAAAACGACCCTTTTGAAGCGAATTCTGAACGAGCCACATGGCGAGAAAATCGCCGTGATTGAGAATGAATTCGGTGAAGAGAGCATCGATAACGAACTCTTGTTTGAGGACACCAAAGAGCGCATTGTCGAGATGAACAACGGCTGCATCTGTTGCACCGTGCGCGGCGATCTCATCGAGATGCTCAATCGTCTGCGTGAGAAGAGGGCATCAGGGTCGATTCAGTTTGATCGTGTCATTATTGAAACGACAGGACTCGCCGAGCCGGGCCCGGTCGCGCAGACATTTTTTGTCGATGATGAGGTCGCAGAGCATTTCCTCCTCGATGCGGTGGTGACGGTAGTGGATGCGCTGCATGGCCCCGAGCAACTCAGCCAACACGCCGAAGCCCAATCTCAGGTTGGGTTCGCCGATCGACTCCTAATTTCAAAAAGCGATCTTGTTGAGGCTGAGGCACTCGACGCCCTGCGTCAGCGTCTGGCCCGGATGAATCTGCGTGCCAGTATCGAAGCTGTGAATTTTGGACAGACCCCAATTAAAAACATCCTCGATATTCGTGGATTCAATCTCAACGCTGCGCTGGAAATTGATCCATCTTTTTTGGATACAGACGCCGGCCACAGCCACATTGACGATGTGCATTCCTTTGTCTTTAAATCGACGCGCCCCTTCGATTCGGACCGTTTTGAGGGCTTCATGAGTGCGGTGTCCCAGGCCTACGGCCCGCAGCTTCTGCGCTACAAAGGTGTTCTTCATATTAAGGGCAGTGACAGCCAGATGGTATTTCAGGGCGTCCACATGCTGATGGGGGGCTCAGCGGGTAGGCCCTGGGGGGCGGGCGAGCAGCGTGAATCAAAGCTTGTCTTTATTGGCAGAAAGCTTCCGCGCGATACAATTGTTAAGGGATTAGAGCAATGTCTAATATGAATTTTTTAAAGTACCTGATTCAAGAAAGTAAGACCGCATGAAGACTGCAGCAGTTAAATCAATCGCAACTGAAAAAGAATTACTTGCACAGCCCGCCGACCATTACATGAGCTCGGCCCAGCTTGATTTTTTTAAAAGAAAACTGGTCGCGCTCGAGGCTGAGTTAAGGGCCAATGCTGAAGAAACTACCGAGCATCTGCGGGAGACTGTCTTGGTTCCCGACCCGGCCGACCGGGCGACGATCGAAGAGGAGCACGCACTGGAATTGCGCACTCGGGATCGCGAGCGCAAGCTGATCAGAAAAGTGCAGCAGGCCCTTGCGCGGATCGATTCGGGAGAATACGGCTACTGCGAAGAGACAGGCGACCCGATCGGCCTGCAGCGCTTACTTGCCAGGCCTACTGCAACACTCACCATTGAAGCCCAGCAGCGTCGGGAACTCCGCCAGCGTCAGTTCGGCGATTAACCGTAATCTATGAGCCGGGGAGAGCTTCTTCGGCAAATTCCGACAGCGAGGCAGCACTCATTAGGGCCAAGGCGCAGAGGCAGTAGACCACCTCGCAGGCCATCCATCTGACGGCAATCGGTGCGGCCCAGTGATCGGGCCGCAGCAGTCTTGCAAAGACCAGTGCAATGCCGGCAGCGACCCAGAGGCCCCATACGGGCTCTGGCCAGAGCCCAAAAAAGCAAAGTGGTAGGGCTCCGATCAGCAGGCTGATCCAGCGCGCCGAGGGCTCTGCTCGGCCGAGTCCGATGACTGGGTCTTGACGTGCAGCGAGCGCGGCAACTCTGGCCCAGGCCGCGCCGCAGATCAAGACAACAGGAATCCAGGCTGGATCAATTTCGGCGAGGATTTCTAACTTTAAGAGGGCAAGCAGCCCGATCGCAATGGCCGACTTTGAGCCCAGTGGCTGAGACCATCCGGGGTGGGTTGGCTTAGGTATCGCAAACCAGATGCCGACGAGCAGACCCAATACCAAAGCGGGTCGAGTTGCGAGCAGCACGGAAGTCAGTAAAAAGACTAAGGCGGCAGCAAGCCCGCCGAACAAGCCCATTATTGCGCTTGCTGGCAGGGCCAGGCGGGCGGGCGTCTCGGCTGCGGCCCCGAGAGAGTGTTGGGCGCAGGCGCGGTTATGCCAGGGGGCTTGTTGAGCGATTGCTAAGAGGAATTTTTTCACGAGTTATGGGAAGCATTAGAAACACAATCGGAACGTAATGGGAACGACAACTGGCCCGCAGGTGCTTACAATCCGGCGAAGTGTAGACGATTATTAATCTCTTAGGCTTAGGTAACGCAGAACTATGAATGATTCCACAAGCTCATCGCAACGGTCGCCGGATGGCGCAGTAAAGGCTGCAGTATTGGCCGAGGCGCTGCCCTACATCCGCCGCTTTCATGGCAAGACCGTCGTGATTAAGTATGGCGGTAATGCCATGACGCAAGAGAACCTAAAGCAATCATTTGCGAGAGACATTATTTTGTTGCGTTTGGTGGGCATTCTTCCTGTGGTCGTGCATGGCGGAGGGCCCCAGATTGAATCCTTGCTCTCTAAGATCGGCAAGAAAGGCGAGTTTATTCAAGGCATGCGGGTCACGGATACCGAAACCATGGACATTGTCGAGATGGTTTTAGCGGGCCAAGTCAACAAGGAAATCGTTGAGCTGATCAATCACGCCGGAGGTAAAGCGGTTGGCCTGACGGGCCAAGATGGCGGACTCATCAGGGCGCGCAAGATGATGATGAAGGCACCCGGGACCTCTGATGAGTTGTTTGACCTTGGGCACGTTGGCGAGATCGATTCAGTGGATCCCGCCATCATTCATTCACTGTTGGCCAGCGGATTTGTGCCCGTGATCGCCCCGATTGGCTCCGGTCAGGAGGGTGAGACCTACAACATCAATGCGGACCTTGTGGCGGGAAAGATTGCAGAAATACTGAAGGCTGAAAAACTGATTCTGATGACAAACACGCCAGGCGTTTTGGATAAAGACGGCAAGCTCATTACGGGGTTAACAGCAAGAGAAATTGATGGGCTTTTTGAAGATGGAACGATCTCTGGGGGCATGTTGCCGAAAATCTCATCTGCCCTTGAGGCTGCAAAAAGTGGCGTTCAGTCTGTTCACGTGGTTGATGGTCGGGTGCCGCATTGCCTGCTGCTCGAGATTCTGACCAATGAAGGTGTTGGCACGATGATCCGGTCGCACTAGACAACAAGCCGTTTGCGTCTTCAACCTTCTCAAAAGGCCCGTGAGCCCAGGCAAGGTGGGCGACGGCCGCTCTGGCTCCTCGACCTTGACAACACCCTCTATGACGCCTCGTGGCGCGTAATGGGCGAGATCAACCAGCGCATGACGCGTTATGTTGCGGATCATCTTCGGCTGCCCGACGATCAGGCGAGCGCAGTAAGACAACACTATTGGCAGCGATATGGCGCAACACTCCTGGGTCTTGTCCGCCATCACGGGGTTGACCCAGGGGATTTTCTAAGCAAGACCCACCCTGGCCCAGAGCTCCCAGAGTTCGTGCGACGGGTTCAGGGCGAGCGGCGGCGTTTAGAGCAGCTTCGGGGTGAGCGGTGGTTATTAACCAACGCCCCCCAACACTATGCCTGCCACGTGCTCGAGCTGATTGGCCTAAAGCACATGTTCGCCCGCATCATCACGATTGAGACAATGCGACTCTGCGGCAGGCTATGCCCAAAGCCCTCAGAGTTGATCATGCGCCATGTCATCAAGTGTTCGGGTCGCGCCCCCAGCCAGATCATCTTCGTTGACGATCACTCTGAGAATCTGCGCACGGCCCATCGGATTGGGATTCAGACCGCACGGATCTGGGCCTCTCCAACCGCCAGTGCCCGAGCACGGCATTCGGGTCGCCCCCTATCCATCCGGCGTCCAAGTTATGTGCAGCTTCAAGTAAACTCTCTTGCATTGCTTGTGCGCCACCAGCACCGGTTAAGCAGAAAATAAAATTCAAGAGATAAATCTAACCATGGATGCCTACGCAACGACTCCTGAGCAGAGCCCTGGTACCGGACGCAAACGGCCAAAGCCTGGTGAGCGTCGCCTACAGATTCTCCAAACGATTGCCGCAATGCTTCAAGACAGCGTTGCAGAGAAAGTCACAACGGCCGCCCTCGCCGGCCGATTATCCCTGTCTGAGGCGGCCCTCTATCGACATTTTGCGAGCAAGGCCCAGATGTTTGAAGGCCTACTCGATTTCATTGAAGAGACAATTTTCTCTCTGATTAACCAGATCGAGGCGCGACAGAACTCAGCGCATGCGAAGGGTCGAGAGATTATTTTGATGCTTCTAAATTTTGCAGAGAAGAATCCCGGCATGACACGCGTCTTAATTGGTGATGCCATTGTTAATGAAGAACCCCGGCTGCAGCAGCGCGTGAATCAGCTAATCGATCGTGTGGAGGCCTCGCTGCGACAATGTGCCCGGCTGCAATCTGCGGAAACCATCTCAGCGGCCAGCACCGCAGAGGCGGGTCTTCAGTCGGGGCTTGCCATTGCCTTTGTTCAAGGCCGTTGGCTTCAGTTTGCGAAGAGTGGTTTTCGTAAGCGTCCATCCGAGGCGGCCGAGCCGCTCGTGAAACTCCTCTTCCC
>DBCQ01000069.1:8414-9564 GCA_002293155.1 Burkholderiales bacterium UBA954 | reverse complement strand
CTTTAGCTTTTTTGCTGCCTGACGCTCGCGGGCAACTTCAATAAACAATGTGAGCGCAGATTTTGCATCGGATACGATTCCAAAGTCGGGATTAAATACCCGGCCAATCTGGGTGGGTTCAATATCGACGTGAACGAATTTCCGGCCTTTCGTGTAGACCTCAATTGATCCCGTGTGGCGATTTGCCCAACGGTTACCGATTCCGAATACAAAGTCGCTGGCCAGCATGGTGGCGTTGCCGTAGCGGTGGCTCGTCTGGAGCCCCACCATTCCGGCCATCAAGGGGTGGTCATCGGGGATTGTGCCCCAGCCCATTAGCGTGGGAATGACGGGGACGTTGACGAGTTCTGCGAACTCTTGGAGCAGGGCGCTTGCGTCTGCGTTGATCACGCCGCCGCCCGCAACAATCAGGGGCTTATCAGCAGCTAAGAGCATATCGATCGCTTTTTCTGCCTGCTTACGGGTAGCTGCGGGTTTGTAGACGGGCAGGGGCTCATAGGTCTCGATATCGAATTCGATTTCTGCCATCTGGACATCGAAGGGCAGATCAATCAATACGGGGCCGGGGCGGCCCGAGCGCATGAGGTGGAAGGCCTGTTGAAAGACTCGCGGAACGAGGGCGGGCTCGCGAACCGTTACTGCCATTTTGGTTACGGGTTTGGCGATGCTTTCGATATCGACCGCCTGAAAATCCTCTTTATAGAGCCGTGCACGGGGTGCCTGGCCTGTGATGCAGAGAATGGGGATAGAGTCGGCAATTGCAGAGTAAAGGCCCGTGATCATGTCGGTGCCGGCAGGGCCGGATGTCCCGATACAGACGCCAATATTGCCCGGTGCAGCACGGGTGTAGCCCTCTGCCATGTGGGAGGCGCCCTCGACGTGGCGGGCAAGAATGTGGCTTATGGATTGCCGCTCGCGCAAGGCCGCATACATTGGGTTGATCGCTGCGCCGGGAACGCCGAACGCCTGGGTGATTCCCTCTTTTTCCATCACTTGTACTGCGGCCATAACGGCCCTCATTTTTGCCATTTCTTGGGTCTCCTTGATTTTTTTCAGGGTCTGCTTTGCTCTGAGGGGAGTGTGTCAGCCATGCACCGATCAGGGAACCTGCCGCCCGGGCATTACAGGTATTCCATTTTGGAATACCATG
>DBCQ01000069.1:0-8246 GCA_002293155.1 Burkholderiales bacterium UBA954 | reverse complement strand
CATGGGGTGACGCCTACGGAGATTGGTTTGCTCTTCTACGAGAAGTGCCGGCTTATCGTTCACCATGTGGAGGAGGCGGACACCGTGGCTGCGTTGTTGCAGTCGCAGGTCCAGGGGGCCCTGCGGGTGAGCACATCCGTGGCTTTTGGAAGACGGGTGTTAGCGCCCTTGGTGATTGAGTTTATGCGGCTTAATCCGAAGCTGCAGATCGATCTCAGTTTTGACGATCGTTACGTTAATTTGATTGAGCAGGGCGTTGATGTCGCAATTCGAATGGGGTCGCTCGCGGATTCAACACTTGGGGCGAAGTACCTTGCAATGAACCCCTGGGTGTTGGTGGCCTCACCAAGCTACCTTTCGGCACGGGGCAGGCCGACGCGGCCCGCGGAACTGAGCGACCACGAGGCCTTGATCTACAGCACCGTTCAGGGTGATGCCCGTTGGCAGTTGACCGGTGCGGATGGAAAAACTGAGTTAATTCCTGTGCACGGTCCGCTGCGATCAAACAATCTATCGGCCCTGCTCCTTGCGGCACGCTCGGGCATGGGCGTTGCCGCACTGCCTTGGGTTGTAGCCTATGAATCCGTGCGAACCGGCTCCGTTGAGCCGCTCTTAGAGCGCTGGACATTGCCTTCGCAGGAAATCCATGCGGTTTATCCGTCTCCTCGGATGGTTCCCGCCAAGGTGATGGGCTTTATTGACTGGCTGCAGGGCCAGTTCTCGACAAACTGGTGGGAGCGCACTTAGCCTGTTTAACGGCGTTTACCGATTTCGCCTGTTTTTTCGAAGGGGACATTAAGTAATCCATTGAAGGTGGTGATACTGCCTGTGATTTTGTAGGGCAGGCCACCGCTCACCAATGCAAGCGTGCTTTTTTTCAGCGTATCCGGAAGGGATTTAAAAGGGATGTTGACCTTAATCGGGAGCATCACGGAGCCTGATGCAGGGAGCAGGTATTTCGCTTGGGCAGATTCGATTTGACCTGCCTCTTGATTAGCCAGAAAGAACTTAGCCTGGATATCGGTGATGGAGAGTTCGATCGGATTAGGATTCTGAACCTTGAGCGTCACCGTGAGCTGGACTGCATCACGATCAAAGTCTGCGATCCGAACCTCGGCCACCTCGAGGGATGGTTTTTTTAGAGCGCTGCCTCCGCAGGCCGTAAGCATTACCGCCCCCACCAGAGCCCAGAGAAACACTCCCAGCCGCGAGAGTTTAAAAGTCTTCATCATGTCTAAAATACGCCTCTTCTCATCATCATAGTGCCCAAAGGAGTCTGCCATGTTAATGGTGATCTCGCCTGCCAAGACCTTAGATTTTGACACGCCGCCCAAGATCACAACCGCGTCGCAGTGTGATTTTTTAGAACAATCCTCAGAGCTCGTTAAAATTCTTGCACCCATGTCGATGGCCAAGATCGCTGCGCTCATGAGCCTCAGCGATTCGCTGGCCGCGCTCAATGTGGCCCGTTATGGTGCGTGGAAGAGGCCCTTTACAGAGAACAATGCGAAGCAGGCGGTACTTGCGTTTAATGGTGATGTCTATGAGGGGTTAGATGCCAACTCTCTCAATAAATCGCAGCTCGAGCGCACGCAAAAACACCTCAGAATTCTCTCCGGGCTCTACGGCCTGCTGCGCCCTCTTGATTTGATGCAGCCCTATCGACTCGAGATGGGAACTGCCTTGCCGAATCGGGAGGGAAAGGACTTATACAGGTTCTGGGGCGACCGGATTGGCTGCGCACTAAACTCGGAGCTCGCTGCGCACAAGACAAAGGTTCTGATTAATCTTGCCTCGGATGAATACTTTAAAGCCGTCAAGGGCCTCACCTACCCGGTGGTTACACCAGTCTTTCAGGAGAAAAAAGCAGGCCAATATAAGGTGGTGAGTTTTAGCGCTAAGCGCGCCAGAGGCCTGATGGTGCGGTATGCAATCGAGAATAAGGTGGATGATCCCGCCGGTCTTCGAGATTTTGATTATGAAGAGTATGGGTTTGACAGAAAAGCGTCCACGGATGATCGGCTGGTATTTCGTCGCGGATAAGGCGTAATTAAATCGCAGGCATAAAGATGGGTTCCGGCTCAAGAAACACCCCGAATTTTCCCACTACGGTTTGTTGGATCTCTTGGGCAAGCGCAAGAATCTCTCTTCCGTTTGCATCTCCGTGATTCACAATCACAAGGGCGTGCCCGTCGTGCACCCCTGCATCGCCCCGTCGCGCGCCTTTAAATCCACAGCGCTCGATTAGCCAGGCAGCAGGAATCTTACAGAGGTCTTCCTTGCTGTCTGTAAGATCGTACTGCGGCAGATCGGGGTGAAGAAGTTTTAAGTGTTTGGCTTGCAATCGACTGATGATTGGATTTTTAAAGAAGCTGCCTACATTTCCAATCTGTTGGGGGTCGGGTAATTTTTTCTGTCGCAGGCAAATCACGGCCTGCGCAACATCCTGAGCAGTGATCGGTTGCGGATAGCTCTTGATGGCCTCACCAAGATCTGCATAGCGTGTATTGAGGGTCGCCTCAGACGAGACCGAGAGCTGACAGGTGATCTCTGTAATGAAGTAGCGTGGCTTATTCCATGGGCCCTGTACCGAGGCCTGCTTAAAAATGCTGTCTCGATAGGCAAACTGGCATTGATCCCGGGTGAAGCTTACGAGTTGGGCCTGATGAAAGTCCCAGGCCGCAAGGCGCACGAGGAGGTCCTTTAACTCGACCCCATAGGCGCCGATATTCTGAACAGGGGCGGCACCTACCGTGCCGGGAATGAGGGCGAGATTTTCTAATCCCGAGAAGCCCTGATCCAAAGACCACATCACCAACTCGTGCCAGAGTTCACCCGAGGCGCAGGTCAGCTCTCCTGTTGGCGTGATCGATTTACCCTTTAGTCCATTGATAAGGGCGGTTGCCTTGATCGGTGCATGCAAGACAACATTTGTTCCGGATCCGAGGATGACCCGTGGGTGATCTGCGAGCTCAGGCGTAATCTGCGCGAGAGTATCGAGCCGATCGATCAAGATGCTGTCGGTGGCGCGTGCCGCAAGCCCAAGGGCATTTGGCAGAGGAGCGTTGCGAGTTGCGCGGGCGGTTAATTCCAAGTCTGGCGCTTTCAGAGCCAGTTCCTAAGAGGCCGTGAAGCCCAATCGAACATAGATAGGAGCATAGGCCTCGGCCTGTGTTACTTCTACAAGGCCTTCGCGTGCAAGTTCGAGTAGGGCAAGAAAATGCACAACGACTATCGGGACTCCGCCACCGTGTGCAAGCTCTTCCATGAAGAGTTCTGAGAATTCAACAAAGGGCCGGCCTTGCAGAAACTTTAGAATTCTTGACATATGTTCACGAACGGATAACGGCTCTCGTGAGATGGTGTGGTGGGCGGTGAGCTTTGCTCTGCGCAGTATGTCGGCCCAGGCAGCACGCAAATCGTTGGGGTCGACATCGGGCAGACGCGGCGCCATCGTCTGGTCGACCACCACCTGAGCGACCAGAACATCGCGGCCTAACTGCGGAAATTTATCAATCTGCTGGGCGGCAATCTTCATCTGCTCGTACTCTAAAAGTCGACGGACCAATTCCGCGCGTGGGTCATCCACTTCTTCCTCCCCGTCTTTTGGACGGACGGGCAGGAGCATGCGCGATTTGATCTCGATGAGCATCGCTGCCATCAAGAGGTAATCTGCTGCAAGCTCTAGATTACGCGAACGAATCTCCTCAACATAGCGGAGATATTGCTTCGTGACCTCTGCCATTGGAATATCAAGAATATTGAAGTTCTGTCTGCGAATTAAATAAAGTAGGAGGTCCAAAGGTCCCTCGAAACTCTCGAGGATTACCTCTAGCGCATCAGGGGGGATATAGAGATCTTTTGGAATCTCAGTAAGGGGCTCCCCATAGAGCCGGGCAAAGGCTTCTGGCAGCAAGATCGCGGCAGCGGAATCTGTCAATTGATCCGCAGGGTCCAAGGCCTGGGCTAGTTCAGGCTCAGTGGCTGAGGGCTCTGCGGCGTGCGTCATTAATGAAATCTGCAATTAGGATGGGATTCGGCCTTGCGAGCTCAGTCGGGCTGATACACGTAAGGTTTTTGTTTGACCTTGACCGTTCGAGCCCGCTCACTATCGTCAAGCGCGATGGGTGTTTTGTCCCAGAGAAGAAGACGTCCCGCCTGTTGGGCGTCTTCCAGCTCGGGTTTGTTGTCCTTCAGGGTACGAAGAAACTGGGTAATGTCGGATTCGTAGAGGGCCATGGCTGGATTTTAGCCGAGGGATTGCTGATTCACAGCAACTAAGGCGTCTATAGCCTCCCGATCGACACGGGTCAGCAGGTGCGAAAAGCCCTGTAATCGGCAGATCGGTGGGGCCTCGAGGTCCGACCAGGAGAGCGGCCGCTCGAGGCCAAAGACCTCTCGTTCAATCCGCTCGGCCGTGGCGGGTAATACCGGTTTGAGCACGATCGTTAGCTGGGCAAAGGCCTTCAGCACGATGGTGCAGATTGCCTGGAGCTGGGGTAGGCGCTCGGGAGATTCGGCCGCCTGCTTGGCCAACTCCCAAGGTTTTTCGCTATCGACGAAGCCGTTAATGAGATCCATTAGGGCCGTTGCCTCCCGGATTACTCGGGCGGTATCTCGGGATTCGTAGGCCTGCGCAATCTCAGGTGCGGTTGCGAGGATGGCCTGCGAGAGCGCATGAGTGCTCTGAAGCGATTCGAGGCAGAGCGCCCCATCGAATCGCTTGGAGATAAAACCCGCTGAGCGACTCGCGATGTTAATAAACTTTCCGACAAGGTCGCTATTAATACGGGCAATGAAATCGGCGAGGTTTAGGTCGAGATCCTCCATCGTTCCATTGAGCTTGGCGGCGAAGTAGTACCGTAGCCACTCGGGATTGAGTTTCTGGTCCAGATAACTCTGTGCAGTAATAAAGGTTCCCCGAGATTTGCTCATCTTGGCACCATCAACTGTCAGAAATCCGTGTGCAAACACATTGGTTGGGGTTCTGTAGCCCGCAAACTTCAGCATGGCAGGCCAAAACAGGGTGTGAAAGTACAGGATATCTTTGCCAATAAAGTGGTACTGCTCAACATCAGAGTCCGGCGCGACAAAGCGGTCGAAGTCGCGTCCGGTGTCGCTGCAGAATTTCTTAAGACTTGCGTAATAGCCGATTGGGGCGTCAAGCCAGACATAAAAGTATTTGCCTGGTGCATCCGGGATTTCGAAGCCAAAATAGGGCGCATCACGGGAGATATCCCAGTCGCTGAGACAAGCCTCCTCTCCAAGCCATTCCTTGAGTTTATTGCTCGCCTCAGGCTGAAGGCGCGCATCGTCGATAGCCCATTGACGAAGGAAGTCGGAGCAGCGGGGATCAGAGAGTCTGAAAAAATAATGATCAGATTCTTTCCGAATCGGGGTTGCACCCGAGACCACTGAAAACGGATTTTTTAAATCGGTGGGCCCGTAGGTTGCGCCACAGGACTCGCAGGAGTCGCCGTATTGCTCTTTTGCGCCGCACTTCGGGCACTCTCCCTTGATGAATCGGTCGGGCAGAAACATATTCTTAATGGGATCGTACATCTGCTCAATACATCGCACTTCGATAAGACCTTGAGCGCTGAGCGCCGCATAGAAAGACTCGGAGAGCGCCTTGTTTTCGGGCGAATGGGTTGAGTAATAGTGATCAAAAGAGATACCAAACCCAGCGAAGTCTCGGGTGTGTTCGGACCAGACTTTGTCGATTAAGGCCTCAGGGGTGATGCCTTCCTTTTCTGCGCGAAGCATGATGGGTGTGCCGTGGGTGTCGTCTGCACAGACATAAACAACGTCGTGTCCCCGCATTCGTTGGAATCTCGCCCAGATATCCGTTTGGATGTACTCCACGAGGTGCCCGAGATGGATCGCACCATTGGCATAGGGAAGCGCCGACGTTACCAGGATCTTTCGTTGGGGCTTCTGAGAGGCGTTGGCAGAGGATTGTTCGGGCATTTGCGGGGGAATTCGGGAAGATACGAGGGCTTTTTGATACTGTT
Source organism: Burkholderiales bacterium UBA954 (assembly GCA_002293155.1). Taxonomy (GTDB): domain Bacteria; phylum Pseudomonadota; class Gammaproteobacteria; order Burkholderiales; family Burkholderiaceae_A; genus Lacustribacter; species Lacustribacter communis. The sequence continues at coordinate 2,232 of DBCQ01000069.1, read as the reverse complement.
TGGCACTTCAAGCCATGTATTCTGCCCCAACTATGACAACAGATCTCCAGAGTTCAGTAAACGCCCTCTTATCCACGGTCTTCGACCCCCGTCTTGGCCCTGCGCCGGGCAGAGACCTCGTGTCCGCCAAAATGGTGGGTGAGGTTGCCATTAAAGATGGTGCTTTATCGGTGGAGATTGTTCTGCCTTACGCGGCCATGGGCGAGGAATCTCTCTGGAAGGACCGTGTGAGCCGCGCCCTCGCTGGAGTGGCGCCGGGGGGCAAGGTTGCTGTTAGTGTGAGTGTGAAAGTGAAGGCGCGCGCCACACCAGCGTCGATGAAGCGTTTGAGCGGAATCAAAAATATCATCGCAGTCGCATCTGGCAAGGGTGGGGTTGGCAAGAGCACGACCGCTGCCAATCTGGCGTTGGCTCTCGCCGCAGAGGGGGCCCGTGTGGGGATGATGGATGCCGATATTTATGGCCCTTCGCAGACCATGATGCTGGGGACCGCGGGCCAGGCCTACTCGAACGATCAAAACAAAATCGAGCCGAAGGTGGCCCATGGTGTTCAGGTGATTTCAATGGGCATGTTGACGAATGACGATACCCCAATGGTCTGGCGAGGACCGATGGCCTCGTCAGCCATGGAGCAACTCCTGACTGAGACCGCTTGGGATGATGTGGACTACCTCGTCGTGGATATGCCACCAGGCACTGGCGATATTCAGCTAACGCTCTCCCAGCGGGTACCGGTGACTGGGGCCGTTATCGTGACAACGCCGCAGGATATTGCGCTGCTTGATGCAAAAAAAGGCCTGGTCATGTTTGAGAAAGTAAAGGTGCCGATTCTAGGCATTATTGAGAACATGGCGATGCATATCTGCTCAAAATGTGGAAATGTTGAACATATCTTTGGCGAGGGTGGTGGTGCCCGCATGGCCGATCAGTACGATGTTCAGTTCTTGGGCTCACTGCCTTTGGATATCCGGATTCGTGAGCAGGCGGACTCAGGTCGCCCTTCGGTAGTCGCCGAGCCGCAGGGGGCAATCGCCCAGGCCTACCGGGAGATTGCACGCACGATTGGGGCCCGGGTGGCGCTCTTGTCCGAGGATCACAGCGCAAAATTCCCGAGCATCAAGATCGTCGGCACCTAGACCTTCGGGTGTGAGAAAATTCTCACACTATGAGTATAAAAAGCGACAAGTGGATCCGCCGCATGGCGGAGTCTCACCAGATGATTGCCCCTTTTGCTGCCGACCAGGTGCGGTACGTTGGGGACCATAAAATTGTTTCTTACGGCACATCTAGCTATGGCTACGATGTCCGATGTGCCGACGAATTCAAGATTTTCACGAACATCAACAGCACGATCGTCGACCCAAAGAATTTCGATACGGGCTCATTCGTCGATTTCAAAGGCGATGTCTGCATTATTCCACCCAACTCATTCGCGCTGGCGCGCACGGTCGAGTATTTCCGAATACCCCGCAGCGTCCTAACGGTCTGCCTGGGTAAAAGCACGTATGCCCGCTGTTTTCGCGGTGATACGCGCGTGGCCCTTGTCGATGGCACCGCACCAACGTTAGAAGAGATGGCACGTCGTTATGAGGCGGGTGAGCGTTTCTGGGGTTACAGCATTGGTGAAAACGGACGCTTAATCGTCACACAACTTGAATCCCCCCGATATGTTGGCAGAGACAACCTGGTCGAAGTGGAACTCGATAATGGACAGGTGATTAATGCAACACCTGATCATCTGTTCATGCGACGGGATGGTCGCTGGGTGGCGGCGGCCGAACTTGGCCCTGGCGATTCATTGATGCCGTTATATCGGTCGATTTTTCGAGGCTATGAGATGGTTTATCAGCCTCTAAATGGCCATCTCATGCCGACTCATCGCTTGTCAGACGATTGGAATGTTCGTTTCGGTATGTATGCGGATCAGGTGGGAACCCACCGCCATCATGTAGATCACGACCGACTCAACAATAACCCGTGGAATCTGGTGCGTATGTTGGCTAAAGAGCATGTTGCCCATCACAACCAAACGAGCTACGGCGATGAGTTCGATCCGCAAGAGCATGGCGCATCGATAAAAGCTGCCCTTGCGACGTTAATGCAAGACCCGCAGTGGGCGGAGCGTTTTAGTCAAAGTCAAAGTAAAAAGGCTAAGGAATTCTGGTCTGAGGACAGATATCGGGAGACGAGGGATCGATTGCTTGCCCAACGGCAATGCGTATCCCACCAGAC
>DBCQ01000001.1 GCA_002293155.1 Burkholderiales bacterium UBA954 | reverse complement strand
GGAATTTATCGCTGTGCCGACGATTTAGAGCCGGGCTACCCTGCCACAATTGAAAGCGCCGTCCGCTCAGGGTGTCGCACAGCCTTGCAGATCTTAGGTCGGCATCATTCCCATTGACGCACGCCAGGCGAGCCAGAGCTTTCGCGCGGGAGCAACCGAGATGCGCTGGTGCAAGACCTGAAATGATTCGGCTTCCAGCAGGCGAAGTAATTCGCGATAGATCGTGGCCATAATTAAGCCCGGCCGTTGCGCAACCCGCTCATTGCGCGGCAAGACGGCGATCGCCTCATCGTAGAGGCAATGCGCGCGGCCCGCCATGTCGCTTAAGAGCGCCGATAAGGGTTGGCTATATTCAAATCGCAAGAGGCTTGTGCTCTCAACAGCATGGGCTGTCATAGCGTCAGCGGGAAGATAGATTCGGCCTTTTCGAGCATCATCACCAACATCGCGGATGATATTGGTGTATTGAAGTGCCCGGCCTAAGAGCTTTGCATAGCGCAGGGTTTCATCGGAGGCAGTGCCGAAGATTCGTGCTGATAACAGCCCCACCGCACCGGCCACCCTGTCGCAGTAGAGGTCAAGGTCTGCCCAGCTTGCATAACGATTCTGATAGAGATCCATCTCAACACCGGCAATGACTTCGCTGAAGTGTTCGCGGGGCAGGCCGTAGGTTGCGAGTCGGGGAAGAAGCGCCTTGGTGACGGGATGGTTCGGAGTTCCTTCAAACAATCGATCGAGCTCCGTCTTCCACCAGCTCAGTTTGATTGCCGCAAGCTGGGGTTCGGTGCATTCATCGACAACATCATCAACCTCTCGGCAAAACGCATAGAGGGCAGTAATGGCTGCCCGACTGGGGGCAGGCAGAATCTTAAAAGCGGCGGTCAGGTTCGAGCCGCTCTGGGCAACTTTTGATTCGCAGTATTGATCTGGGGTCAACGCAGAGGGTCTCTTCTTCGGTGCATTAGATACGTTTAAACGCCCGCAACAGTAACACTGGCAACAGCACGGATGAAATCCTTGGCGATGCGTGCCAGACGCGCGTCGGATCAGCCAAGACTCGGCGTGAGATTTCAAGGCCGCCCTCTATGGTGAGTGCGATCTCCATCGCAAGACGCCACCGGCCGACAACCGAACTCTTCCTGATGAGTGCGGGGAGGGCAACGCCCGCGTTGAGGTGGTGCCTAGCCCACTGGGCCATCCGCGACACCAAATCGTCGGGATCCTGAGCCTCTGAGCGCCACGCATGGGGCGCGTAGTGACGGCCCCGGGCCTGATCCTGGCCCATATCTTGTGCAAAGTTGGCGAGTTGTAGACCTGTACAAATCGCATCCGATGCCTGCAGCATTTCTTGGTGTTTGGAGGGGTCATCTGGCAGCCCTGCAAACCCTAGAACAAGACGACCGACCGGATTTGCCGATCGGGCACAGTAATCGAGCACGTCGTGCTCGGACTGCATGGGGGTGTGATCAACGTCCTGCGCAAAGGCGTCTAATAAATCATGAGCGGGCGAGGCTGAAAGTGCCCTCTCATCTAAGGCCGCACCCAGGCTCTGACCAATACGCCATAACCGCGCATCATTTGGGGGTAAGGGGGGCTTGGGATTGGGCTCGCCTGGCAGTCCGGGCTGAGGAGGGGACTCCAGGCCTGCCCGCAGCATGCCCAGCCCATGATGGCGTTCGTGACGGGGGGCCGCGCCCTCATCAGCGATGTCATCACCTGTTCTGGCAAACCGATAGAGGGCCAGCACCGGGCCTCGCATGGGCTTCGGAACTAGCCACGAGCCTACGGGGAAGTTCTCGTAGTGTTCGCCGCCATGAAATGCCCTGCCAAGATGTGCCGAGTCCATGTCAGGATTCTAAGTACAATGGCGGTTTAGCGTCGGGTAGAGAGTTCGGTTGCGGGTCAATCGCATCGGGCGAAGGTGGCGAAATTGGTAGACGCACCAGGTTTAGGTCCTGACGCCGCAAGGTGTGCGGGTTCGAGTCCCGCCCTTCGCACCAAACGAACCACTGTCCCTTTGTTTTTGTTTCAACCACAGGCCATTTGGCTTGTCTTAATTTAGAACCTTTGTTCCTATGACTTCAACATCAGTAACACCCACGTCGGCAACCAACGCTCCTGCCAGCGGCCTTGAGCGGCGTATTCAGCTCTCGGTCACCGTGGCCGAGATCGAGCAGGAGGCTCAGAAGCGGCTTTTACGGTTAAGTAAAACCGTCAAGATGGCCGGCTTTCGTCCGGGCAAGGTTCCCATGAGGGTGGTCTCTCAGACCTACGGGGCACAGGCGCAGTCTGAGGCCATGGGCGATGTCGTGAGTAGGGCCTATAGCACTGCCGTCAATGAGCAGAAACTTCGGGTTGCGGGTCCTCCCGCAATCGAGCCAGTGGTCAGTGAGAACGCGAGCGATACAACGCTTAGGTTTGAGGCCGTAGTCGAGGTCTATCCCGAGATTACCTGCCCTAGTCTTGATGGGGTCGAGATTAAAAAAACGATATGCGAGATCACCGAGGCCGATGTGGAGCGTACCTTGGATACCCTGCGTAAGCAGCGGACGAGTTTCGATTCAGTGGACCGGGCTTCGCAGAAGGGTGATCGTGTCAACCTTGATTTCAAAGGCGAGATCGATGGGGTTCCCTTTACGGGTGGCAGCTCTGAGAACTACGCCTTTGTGCTTGGTGATGGCTCTATGCTCAAAGAGTTCGATGAGGCGGCCGTCGGCATGAAGGCTGACGAGACCAAGACCTTTCCCATGAAATTCCCCGACGATTACCACGGCAAAGATGTGGCAGGAAAGCTCGCCATGTTCACCATTAAGATCCGCAACGTCAGCGCCCCAAAGGTGCCCGCGCTCGATGAGGAGTTCGCCAAATCAATGGGGATTGTGTCCGGTGATATCGGACAGCTCAAGGAAGACGTGCGAAAAAATCTGGCCCGCGAGGTGGCCAATCGCTGCAAAGCCAAAACAAAAACTGCGGTCATGGATGCGCTCAGCCAGTGGGCAAATTTCGAGATTCCAAAATCTCTGGTTGAGGGCGAGTCCCAGCGGCTTGCCGAATCAACGCGGCAGGATATGGCCGCTCGCGGTATGAATGTGAAGGATGTTCCGATCCCTGCTGATTTATTCGCAGAGCAGGCCTCAAAGCGGGTCAAGCTCGGCCTGCTCGTGGGCGAGATCGTCAAGGCGCAGAATTTGCATGCGACTGAGGCACAGCTCAAGGCCTTTGTGCAAGACATGGCGTCGGCCTATGAAAAGCCAGAGGCCTTTGTGAACTGGTTCATGACCCAGCAAAAGCAGCGCGCTGAGGCGGAGGCGATGGTCATTGAGGATAACGTGGTGAGCTGGGCTCTGGCCAGCGCCAAAATCAGTGACCAGAGTGTGAGCGTTGAGGGCCTGATGGCCGAATCTGCTCAGTCATAAAAAAGGAAAAACGATGGCGCAGTTTGATCAAATAGATTTGCAGCGAATTGGCGCGGGGAATGCTCCGCAGGGTCTCGGGCTTGTGCCAATGGTGATTGAGCAGTCAGGCCGTGGCGAGCGTGCCTACGATATCTATTCCCGGCTCTTGCGCGAGCGCGTTGTATTCATGGTGGGCCCCGTGAATGATCAGACGGCGAACCTTGTGATTGCGCAGATGCTGTTCCTAGAGTCAGAAAACCCAGACAAGGATATCTCGCTCTACATTAATTCGCCGGGTGGTTCGGTTTCTGCCGGGCTCGCAATTTTCGATACGATGCAATTTATAAAGCCCGATGTCAGCACACTCTGTGTGGGAATGGCCGCGAGTATGGGCGCGTTTCTGTTGGCCGCTGGTGCTAAGGGCAAGCGATTTAGCCTGCCCAATAGCCGGGTCATGATCCATCAGCCCCTTGGCGGTGTTCAGGGCCAGGCCTCGGATATTGAGATCCATGCCAAAGAAATACTCGCGTTACGGGACAAGCTAAATAAGATTTTGTCTGAGCGCACTGGGCAGTCGCTGGAGACGATTTCAAGGGATACCGACCGGGATAACTTTATGTCGGCCGAAGATGCGCTACAGTATGGCATCGTCGACAAGGTGCTAACGCACCGTGAGAGCTCGGATGGCTGAAAAAAAAGGGTCGAATGAGAAGCTTCTGTACTGTTCCTTCTGCGGCAAGAGCCAGCACGAGGTTAAGAAACTTATTGCCGGCCCTTCGGTATTTATCTGCGATGAGTGTATCGACCTCTGTAACGACATCATCCGCGATGAGCAGTCCGGTGAGCCCGGCACAGAGAGTGTAAAAGACGGCCTGCCCACCCCGCAGGAAATCTCTGCAAGCCTAGACCAGTACGTGATTGGTCAGACGACGGCAAAGCGAATTCTCTCAGTTGCGGTTTATAACCACTATAAGCGACTGCGTCATCGGGGCGAGACCAAGGCAGAAATCGAGCTCTCGAAGAGCAATATCCTGCTTATCGGGCCTACCGGGTCAGGAAAAACCTTGTTGGCCCAGACACTGGCTCGGCTGCTCAATGTTCCTTTTGTTATCGCCGATGCGACCACACTCACCGAGGCCGGTTATGTTGGTGAGGATGTTGAAAATATTATTCAAAAGCTGTTGCAGAACTGTAACTACGAGGTTGAAAAAGCCCAGAGTGGAATTGTCTACATCGATGAGATCGACAAGATCACTCGCAAGTCTGATAACCCATCAATTACTCGGGATGTCTCAGGAGAGGGCGTTCAGCAGGCGCTACTCAAGCTTGTGGAAGGTACGGTTGCCTCGGTACCCCCGCAGGGCGGCCGCAAGCATCCTAACCAGGATTTTGTTCAAATCGATACCACCAATATCCTCTTTATTTGTGGTGGCGCATTTGATGGCCTTGATAAGGTTATTCGTAGTCGAACAGAAAAAACGTCAATTGGTTTCGGGGCCGAGGTCCGCTCGCCAAGCGATCGCGATGTGGGTGAACTCTTTCGTGAGGTCGAGCCCGAAGATCTCATCAAGTTTGGGCTTATCCCCGAGCTCGTAGGCCGTCTGCCTGTTGTTGCCACCCTCGACGAACTCCACGAGGAGGCCCTGATCGAGATTCTGATCGCCCCCAAGAATGCTCTTGTTAAGCAGTATCAGGCCTTATTCGCCATGGAGGGTGTAGAGCTTGAGATTCGTCCTGCCGCACTGTCAGCGATCGCAAAAAAAGCAATTAAACGCAAGACCGGTGCCCGTGGGCTTCGATCAATTCTTGAAAATATCTTGTTAGACACCATGTACGACCTACCGGGGCAGAGTAACGTGACCAAGGTAGTCATTGACGAGTCTGCAATTACGGGTGATGGTCAGCCCCTGCTGATCTACGGCGAGTCTCCTAAGGTTGCCAGCGGCGGCTAGTCAGGGCCTTGTTTTTCTGCGGCCTTGGCCCCATCTTCAAGTAGTTAACCAAATCCGGAGTTCGTTCCATGTCCAAAATCGATTTGTTGCCTGAAGAGCCGGTCTCGCTACCCATGCTGCCGCTGCGTGATGTGGTGGTCTTTCCGCACATGGTGATCCCGCTCTTTGTGGGTCGCCCGAAGTCGATTAAGGCGATGGAAGTCGCAATGGAGGCTGGCCAGCATATTTTCTTGGCGGCACAAAAGAGTGCTGCTCAGGATGATCCCGCGGCAACTGACATTTATGAGATTGGCTGTGTGGCCAGCATCCTGCAGATGCTGAAACTGCCCGACGGAACGGTGAAGGTTCTTGTCGAAGGCTCGCAACGGGCCCGGGTACTTGAGGTCGAAGACGAGGGCACCTATCTCACATCGCGCTGTGCGCCGATGACCCCGGAGTCCCCGGAGGGGCCCGAGATTGAGGCGCTCAGGCGAACGATTCTGAGTCAGTTCGATCAGTTCGTGAAGTTGAATAAGAAGATCCCTGCAGAGATCCTCAACAGTCTCATGAGTATCGAAGAGGCGGGCCGACTCGCCGACGCAATCGCCGCGCACCTGCCGATGAAGCTTGAACAGAAGCAGGCGGTTCTCGAGGTTGTTCCTGTGATCGAGCGGCTAGAGAAACTACTCGCCTTAATTGAAACTGAGCTCGACATTCTGCAGGTCGAAAAGCGCATCCGCGGTCGTGTTAAACGCCAGATGGAGAAGAGTCAGCGCGAGTATTACCTCAATGAGCAGGTGAAGGCGATTCAAAAAGAGTTGGGTGAGGGTGAAGACAGTGAGCTCGATGAGCTAGATAAGAAGATTAAGTCAGCACGTATGCCAAAGGATGCTCTTGATAAAGCCAATGCTGAGTTAAAGAAACTTCGCATGATGTCACCGATGTCTGCCGAGGCGACGGTCGTCCGCAATTACATTGATGCATTAGTGAATCTGCCTTGGAAAAAGAAGAGCAAGATTAACAATAACCTTGAAGATGCTGAGAAGGTTCTCGAAGAAGAGCACTATGGGCTTGACAAGGTGAAGGAACGCATTCTGGAGTATCTCGCGGTTCAGCAGCGGGTCGATAAGGTCAAGGCCCCGATCCTCTGTCTGGTGGGCCCACCCGGGGTCGGTAAGACCTCGCTCGGCCAGTCGATCGCCCGGGCCACCAACCGTAAGTTTGTGCGTATGGCGCTCGGTGGCGTCCGTGATGAGGCCGAGATTCGCGGCCATCGGAAGACCTATATCGGCTCAATGCCCGGCAAGGTCCTCTCGAATCTCACGAAGACGGGTGTGCGTAACCCCTTATTTCTGTTCGATGAGGTCGACAAGATGGGAATGGATTTCCGGGGCGATCCTGCGAGCGCCTTGCTTGAAGTTTTAGATCCTGAACAGAATCATGCCTTTGTCGATCATTACGTAGAGGTGGAATACGATCTCTCTGATGTGATGTTTGTCGCGACAGCAAATTCGCTAAATATCCCACCTGCATTATTAGACCGGATGGAGGTCATCAAGCTCTCCGGTTATACCGAAGAAGAGAAGATCAATATCGCGCAGCGTTACCTTCTTGCTAAGCAGATCAAGCACACGGGGCTCAAGCCCGGTGAGATCGAGGTCAATGAGTCAGCGATTCGAGAGATCATCCGTACCTACACCCGCGAGGCCGGAGTCCGGGGGCTTGAGCGTGAGATCTCGAAAATCTGCCGAAAGGTCACACGGCTCGTTCTGACCAAGAAGGCGGTAATTCCCGTGAAGGTCTCCGATGCGAACATTGAAGAATTTCTCGGCGTCCGACGCTATACCTATGGCGTTGCGGAGAAAGAGGATCAGGTTGGCGAAGTCACTGGGCTCGCCTGGACTGAGGTTGGCGGCGAGCTTCTCACCATTGAGGCAGCCGTGATGCCCGGCAAGGGGCAGATTATTCGCACTGGCTCGCTTGGCGATGTGATGAAAGAGTCTGTTGAGGCTGCTCGATCGGTGGTTCGTAGCCGAGCGCGGCGTCTTGGTATTCGTGATGATGTCTTCGAGAAAAAAGACCTTCATATTCATGCCCCAGAAGGTGCAACCCCTAAGGACGGCCCGAGTGCAGGCATTGCCATGACGACCGCTATGGTCTCGGCGATGACCGGTATTCCCGTCCGTGCCGACGTTGCGATGACGGGGGAAATTACACTGCGTGGAGAAGTCTTGCAGATTGGCGGGCTAAAAGAAAAGCTCTTGGCTGCGCATCGCGGGGGAATCAAGAAGGTGTTGATCCCTGAGCAAAACGTTCGAGATCTGGCCGATATTCCCCTGATCGTCAAGAGTGCACTCGAGATTATTCCCGTGAAGTGGATTGACCAGGTGCTTGATCTGGCGTTATCTAGATCACCGACACCATTGCCTGATGAAGATGATGTGAATGCGGCGGTCGTGAAGTCCGATGCGACAACATCCGAGGCGCGCACAATTCCGGTGCCGTCATCGGAGACACTGCCGCACTAGAAAAAGGCGCTCTCTAAGAGCGCCTTTTTTATCGCGACTAGAGGCTCGTGACCGCCGGTAGTTTCCCTAACGGCTTGACATGCTGCCTGAATTCGGCGTTAATTAAGTTCACCTGCGCGATCGACGTAGGCCAGAAATTCTGAGTCTAAAAATAGAAAACGAATTATTAGAAGACAATTTGAGAGAGGGGTTGACGTGAACAAATCTGAAATGATTGAGCACATTGCAAAGCAAGCAGATGTATCGAAAGCAGCCGCAGGTCGCGCACTTGAAGCGGTGATTGGTGGAATCAAAACGACGCTTAAAAAAGGCGGGGCGGTCACTCTGGTGGGGTTTGGAACCTTTGCAGTAGGCAAGCGGGCGGCCCGAACAGGCCGTAACCCCCAGACCGGTGCTGCGATCAAAATTAAGGCCGCTAAAGTCCCCAAGTTTCGCGCAGGCAAGGCATTAAAAGACGCAATTAATCGATAAACCGAGTGCGCCTGCTTCGGCAGGGCCATCTAGCCGGGCTGCTTGATTGGGCGGCCCTTTTTTTTTATACTTGTCGGCTTGCTTTAGGAAATTAACCGGGGTTTTGGGTGCTTAGCTCAGTTGGTAGAGCGGCGCCCTTACAAGGCGTAGGTCGGGAGTTCGAGCCTCTCAGCACCCACCAAATCGCCGGAAGTCTTCTAGAGCCGGGTCAGGGTTGTCTAAGGAGTGGTAGTTCAGTTGGTTAGAATACCGGCCTGTCACGCCGGGGGTCGCGGGTTCGAGTCCCGTCCACTCCGCCATCTATAAAGCGCCTACGCATGTTTGAAGCCGTCCGCCGTCATCAGAGAATTTTTCTCGGTATTGTTTTGTTGTTGATCATCCCCTCGTTTGTGGTGGTGGGCGCTTGGGATTTAATTTCCCCGGGAAGTGATTCGGCAACCGTCGCGAAGGTGGGCAAGCAGAAAATACAACTCTCCCAATGGGAGCGCTCGCATCAGCAGTCTCTCGAACAGATCCGCGCACAGTTCGGGGGGAAGCTAGATCCGAGTCTGCTCGACACCACGGCATCACGCCAGGCAACCCTCAACGACCTTGTAACCCAGCAGGTCCTGTTGGCCTCTGCAATCGATCTTAAAATCCGTGTTGCCGATAGCCAGATGCGTCGCGCGATTTCGGGGATCCCTGCGGTTCAGAAGGATGGGCAGTTCGATCTTGGTCTCTATCAACAGGCGTTAAAAGCTCAGGGATTAACGGTTGAAGGCTTCGAGCAGCAGATGCGTGCCGACCTAATGATTGAAATCCTTCCGGCTGCGATTGCGGGATCGTCAATTGCCCCCCGCTCGGTCGCGAAACGCCTTGCCCAAGGTGCCCTGGAAACCCGTTCAGTTCGGATTAGGAAATTTTCAGCCAGCGACCTCTTTTCCGTGATGAGCGTCTCTGAGGCGGAGATCGAAACCTTCTATCAGGCGAATCTCAATCAATTCCAAACACCGGAAGAGGTTGACATCGCACTTGTTGCTTTTGTGAAGCCTGGTTCGGCGGATTCCGTCGAACTGTTTTCAAATCTTGTCTATGAACAGTCCGATACCCTGGAGCCCGCAGCCAAGAAATTGAACCTGCCGATTCAATCGATTCAGGGGCTTCGTCGGCAGGGATTGCCCGCCGAGAGGGTCGGTAAACTGGCGCCGGAGTTACAGCGGGTAGTTACAAATCCGAAATTTCTGCAGGCTGTATTTAGTGCTGACACTCTTGTCAATAAGCGCAATACAGAGGCTGTCGAAATTGCTCCTGGGGTTCTTGCCAGCGCTCGGGTATCAGCCCACCGGCCGGCCGCGCCTGTTGCGCTTGCGACAGTGAAGGCTCAGGTTGAGCAGCAGCTGCGCAGTAATAAGGCTTTTGAGAAGGCCACACAGGCGGCTGAAGAGGCGCTCAATGAGGCTAAGAAAATTTCCTCAGCGGAACTGGCGTCTTTCGCGGGGCTTTCCGCCTCCCAGGTCGTGAGCAGAGCCGGCGCGCAGAAGGCTCCTTTAGAAACGCAGAAAGCCTCCTCCGGAACACAGAAGGCTTCCTCGGCAAAGCAGAAGCTAGCTAAGGAAATTCCTAGCAAAGAAATTCCGGCCGAGGTCTTGTCTGCCCTATTTACGGCCGAGCTCAACGCAGTTCCAAAGCTCTTAACGGTGCCTGCTTCTGCGCGCACCCAGGCGGCTTGGCTGATTGTTATCGAGTCTTCACAGGTTCCGGCGATTGATTCGGCTGAGGTGAAGGATCTGGCAGGGCGCGAGTTCTCGCGCTTAGTACAGGCAAGCCTCCAAGATGGGCTTGATCGGTGGGTGGCCATGCGGCGCGAGGCCGTTGGCGTGAAGCTCTACCCTGAGAAGGTTGCTAAATCCGAGACCCGTTGAGCCTGGGCGTAACCGGCATAGTTTTTCTGCATCGACCGGCTGTAGGTGGGGTCATAGTGTTCGACTAAAAGCCGCTCGACGAGTTCTGCCCATTTCTGTTCTTCGATTAATCGGCACCAATGGCCGAGACGCTCAGTGCCCACGAGAGGCTTGAGTCGCGTTAGCTGGGCAATCAAATGATCAGGCTGATTAAAAAAGTGGGCGTACTCCTCACAGAGAAACTGCACCCTCTGATCAACAGGCGCAACAAGCTCAACGCAGGGGCTTGCGCGCATTTTATTGATTAATCCGCCCGTGAGCTGAACCGAGCCAATTTTTCGGCTTTCAGACTCAACGTAAACAGGCTGATTGGCGTCAAAGTTACGCAGCGCGTGCCACAGGAGTGTTTCAAATCGTTTCTGCGAGGGTTGTGTGCCGATCGGCTCGGTGCCGAGCAGGGAACCACGATGATGGGCCAGGGCCTCGAGATCGAGAACCTGCTGGCCCCGCGCTGCGAGCTGCCTCAGAAATCGGCTCTTTCCGGAACCGGTCACGCCACAGATGACACGAAATGAAAAAGGCTCGCAAAGCATCTCTAGTTCGGAAACTACTTTTCTTCGAAAGGCACTGTAGCCTCCCGTCAATAGACTCACCTTCCAGCCGATTCGGGAGAGTACAGTCGCCATCGCATTACTGCGATTACCCCCGCGCCAACAATAAATCAGGGGCCGCCATTGTCGGGATCGATCATGGAACTGGGTCTCAAGAGCGATTGCGATATTTCGAGCAATCAGTGATGCACCTATTTTTTTTGCATCAAAAGCAGAGGCGGCATAGAGGGAGCCCACTCGAACACGCTCGTCGTTTGAGAGCACGGGGCTATTAGTTGCACCTGGGATGCAATCGAGAGACCATTCATCGGGAGAGCGGACATCGATCACCTCATCAAACGAGTTCCAGCGACCAAGAAACTCATCAATCGAGAGATTCATGAAAGACAGTGGCCCCTCGGTTAGTGGCCGGACGATAGCGCGAGTGCACGCTTGACGGCAGGTCGCTTTTCAATTGCTTCATACCACCGTAGAACGTTTGGATAGTCGGCGAGATCAACACCCTGTTTCTCATGGGAGCGGGCCCATGGCCAGGTCGCAATGTCGGCGATTGAATAATGAGAAGAACCAAGAAACTCTGACTTACTTAAACGCTGATTAATGACCCCATAGAGTCTCTTGGCTTCGTTGGTGTAGCGGTTAATGCCGTAGGCAACTTTCTCGGGAGCATAGAGTCTGAAATGATGAGCCTGCCCAAGCATAGGACCAAACCCCCCCATCTGAAACATGACCCATTGCAGAACATCAAATCGCTCGCGATCGGTTTTGCCTAAGAACTTCCCCGTTTTGCTCGCGAGATAGACGAGGATTGCACCTGACTCAAAGACACTATAGGGCTTCTGATCTGGGCCATCGGAATCAACAATTGCAGGGATCTTGTTATTTGGGCTGATTTTTAGGAAATCAGGCGCAAACTGCTCGTTGGTCTGGATATTGACCGAGACGGCGTTATAGGCAAGGCCGGTCTCCTCGAGCATGATCTGGATTTTGTGTCCGTTTGGTGTGGGCCAGGTGTAGAGCGTAATCATTGGTGCGGTCTCCATGGGTGTTGGTTCAAGGTTTCTTTTGGAACAACAAAAACATTATCGGATTGTTCTTTGGTTTGAATCCAGGTGACGGGTAAATTTGAAAATTCTTTTTCAACCAATCGTTCAAGTGCCCGCCGCTCGTGGCCAACCTCTATGACAAGTAGCCCCTGCGGCGCGAGAAAACCGTCTGCCTTGGCTAAAATTCTTCTAACGATCGCCATCCCATGGTCTTGTGCGATTAATGCCATTCTGGGTTCGTGGCGGAACTCTGGGGGGAGAGATGAGTTTTTACGCTCTGGTACATAAGGCGGGTTCGACATAATGATATCGAACTGATGTCTGGGGCTGAGGCTCTCGAACACATCCGATTCAATCCATTGAATCCGTTGCTCAAATCCGTAGGCATCACTATTAATCCTGGCGACCTCGAGCGCCTCTTTGCTCAGGTCTGTTGCGGTGATTGTTGCGAGAGGAAACTGATCAGCCGCGATAATCGCTAGGCATCCCGAGCCGGTACAGAGATCAAGACACTCTCGAACGGGCGTATTGGGGTCTCGCCAAGGCTGAAAATGATCCATGATGAGCTCTGCAATAAACGATCGCGGAATGATGACCCGGGGATCAACCGTAAATGCATAGCCCTTAAGCCAGGCCTGCCCCGTCAGATAGGCAGCTGGAAGCCGCTCTTGAATTCGTCGCGCAAAAAAACTCTGAACATTCTTAATCTGATGGGCGTCACAGGGGTGTGATTCGATCTCGACGGGGCTATCAACGGGTAGATCGAGTGCCGCCAGTGTTAGCCAGCGGGCTTCATCCCACGCGGTAGTAGTTCCCTGACCAAAGGCGAGTTCTGCGGCGATAAACTGGGTCTCGCCCTGAGCGATCAAGTCACCGATTCGCATCGTGTGATTCTAGGCCGGGTCTTGATGAGCCAGCAGCAGTGTACGAATCGACCGCTCGTAGATAGCGCTCAGAGGCTCTAGATCAGCGACTGCAATCCGCTCATCAATCTGATGAATAGTCTGGTTTGGTGGGCCGAATTCAATGACTTCACGGCAATGCTTTGCGATGAAGCGGCCATCCGATGTGCCGCCGGTTGTCGAGAGCGTTGCAGTCTGCCCGGTCACCTCTGCAATGGCCGCAGACACTGCATTGCAGAGTTTTCCTGGTGCAGTCAGGTAGGGGTCGCCACCGAGTGTCCATTCCACATGGAACGTTAGGCCATGACGACTCAGAACTTTTTCGAGACGCGACTTCAGATCCTCGGGGGAACTGACACTGCCAAAACGAAAGTTGAAATGGGCACGCAACTCGCCGGGGATGACATTGGTGGCACCCGTGCCAGCATTCAGGTTTGAGACCTGCCATGTCGTGGGCGGAAAGTAGGTATTGCCGTCATCCCACTTGATGGCGGCGAGCTCTGCAAGCGCTGGCGCAAAGAGATGGATGGGGTTAATCGCTTGATGCGGGTAGGCGATATGTCCTTGCTTGCCCTGAATGACAAGGCTGCCTGAGAGGGTGCCACGGCGTCCATTTTTTATCATGTCGCCGAGATGGTGAACACTGGTTGGCTCACCAATAATGCAGTAATTTAAGAGCTCTCCGCGATGGGCTAACTCCCGAACAACCTGGACTGTTCCATCAATGGCAGGGCCCTCCTCATCTGATGTGATTAGGTAGGCGAGACGTCCGGGAAAGACGGGCGTGGTTGTAATGAAGCGTTCGGTTGCAGTAATGAAGGCCGCGATCGACGACTTCATGTCTGCTGCACCTCGGCCATAGAGCATTCCAGCAGATTCATTTGCGGCAAAAGGGGGCTGCGACCATTTCGTCAACGGCCCTGTGGGTACAACATCGGTGTGGCCCGCCAACACGAGGGTCGGGCCGGGTTGTCCTCCCTCACGGATCGCCCAGAGATTGGTGACATCGCCAAAGCGAAGGAACTCAACCTTAAAGCCCAAGGGGATTAGGCGTTGGGCGATCAGATCGCAACAGCCTGCATCATTTGGGGTAACCGATTCCTTTTGAATCAGAGTACGTGCCAGATCAAGGGTTTGGTTTGGGGCCATAGGTGATCAGGGTCTCGGTGAGGATTACAGAAAAAAAATCTAGCCAAACAGGTTGCGATACAAGGGCTCAGAAAATCCAACAGAGATCTTCTCACCAAACTCTAGAACAGGTCGCTTGACGAGTAAGGGGTGGGCCAACATTACTTCCGAAGCCGTGTGCTGATCGACAATCTGTGCGCGTACAGTAGCATCGAGTTGACGCCAGGTGAGGCCGCGACGGTTCAGCAGCGCATCCCAAGGCAGATGGGTCAACCAGCGATCGAGGGTTGTCGCATCGAGCCCAACCTTTTTGAAGTCAACGAATTCAAGATCCTGCCCGTTTGATTTTAGCCACGTACGGGCCGCCCGAACCTGATCACAGTTCGGGATTCCATAGAGCCGGATATCGGGCTGTTTGGTCACGATCTAATCGCCTCGCAGTAAATCGTTAATCGCCGTTTTGGCGCGGGTCTGTGCGTCCACACGCTTGACGATAATGGCGCATGCGAGTGCGTAGCGGCCATCAGCGGAGGGAAGACTACCCGGAACTACGACCGCTCCGGCCGGAACCCGGCCGTAGGTGATTTCGCCGGTTTGGCGATCGAATATCTTGGTGGATTGGCCAATAAACACGCCCATCGAGAGCACAGCGTTTTCTTCAACGATCACCCCTTCAACAACCTCACTGCGGGCACCGATGAAGCAGTTGTCCTCAATGATGGTTGGATTGGCCTGAAGGGGTTCCAGAACACCGCCAATACCCACACCGCCCGAGAGATGGACATTTTTACCAATCTGTGCACATGAACCAACCGTGGCCCAGGTGTCGACCATCGTACCGTCGTCAACATAGGCCCCGATGTTGACGTAAGAGGGCATCAGCACGACATTTCTCCCGATGAATGCCCCATGTCGTGCACTGGCGGGAGGAACGACACGAAACCCGGCCGCTTTAAAGTCTGCATCCGAGTACTTTGAGAATTTTGATTCCACTTTGTCGTAAAAGCGAAGGCTACCTGAATCCATTGGGGCGTTATCACGCAGGCGAAAACTCAGCAGTACCGCTTTCTTGATCCATTGATGGGTAATCCAGTCCGCCCCCTGTTTCTCGGCCACCCTCAGCTCACCCTGGTCGAGGGCTTGGACAATGGCAGCAACGGCATCGCGGATGTCTGACGGAGCATTATTGGGGGCAAGTGTTGCTCGGCTCTCCCAGGCGGCCTCGATTGCGGCGCTGAGTTGATCCTTGGTCTGGGCAGAAATTGTCATGAGGTCATCTTTCTCAAAGTACCTTAGGCGGCGGTCATCGGTGACTGGGCGGTAAAGCCCGGCAGATCCACAGTTGGTTGGGGTTTCCAAGTCTTCGCCCGGTGCTCAGCCACGACGGTAGTGTAGATTCCGCCACGGACATACCACTTGGCCGTGAGCCGCATGAAGCGGGGTTTTGTAGCAGCGATCAGTTCCGACAAAATCTTATTGGTGACCGCCTCATGAAAAGCCCCTTCATTTCGAAAAGACCACATGTAGAGTTTCAGCGCCTTGAGTTCGAGGTTTTTCTTCTCTGGGATGTAATCTAGGCTTAGGTGGGCGAAGTCGGGCTGGCCGGTGAGGGGGCATAGGCAGGTAAATTCTGGAATCTCGATGTGCACAAGATAGTCCCTGGACGGTTCAGGATTGGGGAAGGTATCAAGTGTCTTTCTGGGCTTGGTTGTCATTTTTGGGGGTTCTCAGACTCGACGATAAAGAAGGACGATAGATGTTAATTAAACGAAGTTCGAGGTTTTTAGCTAGTTTTTTGCCTGAAAATCCGCTCTTTTCCTGGGTGATATTATAGCCCGTGTCCTAAGCGAGCTTCTCGAGCCCTCAGTTTTTCTGTGATTCACCTGTTATTGACCTAACGACGACCTGAACAAGGCCTTTTCCCGTGCGACTGTCTTATTTAAAACTCTCTGGCTTTAAGTCCTTTGTCGATCCGACAACCCTTCATTTTCCCGGCGAATTGGTGGGGATCGTCGGCCCAAATGGTTGCGGAAAATCCAATGTCATTGATGCGGTGCGTTGGGTCTTGGGGGAGTCGAAAGCCTCTGAGCTGCGCGGGGAGTCGATGCAAGATGTCATCTTCAGTGGCTCCGGAACCCGAAAGCCCTCGGGCCGAGCAAGCGTCGAGCTGGTCTTTGAAAATGCAGATGGGCGGGTAACCGGCCCCTGGGGGCAGTACTCTGAAATTGCAGTTAAACGGATTCTGTCCCGCGATGGGCAGTCGACGTACTGGATCAACAATCAGGCGGTCCGCCGCAAAGATGTCTACGACGTCTTCATGGGGACGGGACTTGGGCCTCGTGCCTACGCCATCATCGGTCAGGGGATGATCTCGCGCGTCATTGAATCGCGTCCCGAAGAATTGCGGGTTTTTCTCGAAGAGGCGGCAGGCGTATCGAAGTATCGCGAACGCCGTCGCGAGACTGAAGGGCGGCTATCGGACACCCGGGAGAACCTCGCTCGGATCGAGGACATTCGTCTCGAGCTAGAGGGCCAGATTGCAAAACTCGAGCAGCAGGCTGAAGTCGCACAGCGCTACAGCGAGCTTACAACGCGCCGGGATGAAAAGCAGCGCTGGCTCTGGTGGACACGCCGTGAGGAGTATGTCCAGAATCTCGAGAAATTAAGTGCTAAGCGAAAAGAGACTGAGCTTCAGATTGAGTCGCAAAACGCCAGCCTGCGTGGAGTTGAACGTTTGATTGAAGAGACCCGAGGTGCCTATCACGAGGCAACCGATGCGGTCCACGACGCGCAACAGTCGCTCTTTGATACCAACACAGAAATTGCACGAATCGAGAGTGAGCAGCGCAGGCTGCGTGATAACCGTGATCGTGCAGTCATGAGTAAAGAGCAGTCATTGACAGTGATCGAGTCAGAGTCACTGATTCAGACTGAGGGCGAATCCCGCCGAATTTCTGATCAAGAAGCGGCAACCCTTGCAGAACTAGAACTCGCTGAGAAGCGTCAGACGCTTGAGCGTCTGAAGGCTGCGATTGCGCCGCTTGAGCAGACCTTGATCTCGCGTAACGAATCTCTGGCGTCCGCTCAGGCCGACGTTGCAGCCGCGCATTCTGAACGGCGAGCCTTATCGGAGCGGCAGGCCGATCTATCTCTGCGAGTTCAGCGAATCGAAGAAAAAATCGCTGAGCAGGATCGTGAGCGAATCTCGATTGAGCAGGTCGATCCTTCAGCAAAGTCTCTGATTGCCAATCAACGCAGAGAGGCGATGGGTGCGGCGGATGCCGCCAGAGAGCAGTTAACGAGTGCAGAGTCTGCGATTGATAGTGCTGGTCGCGAGCGAGATGAGATTTCGGCCGAATTGCAAAAGGCAAGAGAGGCCCTTGCCCACTTAAATGCGCTGGCTGAAGCGTTGAAGACGATTCAGGCTCAGATCGATTCAAAAGACGAGCTCAGGCCATGGCTGTCGCGCCAAGGAATGGAGTCGCGTCCGCGTTTATGGGAGAGCGTCAAAGTTAAAGAGGGCTGGCAGACAGCGGTGGAGGCAGCGCTTGCTGATCGGATTGGGGCGGTCGAGATCGGTTCTCTCGGTCAGGCCGCAAGCTTTGCGGCCGATGCACCTCCCGCAAGGCTCACCTTGTTTTCTGCAGAAGCGGCGACCGGTAAGCGTATTGGCGCTGATAGTCTTGCCCAGCAGATTCAGGGCGACAGCCCAATCGCTCGGGTGGTGAAAGAGTGGCTATCCGACTATCGTTGCGCGGAGCATCTGCAAGATGCAATTGGAAAAGCGACTAGTTCGACCGATTGCTGGATTACAAAAGAGGGTCATATGGCGAGCCCAGGTATGGTTCGCTTCTACGCCGCCGAGGATCAGCAGGCAGGTATGCTGGCCCGTCGCGACAAAATTGAGCAGCTTGAGATTGGTCTGCGAGCCCAGCAACTCGTGGTTGATGAAACCGCGCTATCGCTTCAGCGCGCTGAGGCCGTTTTTGCAGAGCGCAGGCAGGCGCTGAGCAGTCTGCGCGAGAGGGCACAGAATTCTCAATCCAGGGCCCATGAATTGGAGCTTGCCGAGCTCCGACTCGATGAAAAGATTCAACGGCTAAACACCCAGGACACGGCCTTAGAGACGTCACTGGCAAGTCTTCGCCATGAGTTGATTGACCTGCAGACACAGAATGCGCAGGTGGCGCGTGCCACAGAAGACGCAGACCAGCGGCTTTCGGGTCAGACCCAAGAGGCCGAGCGCCAAAAAGAGATGCAGGAGAGTCAGGCCAGAGAAGTTCAGCAGGCCCGAGAAGAGTTTCAGACGGCTGATCGCGGCCTCCAAGAAGCCCAGATGGCCCAGCGTCTTGCCCAGGAGCAGGCTCGCGTCTTTGAGGAAAGAATGCGAGAGTCGGCGCAGCGTCTTCATGAGGCAAAACAACGGCTTGCCGCAGCTGAGCAAGAACTTACCGAGGTTCAACAGGCGCTTGATTCGAGCGATTTACAACCGTTGCTTGCGCAGCGTGTCGCCTGTGAGGCGTCGGTTGCGGAGATTCGTGAGCGTGCTGATCAGCTTGGCCAAAAAGTGCGAGAGCTTGAAGAGAATCGCATAACCATAGAGCGCGCCTTAGAGCCCTTGCGGGCCGTTATCGCCCAGTTGGATGCGGATGCCTCGGGTGCACGGGTGGGGATCGAGCAGATTGATGAGCAGATGGCTGATCGCGGGCTAAGCGGGGCAGCGATTGGCGAGGAAATTGCGGGTCAATTTCCGGATTCCAAGTGGCCAAAGCCCTCCGGGTTGCACAGCGAGGTGCAACGATTATCCAAAGAGATTGAGGCGATGGGGCCGGTTAATCTTGCAGCGCTCTCTGAGGTTGAGCAATCTCGTGAGCGCAAACAATTCCTCGACTCTCAGGCAGCCGATCTACTCTCAGCGGTGGAGACTCTTGAGGATGCGATTCGTAAGATTGATCGTGAAACTCGGTCCTTACTTCAGGACACCTTTGATAGTGTCAACCAGAATTTTGGGCAGCTCTTTCCCCGGCTGTTTGGCGGTGGTGAGGCCAAGCTCTTGATGACTGGAGAGGAGATTCTTGATTGTGGCGTTCAGGTTATGGCCCAGCCGCCCGGAAAGCGTAATACCTCAATCCATCTGCTCTCTGGCGGCGAGAAGGCGTTGACGGCGACCGCGCTGGTCTTTGCCTTGTTTCAGCTTAACCCCGCACCATTTTGTCTGCTCGACGAGGTGGATGCACCGCTCGATGATCCGAACACTGAGCGATTCTGTAATCTGGTTCGGCATATGGCGCAATCAACCCAGTTTGTATTTATTACGCACAACAAAATTGCAATGGAGATGGCCCAGCATTTGATGGGGGTCACGATGCAAGAGCAAGGGGTATCGCGGATAGTCGCTGTCGATCTCGACGCAGCGAACGCGATTGTCCAAGAGGCCGCATGACCGATTTACAGCTTGCGATCTCGGCACTGGCCGCGATCGCGGTGCTGTGGGTGGTCGTCTTCAATATCCGTGAATGGCGGCGGACAAAGGGCCTGATGCCCAAGCGGTCAGAGACGCCCCGGATAGACCCGGAGGGTCTCAGCCACGATGACCCCGGTTCAGATGCTTTTGGTCTTGACGGATTAGGGTTTCGTTCTGCCCTGGAGGGCAGTGATGACGAGTCTAATGTTCTGCCAACCGAGTATTGCGATGCGATTTCAGAATTGCGTTGGCAGTCTCCGATTGCTGCAGCCCGAGTGAGGCAATTACTGCGTGGTTGGCGCCATGTTGGCTCTAAGCCCTTGGCCTTTGGTTGGCGTGCAACAGAACAGACGTCGCCCAGCGTACGGCCGCTCACCGAGGAGATTGTCG
>DBCQ01000041.1 GCA_002293155.1 Burkholderiales bacterium UBA954 | reverse complement strand
CCAAATGAGATTGGCCTGAATATCGCATCAGGACTTGCCTTGATGATTGCGCTCCGAATCGCCCTGACGGAGGGGCAACACTGGGCGATGTTGGCCTGTCTGGCGACGGCAGGGCTGTTGCATGGCCTCGACATTATCCGGCGTTGGCGGCGTTAAACTAGCCGCATGAATCGCCTCATCGAATTTTCTGGAGTCTAACCATGGCAGTTGCGTTTCCATTTTCTGCAATCGTTGGCCAAGAAGAAATGAAGTTGGCCATGCTGGTGTCAACCGTAGACCCTGGGGTCGGCGGCGTTCTGGTATTCGGTGATCGGGGTACGGGAAAGTCCACTGCAGTGCGGGCACTGGCAGCGATTCTTCCTAAGATGACTGCAGTCGTGGGGTGCCCCTACGCCTGCGCGCCCGACGACACCCGGTCTCGGTGTGAGTTTTGCAGTCAGTTAAAGAAGCAACAGGCGCGACTCAAGACGCACCTTATTCCTGTGCCGGTCATCGATCTACCGCTGGGTGTAACTGAGGATCGTGTGGTCGGCGCCCTTGATCTTGAGCGTGCTCTGAGTGCGGGTGTTAAGGCCTTTGAGCCGGGGCTGCTTGCGAGGGCCAATCGTGGGTTTCTCTACATCGATGAGGTCAACCTCTTAGAAGATCACATTGTTGATTTACTCATTGATGTCGCTGCAAGCGGAGAAAATGTCGTTGAGCGAGAGGGCCTCAGCGTTCAGCATCCTGCCCGGTTTGTTTTGGTCGGAAGCGGTAATCCTGAGGAGGGCGAATTGCGTCCGCAGCTGCTCGATCGATTCGGATTATCGGTAGACGTGAAAACTCCGCAAGACCTTGGGTCGCGTATTGAAGTTGTGAAGCGTCGTGACGCGTTTGAGCGGGATCCGCAAGCGTTCATAGAGCAATGGAAAAAAGAAGACAATAAAATTCGACGAAAAATCGCAGCGGCACGTGAGCGCCTAGAATTTACATCGGTCCCTGATGCCGTGTTGGAGCGGGCGGCTGCGCTTTGTATGAAGTTAGGCACAGACGGCCTTCGAGGCGAGCTCACGCTCATGCGGGCGGCCCGTGCCTATGCGGCGGTTCAGGGCGCAAAGGAGGTCATGTCGACGCATCTCAAGGCTGTCGCAACAATGGCCCTTCGGCACCGTCTGCGGCGTAACCCCTTGGACGACACCGGATCGGGTGTGCGAGTTGAACGCGCGATAACGGAATTATTTTCAGCCTGATGCAGCAAGAGCTAATTGAAGACGCTCTATACGATGCGTTACTTGCGGCGGCACTGTTTGCAAGAAATCCAACGCGTTTCGGTGGCATAAAGATTGCGGCCAGTGCCGGCCCGGTTCGGGATCGTTATCTTGACTTCTTAAAGCGCTGTCTTGGACCGGAGTTTCTCTCAAGAAAGCTGCCCCTCAATATCGCGGATGATCGTCTCTTCGGAGGCTTGGATTTATCGGCCACACTGCAGGCGGGCCGGCCGATCTTTAATCGGGGCTTACTCGCCGAAGTGAATGGGGGCCTGTTGATTGTCCCGATGGCTGAGCGTCTCTCGCGTGGTCTTGCGGCGCGTATCGCAGCAGTGATGGATCGGCGGCGGGTCTGTGTTCAGCGAGAGGGGTTTGCCACAGAGAGCGCTGCAGACTTTGGCATCGTATTGCTGGATGAGCGGGTCGCGGATGACGAACAGGTTCCCGCAGAGCTGGTCGATCGGATTACTTTTCAGGTTGATCTTGAGGGCTTTTCATATCGGTCACTCGAAGACGCAATTGGCCTCTTTGAGTTGGGATTGCGCGATGATGGAATGCCTGTGCAGGCGGGCCTTTCAGAGTTGGATGATGGAATCATTCATGCCTTATGTACAACCGCAATGGCACTCGGAGTCGATTCGCTTCGGGCCTTGAGCGCTGCAAAACGTGTATCCGAGCAGAGTGCATTGTGGTTTTCGCGGCTAACCGTCACGCCTGAGGATGCAGCGATTGCCGCACGCCTCGTGCTAGCGCCGCGGGCAACCCGGTGCCCTGTCGAACCCGAAGAGACATCATCAGAGCCCCAACCGCCCGCTGATTGCGCCCCATCAGACAATGATCGGACTCAGACTGAGCAGGATCCCGTCAACGATAAGTCGGATCCTGCCCTTGATGAACCGACATCATTAGAGAACCTTAACGATCTCGATGAGGTCGTGTTGGGGGCAGCAAAAGCGGCAATCCCTGCGGGCTTGTTGTCGCAGTTGTTGTCAGGACAGACACTGCGTGGACGGGGATCAGGTTCAGGAACGTCAGGAGTCCAGCAAAAAGGCGGGCTTCGTGGAAGGCCTCTCGGTGTCCGCAGTGGCCCGCCCTCTGGCCGGGCGCGACTCAGTGTGATTGATACCCTACGTGCTGCAGCACCTTGGCAGAAACTTCGAGCAGGATCAACCCGATACCCCTTAAGTCGCGTGAAGATCACGGCAGATGATTTCAGAATCCAACGGTTTAAAGCCCGCACGGAGACCACGACGATCTTTGCGGTTGATGCGTCGGGCTCCTCTGCCTTACATCGGCTTGCTGAAGCCAAAGGCGCAGTCGAGTTATTGTTGGCAGACTGCTATGTACGTCGAGATCAGGTTGCAGTGATTGCGTTCCGGGGCAAGCGGGCAGAGGTGATCCTGCCTCCCACACGATCTCTCGTTCGAGCAAAGCGCAGTCTATCGGGACTGCCTGGCGGAGGAGGAACGCCGCTGGCTCTGGCGATTGATGCATGCTTGCAGCTCGCGCATAGCATTGCACGACGGGGTGAGACCCCGCTGATCGTGATGCTGACAGACGGCAAGGCCAATGTCGGGCGTGATGGAGAGCCCGGTAGAGAGCGTGCACAGTCAGATGCAGTGCGAGCCGCACAGCAGGTGGCGATGTGTGGGTTTACTGCGATGGTGATTGACACATCGCCACAGCCCTCGGAGGCAGCGCAGAAGATCGCCACTGAGATGCATGCGCGTTATTTGCCTCTTCCGTATGCGGGAGCCGCAGAAGTCTCTCGGTTCGTCAAGGCGATGGCCTGAATATATTTTGCAGCGGCAAGTGGCTGCTCCTCGTGGAGTAGATGCCCGCCGGGCCAGATCGTGATCTGCGCCTCGGGAAAATGTTGTTGAATAATTTTTTTCAGAGCGTTTTCCTTTACCCAGGAATCCCTCTGGCCAATCAGAAAACTGATTGGAATGGTCAGGCCTTTGGCGCGCGCAAGGATTGATGGAAGATCAGCGCCCGCCATGAAGCCCATTGAGCCCTGCACATGAGAGGGCTGGGAGAATAGAAATCGATAATAGTCGCGGTGTTGGTCTGAAACTTTTGATTCGGTG
This sequence comes from Burkholderiales bacterium UBA954, assembly GCA_002293155.1. Taxonomy (GTDB): domain Bacteria; phylum Pseudomonadota; class Gammaproteobacteria; order Burkholderiales; family Burkholderiaceae_A; genus Lacustribacter; species Lacustribacter communis. The sequence goes on along the minus strand of DBCQ01000041.1, from coordinate 12,014 downwards.
GAATCCAATAGCTGGTTGACCATGGCGGTGCTTGAGGCAATGAAGGCAATCATTGAGGTCATTGGGCCCGACGTCGCCATCGGTGCAACCATCGGGCCAAGCAGCGTGGTGTAGAGTGCCGGCGGTGGCACGAGGGATGGGTTAAGCCCGATGATCTGGGTTATCTGAAACGCTGGATTATTTAGGGCGCTGTGTTGGTAAGCCAATTCGATCGCAAGTGGTGCACCAGCTGAATGACCAACAAGAATTACATTTTTCTCCAACTCGATTTCTAGAAATAGTTCATGAAGGTCTCTTGCCATCATCGGCAGTGTGAGATTTTTTGCATCCGCCCCCCGCGTAAAGCCATGGCCAGGAAGGTCGATTGCCAGTACGCAGGCCCCTTCCTGAAGAACCTCGATAAGGTCGGCCCAAGAGTGTGTGGATGCCCCTGTGCCATGGAGCAGAACGATCGTCCGATCTGAGGGTTTACGGGAGGGATGGACCTGGAGATGCCAGGTCAGTCGACCGATTGGCACAAAGGCGCTCTGGGTTCGGTGAGGCCAATTGGGGGGTAGGGGGTTGTCGGCCCCTGGCCGGTCCATGGCCATGTGTCTATTGCAGTTGACAGTCATAAGTGACAATATACCTATACATCTGCCAGGTTTCGGTTTTCCATGGGCTATGCAGACGGGGTTTTCTAACCGGCTTCTCGGGGGGTTCTTATGGCATCTATCGACACAATCCAGGCGGCGCTCGAGCAGGCGCTCGAGTACGCGGTGGCGGCGGCGGAGTCGCCCCACGGGCCGTCGCTATTAGCTCGGGCGTATCACCACGCCGTTTTTCCAGGGGGTGCCCGGATTCGACCCCAGCTCGTGCTTTCTGTATCGAAGGCCTGTGGCAGTGAAGATCCGGAGTTGGCCATGGCCGCCGCGGTGGCGATCGAATTACTTCATTGCGCGTCCCTAGTTCACGATGATCTGCCGTGTTTTGACAACTCGCCGATGCGTCGAGGTCAGCCATCTGTCCATGCAAAATTTGGTGAGCGGCTTGCGGTCCTAGCGGGTGACGGCCTTATTGTGCTTGCGTTTCAGGTGCTGGCTAAGGCCCAGGTACGTTACCCACAACGCATTGCCTCGATGATTGCGCTCATTGCCCAGGCCACGGGTGCTCCCGATGGGATTGTTGCAGGACAGGCCTGGGAGTGCGAGCCCAAAGCCAATCTTCGCGATTATCAACGGGCCAAAACAGGCGCCCTATTTGCGGCAGCAACAGCCTGTGGTGCATTGTCTTCGGGAGCGTTTGCGGATGCCTGGCGGCCGTTGGGGGAGTGGCTCGGCGAGGCCTACCAGGTGGCCGATGATATTCGGGATGTGATTGGTGATCCGGCCGCACTTGGAAAGCCAACCGGCCAAGATGTGGCCAACGATCGTCAGAGCTCGGCTCGTGCGCTCGGTTTATTTGGCGCAGTTCAGAATTTTGATTTGCTGGTTGGTAAAGCGATTCGGGCGATCCCATCCTGTTCTGGGGCGCCTACCCTGAGGGCGCTCGTACTTGCCGAGTCCGAGCGGCTGGTTCCGAGAGACGTTTTAGAACGCGCGAGTGTGATCTAGTCGGTGTTGAGGAGTTATTGGTTAACGCTGCGCGATCGTCTGCTCGCCAGCGAGTCCTTTCATCGATTCGCAGCATGGTTTCCGCTGACGCGGCCGATTGCGCGCCGGGAGGCTCGGGCACTTTTTGATCTCGTCGCAGGCTTCGTTTATTCCCAGATTCTCTATGCCTGTGTTCGGCTGAATCTATTTAGTATTTTGTCAGCGGGCCCGCAGTCATTAGAGCGGCTGGCGCAACAGATGCAACTCAGTGAAGATGCAGCGCAGAGGCTCTTGTCAGCAGCAGCTTCACTGCGCTTGGTCGAGTCGCGCGGCCCACAACTCTGGGGCCTTGGCATGCTCGGCGGGGTAATGGTGTCGAACGCTGCGGTCTGCGCATTGGTGGAACATCACGCCACACTCTATGCGGATCTTCGAGATCCCGTCGCATTGCTGCGGGGTGAGACGAACGCAGTCCTTGCGCAATATTGGCCCTACGCCGATGAGCGGGCAACATCTCCGACCCTGCTCACTGAGGAGCGCGTAGCGCAGTATTCGCAGCTGATGAGTGCTTCCCAGCCGCTGGTCGCAGACGAGATTCTATCGGCCTATCGGTTTGATCGACACCAGTGTCTGCTTGATGTCGGTGGCGGTCAGGGCACATTCTTGATTGCCGCCGCCCAAGCGTTCCCGCGTCTTCGCATGATTCTGTTTGATCTTCCCGCGGTTGCCACTCTCGCTCAGGAGAATTTTCTGCGTTCGGGATTACAGAGTCGTGCTTCGGCAGTTGGGGGCAGTTTTTTTGAAAACTCTTTGCCGGTCGGAGCAGACGTTGCAACCTTGATTCGTGTTCTCTACGACCACGATGATCATCGCGCAATCGGGATTCTGCGTGCCGTTTTTAACGCCCTTGCGTCCGGTGGCACCCTGATCGTGGCCGAGCCCATGTCTGAGACCCCCGGGGCAGAAACGATGGGTGACGCCTACTTTGGCTTTTATCTTCTGGCGATGGGCAAGGGCCGGTCTCGAAGTGCTGAGCGCCTGTTATCGATGATTCAGGAGGCAGGCTTTCGATCTTGCCAATTTAAGCCAACTCGGCTGCCCCTCCAGACGAGCCTTATCGAGGCCAGAAAACCTTGAGTCTTGCCTGGCGCCCAGAACCCGGTCAGCCCGGAGATTGGCGGTTTTAGGAGCTCCGACCAAATTCCGACTAATAAAGTCTGGTATTTCTATTGACAAAGAATTTAGAAAGCCTACGATCCATATGTCAATATAAATTGACACATTAAAAAGTAAGGCAAAACTGACAATGATTCTCCCGAGATTTGAGGACACATCACAGGCGATTGTTCTCCAAAAGCCCCATCAGCTCGCGCTGAGTCAGGTTGCCTTGACCGCGCCGGTTGAGGGAGATGTCGTGGTCGACATTCTCTACAGCGGGATTAGCACCGGAACTGAGAAATTACTCTGGTCGGGCCGTATGCCCGATTTTCCAGGAATGGGCTACCCATTGATCCCAGGCTATGAATCGGTTGGGGTTGTTGTTCATAAAGAGCGTGGCGCCGCACATGAACTCGGGGATTTTGTATTTGTCCCGGGTGCGAAGTGCTTTGGTGATCTGCGCGGCCTCTTCGGTGGGGCTGCTTCGCGGGTTGTTGTGCCCGCGGATCGCGCACTGCCGATTGCGGAGTCCCTTGGGGAGCGGGGTGTACTGCTCGCCCTTGCGGCGACTGCGCACCACGCGTATCACGCAGACTCAGCCGCACAGCCCGATTTGATTATTGGCCACGGAGTACTGGGCCGGTTGATCGCCAGGCTCGCTGTTATCGCAGGACACAGCCCCGTCGTCTGGGAAACAAATCCGATGCGTCGTGAGGGAGCGCTTGGATATCGTGTCATCGATCCTGCTGACGATACATGCCGTAGTTATCAGCGTATTTGTGATGTCAGCGGTGATCCAACCCTACTCGATACGCTTGTTATGCGTCTGGCGGCCGGCGGTGAAATTGTGCTCGCAGGGTTTTATGACGAGTCGCTATCGTTTTCATTTCCACCGGCATTTATGCGTGAAGCGAGATTTCGAGTCGCAGCCCAGTGGCAGCCTCAGGATTTAGTTGCCGTACGCTGCCTCGCAGAGTCTGGCGCATTGTCGTTAGATGGATTAATTACCCACCGCAGCACACCAAAACAGGCGGATAGCGCCTACCGCACCGCTTTCCAAAACCCTGACTGTTTGAAGATGGTTCTTGACTGGAGAGATTGCAGATGAATCCAAATCCTATTCCTGCCGAAGCGAAAGTACAGTTTGTATTAAAAGAAAATCTCCGTGCCGAGGCAGCGATTGATCCTGACCCTGTGGCAAGCGGTCCGGTCACTAAAGAAACACAAATTATTGCGATCTATGGCAAAGGTGGAATTGGTAAGAGTTTTACCCTATCCAACCTGTCGTACATGATGGCTCAGCAAGGTAAGAAGGTTCTGCTCATCGGCTGCGATCCCAAGAGCGATACAACCTCATTACTCTTTGGGGGCAAGGCCTGCCCAACAATTATTGAAACCTCATCGAAGAAAAAACTCTCCGGCGAGAGTGTTGAAATTGGTGATGTCTGCTTTAAACGTGACGGCGTCTTCGCGATGGAACTCGGTGGACCAGAGGTGGGCCGAGGCTGCGGTGGGCGCGGCATTATTCACGGCTTTGAGACCCTGGAGAAGCTTGGGTTTCACGACTGGGGCTTTGATTATGTGCTGCTCGACTTTCTTGGCGATGTTGTCTGTGGTGGGTTTGGATTACCCATAGCGCGAGATATGTGTCAGAAGGTCATAGTTGTTGGCAGCAACGATCTGCAATCTCTCTACGTCGCCAACAACGTGTGTTCAGCGGTGGAATACTTCAGAAAACTCGGCGGTAATGTGGGTGTTGCTGGAATGGTGATTAATAAAGATGACGGCACGGGCGAGGCTGCTGCATTTGCAGACCGCGCGGGAATCCCAGTGCTGGCTGCGATTCCCGCCAATGAGGACATTCGACGTAAAAGTGCAAGTTATGAAATTGTCGGCCGGCCGGGAACCCAGTGGGCCCCCTTATTTGAGGAACTCGCAACCAATGTCGCCCAGGCGCCTCCAATGCGCCCAAAACCGCTATCTCAGGATGAACTATTAGGCCTATTTTCCGCCGATAGCGTAGGCCGCAATGTCGTGTTGGAGCCTGCCACGATGAGTGATATGACCGGTAAGGCTGTTATTGAGAAGAAAACCCTCGAAGTGGTCTACGAGGACGTCTAGGTCGAAACGTAAAGCCCATCATGCCAAAGACGATTTCAATCCCGATAGTCGCTGACCACGCGGCCATAGCGAAGGCACCGGTGCCCAACCCAGCTGCGGTATTGAGCGATGGCCTGGGCTGCCATTCGGGGAAAGAGCAGATGCTGTCGGCCGCCAAAGAGGCTGGTAAAACCGAGACGCTCGAGCGCTACGCGGTTGATTATCCAAAAGGGCCACATGATCAGCCCCAGAGTATGTGCCCCGCATTCGGATCATTGCGGGTGGGCCTGCGCATGCGACGCACGGCAACGATTCTCTCGGGCTCGGCCTGCTGTGTCTATGGGCTAACCTTTACATCACATTTCTATGGCGCGAGACGAAGCGTTGGATATGTCCCATTCAATTCTGAAACACTTGTAACCGGAAAGCTCTTTGAGGATATTCGTGAGTCGGTCCATGCGCAGGCCGATCCCAGTCGGTACGACGCGATCGTAATTATTAATCTATGTGTACCGACTGCGAGTGGTGTTCCGTTGCAGTTACTTCCAAAAGAGATTAACGGTGTTCGAATTATCGGCATCGATGTCCCCGGCTTTGGTGTACCAACACACGCCGAGGCGAAAGATGTACTTGCAGGTGCAATGCTGAAATTCGCCCGTGAGGAGATTATGGCGGGGCCTGTGCAGGCTCCGAAAAATCGGGTGATTGGGCAGCCAACGATCACGTTATTGGGGGAGATGTTCCCGGCCGACCCCGTAGGAATTGGCATGATGCTGGCCCCAATGGGCCTGGCTGCAGGACCGGTCGTTCCAACAAGAGAGTGGCGAGAGCTCTATGCGGCACTAGATTGTGCTGCCGTGGCAGCGGTTCATCCCTTCTATACCGCGAGTCTGCGCGAGTTCGAGGCGGCCGGCCGGCTGATCGTGGGTTCAGCGCCGGTGGGTTACGAAGGGACAGAGGGATGGCTTCAGGCCATCGGAAAGGCGACCAATACCTCTCAAGAAAAAATTGATGCTGCAAAGAATTCGATTCTTCCTGCTATTAAAGGCGCGCTCGCAAAAATGCCGATCAAGGGTCGAATCACGATGAGTGGTTACGAGGGCTCTGAACTGCTTGTCGCGCGGCTCTTAATCGAGTCCGGTGCAGACGTTCGTTATGTGGGCTCTGCCTGTCCGCGTACGGCATGGAGTCAGTCTGATCTCGAATGGCTGCAAGCCAAGGGAGTTGCTGTCCAGTTTCGAGCATCGCTTGAACAAGATCTCGCGGCGATGACAGAGTTCAAGCCCGATTTAGCCATCGGAACAACCCCGGTGGTGCAGGCGGCCAAGCAGGCAAGTATTCCTGCGTTGTACTTCACGAATCTCATCTCAGCCCGCCCACTCATGGGCCCAGCGGGTGCGGGATCTCTCGCCCAGGTGATTAACGCAGCAATTGGTAATAAAGCACGTTTCGATCAGATGCATGAGTTTTTTGAAGCGATCGGCGATGGCGATAACGCCGGCGTCTGGGAAGAGACACCAAAGGCACACCCTGAATTTCGTGACATGACACGTCGGCAGTTGGCTAAGCAACAGAAAGCACGCAAATCCGAGGAGATGGGAAGCTAATGTTTGTGATCGATCATGATCGGGCAGGCGGCTATTGGGGCGCTGTTTATGTCTTCACTGCGATCAAGGGAATGCAGGTGGTGATTGATGGCCCTGTCGGATGCGAAAACCTACCGGTGACATCGGTATTGCATTACACCGATGCGCTGCCTCCGCACGAGCTCCCAATTGTGGTGACGGGACTTGCTGAGGAGCAGCTGGGTCGGGAAGGGACAGAGGGTGCGATGAAGCGTGCCCACGCTGTCTTAGACCCCGACTTACCGGCAGTTGTGGTGACCGGATCGATCGCAGAGATGATCGGGGGCGGCGTTACCCCAGAGGGGACTAACATCAAACGATTCTTGCCACGAACAATTGATGAAGACCAATGGCAATGTGCGAACCGAGCCATGATGTGGCTCTGGACAGAGTACGGCATGAAGAAGGTACCGGCACCACGGCCTCGAAAAGTGGGTGAGAAGCCCCGTGTCAATATCATTGGACCCTGCTATGGCACCTTTAATATGCCCAGCGATCTCGCCGAGATTCGCAGGCTAGTCCAAGGAATCGGCGCAGAGATCAACATGGTCTTTCCGCTCGGTAGCCATCTCGCAGATGTCTCTCGTCTGGTCGAGGCCGATGTCAATATCTGTATGTATCGGGAGTTTGGCCGGCTGTTGTGTGAGGCCCTTGATCGGCCGTATCTCCAAGCCCCCATCGGGCTGCACAGCACGACCAAGTTTCTACGAAAGCTGGGCGAATTGCTGGGCCTCGATCCCGAGCCTTTTATTACCCAGCAGAAGCACACCACAATAAAACCAATCTGGGATTTATGGCGTTCAGTGACGCAGGATTTTTTTGGTACCGCGAGCTTTGCAGTGGTTGCCAATGACACCTATACCCGCGGTCTGCGGCATTTTCTCGAAGATGAGTTGGGCCTACCCTGTCAGTTCGCAGTGTCCCGGCGTCCCGGCGAGAAGACCGATAACGAAACGGTTCGACAGTTGTGTAAAGACAAGCCACCTCTTGTGATGTTCGGAAGTTATAACGAACGGATGTATCTTGCTGAAAACGGAAGTCGCGCAACCTACATTCCAGCATCTTTTCCCGGTGCGATTATTCGTAGACATACGGGTACGCCTTTCATGGGGTATGCCGGTGCAACCTATGTCTTACAGGAATTCTGTAATGCGCTGTTTGATGCGCTCTTTCACATTCTCCCGCTAGGTTCTGATATGGATCGTGTTGATCCCACCTTGGCTCGGGTGGGTGATGCTGACAATCAGTCGATTGCCTGGGATATGGCGGCACAACAGCGTCTCAATGCATTTGTTCAGACAGAACCCGTCTTGGTGCAGATCTCGGTCGCAAAGCGATTACGGGATCGGGCTGAGCGAGAAGCTCGGCGTGCTGGCCTGCAGCTCGTCACTGCGGATGTTGTAGAGCGCGCACAGAATTCGTTACGCCAGGGAGAGCCCGCATGAGTCTCGGTATGCGCTCCTCCCTTGCTCTAACAAACCGAATGTTGCGGCATTTTGCTGCGTCATCTCCGGCCACGGGGAGTTTTCGTGGTAACGACCGCAAGGTCAACTTAGAGGAGAAATCCTATGAGTAATGGCAAATCGAGTCTTACGGGGCTCTCCGACGAGGAAGCTCAGGAGTTTCACAAGTTTTACATCCAGGGCCTTCTCGGTTTTACCGCAACCGCTGTCATCGCCCATGCCTTGGTCTGGGCCTGGCGTCCTTGGTTCCATTGATCCGTTACTTTCTTAGTTAGGGGAATGCTATGCAACAGATAACAGACGAATCGTTACACGAGTCAGTCAAAACCGATTCGATAACTTACTACAGTATTTTTGCAGTTAGTTTCGTTGTGTTTCTGGCGATCGCCCTCATCGCACAGGTCTTATTCTTGCGTTGGCGTTCTTGGTTTCCGGGGGCAGAAGGTGGCAAGACACTAATCGGTGATGTGAAGGCGGCGGTTTATACGTTTATGTCTCAACTCACCTAATTGATCTTTATCTAGGAGATAGAACCATGTGGAGAATATGGCGATTGTTCGATCCGCTTCGTGCGTTGGCCGCGCAGGCGGTGTTTTTGTTTGGTCTGGCTGCAATGATTCATTTCATTTTGCTCAGCACCGAACGTTTCAATTGGCTCGACGGCAAGAGCCAGGCGGAGATTATGGCCAAGAAGGCTACTCCGGCCTCTGTTGCCTCACCAAAGTAATTGATGTGAAGTACAGCGAAGAGCGTTTGCGTTTGACGTGAACCTCTTCGCTTCTTGAACGGGAGAAATACATATGGCGATGCTCAGTTTTGAAAGAAAGTATCGTGTCCGTGGAGGAACCTTGGTCGGCGGTGATTTGTTCGACTTCTGGGTTGGGCCTTTTTATGTGGGCTTCTTTGGGATCACATCGGTTTTTTTCGCTGTGCTGGGCACGGTTCTGATTCTCTGGGGGGCTTCGCAGGGGCCGACTTGGAATCTCTGGCAAATTAATATTGCCCCACCTGATTTAAGCGTTGGCCTTGGATTGGCGCCGCTACTGAAGGGGGGGCTGTGGCAACTCATCACGATCTGTGCGCTCGGCGCGTTCGGTTCATGGGCGCTTCGCGAGGTTGAGATCTGCCGCAAACTGGGCATGGGCTACCACGTTCCCATCGCCTTCAGTATGGCGATTTTTGGTTACTTTACGTTAGTTGTAATCCGGCCGGTTCTGATGGGCGCCTGGGGCCATGGCTTTCCCTATGGGATTTTGAGCCATTTGGATTGGGTCTCAAACGTGGGTTATCAGTACCTGCACTTTCATTACAACCCCGCACATATGATCGCCATCACCTTGTTCTTTACAACATGCCTAGCGCTCGCGATGCATGGCGGATTAATTCTTTCTGCAGCCAATCCGAAGAAGGGCCAGACCGTGAAGACGCCGGAGCACGAGGATACATTTTTCCGTGACTTGATTGGCTACTCTGTTGGCACCTTGGGGATCCATCGATTGGGTCTGTATCTCGCCCTCTCTGCAGTTTTCTTTAGCGCAGTCTGTATCGTCATTAGTGGTCCGTTCTGGACACGTGGCTGGCCCGAGTGGTGGGGTTGGTGGCTCAACCTGCCGATCTGGTCGTAGGCGGGGAGTAAGGAGAATCCTATGGAATATCAAAATCTATTCACCCAGGTGCAGGCGGTTACAACGCCTCACCACGGCGTTGCCCTGCAGGGTCCCGATAACAATGAACGAACCTCGTCCCCCTTCCTCGTGCACCTTGCGGGACGCCTTGGTAACGCGCAGATTGGGCCGCTCTACCTTGGCAAGGTCGGGCTTGTGTCTGCACTCTGTTTCATCTTCGCCTTTACGATCGTTGGTTTCAATATGCTGGTACAGGTTAACTACGATCCGATTCAGTTTGTGCGGCAGCTGTTCTGGCTCTCGTTAGACCCTCCTGCGCCTGAGTATGGATTGACGCTTGCGCCCTTAAATCAGGGCGGATGGTGGAATATTGCAGGCTTTTTCCTCACCGTATCGGTCCTCTTATGGTGGGTTCGTGTCTATCGGCGCGCTCGGGCCTTGCAGATGGGAACCCATGTGGCATGGGCTTTTGCCGCCGCCATATGGTTGTTTCTGGTACTCGGTCTGATCCGCCCCGTATTGATGGGGAGCTGGGCCGAGGCGGTTCCGTTTGGAATTTTTTCGCACCTCGATTGGACTGCCGCATTCTCTATTCGGTACGGGAACCTGTTTTATAACCCATTCCATATGTTGTCGATTGCGTTCTTGTATGGCTCTGCACTCTTGTTTGCCATGCATGGCGCGACAATTCTTGCAGTGAGCCAGTATGGTGGTGATCGCGAGGTTGAGCAGATCGTTGACCGAGGCAGCGCATCAGAGCGTGCGGCGCTATTCTGGCGTTGGACGATGGGCTTTAACGCAACGATGGAGTCGATTCACCGTTGGGCCTGGTGGTTTGCGATTCTCTGCCCCCTTACCGGCGGCATCGGAATTCTGTTAACCGGAACAGTGGTAGATAACTGGTATCTCTGGGGCGTGAAGCATGGTATCGCACCACCTTACCCGGATATGTGGGGTGCGCCCACAGTCGATCCGCAGACCCTGCAAGGAGCAAAATAATGAATCTCAATCGAACCACATGGGTTGCGATGATTCTTGTCGGCGCGGCGCTACTGTCGGGCTGTGAACGGCCGCCAATTGACACGGTCCAGACTGGGTTTCGTGGTACCGGTATGGAGCTTGTTTATAACCCTCGCACACTTGAGAAAACCGAGTCCTTGCATCAGGCGCCCGCCGCACTTGATCCTGCGGATAAAAGCGGGCCCCGAGCACGGCAGGTCTATCAGAACGTAAAGGTGCTGGGAGACCTCAGTGTTGGCGAGTTTACGCGGGTGATGGTCTCGATGACCCAATGGATTGCGCCTGAACAAGGGTGTGGCTATTGTCACAATTTACAGAACTTCGCTGATGATTCCATGTACACCAAGGTGGTCGCCCGTCGCATGACGCAGATGACACAACATCTGAATGCAAGCTGGAAGAACCACGTCGCCGATACGGGTGTGACCTGTTATACCTGCCATCGTGGTCAGGCTGTTCCGAATCAGGTTTGGTTTGCACCCGATGACAGTAAACTCGCTAAAGGCATGCTTGGGCAGCGTAATGGCCAGAATGAACCCGCCGGTTCTGTGGGAGGCAGCTCTCTGCCGAAGGATCCTTTCACGGCTTACCTGCAAAAAGATACGCCAATCCGGCAAATCTCTCAGACTGCATTACCTCAAGGGATTAACAGCACGGGGTCATCGACCCAGATGACTGAGGCAACCTATGGGCTGATGATGCATATGTCGACAGGTCTGGGTGTTAACTGCGCTTTCTGTCATAACTCGCGAAATTTTTCGGACTGGAAACAGAGCCCCCCGCAACGGGTGACGGCGTACCATGGGATTCGAATGGTTCGTGAGCTGAATAACGAATTCATCACGCCCCTGACCTCGACCTTCCCCCGCAATCGTCTTGGGCCGAAAGGCGATGTTGCCAAGGTGAACTGCGCAACCTGTCATCAGGGGGCTTATAAGCCGCTCTATGGTGAACCAATGGCTAAGCTATACCCTGAGCTACAGGGCCCTGCCGCAAAGCTTGTCAAAACAACGCTGGCAGATCGAGCGACAAAATAGCGCGTCAGGGCGACTCGCCAAGATAGGCGATTCGGACCGCAGGGTCTGCGAGCAAATCCTGCGCCCTCGCGCTTGAGGTGATGAGGCCTGACTCCATAACATACCCACGATCTGCAGCTTCTAAGGCAAGACGTGCATTCTGTTCAATCAGCAAAATGGTTACGCCTGATTGAGAAACATCGCGAATAACACTAAAAATCTTCTCAACCATCACGGGCGATAAGCCCATGGAGGGCTCATCAAGCACCAGAACTCTTGGCCTTGCCATCAGGGCTCGCGCCACGGCAAGCATCTGTTGCTCTCCGCCCGATAAGGTACCCGCAAGCTGTTTATACCGCTCTTTCAATCGAGGAAAGAGCGCGAGTTGGACCTCGATCAGGGCCTTGATGTCGGCGCTTGATTGCGATGAGTGACT
>DBCQ01000049.1:8229-10207 GCA_002293155.1 Burkholderiales bacterium UBA954 | reverse complement strand
CCGATTAGGCCGATGAGGATAATAGTCGCGAGCATGACATCAGTGTTCAGAAAGGTCTGAGATCCAAAAATCATCCATCCAAGCCCAATCTTTACCGACATCAGCATTTCAACTGCCACGAGAATTCGCCAGGCGGCTGCCAAGCCAAGCCTCAGTCCTGACAAAATAAATGGGAGTGCACCGGGTAAAACAATTTTCCTAAAAATATCCGATTCTTTGGCGCCCATAACGGTCGCTGATCGAATCCAGACAGGCTTTACAGCCTTGACTCCCTTCCAGGTATTCATAATGACGGGGAATACGGAGGCAAATGAAATCAATAGTATTGATGGCAAGTCACCTAGGCCAAACCACAGCACAAATAACGGTGCATAGGCGATTCCTGGAATTGGGTAAATAAAACTAATTAACGGCAGCAGCGTTTCCTCAATAACCCGGTATCTGCCCATTAGTATTCCAACAAAAACACCAACGACCCCAGAGATCAGAAATCCAAGCAAGAGACGATTTAAGGTCGATGCTGCTGAGGAAAGCAGAATTCCTTCATTTAAAAGTCGAAAAAATGTTTGAAAAATCTGAGAAATACTTGGAACGAGCTTCTCGGGAAAACCACCATAAACCGCGAGAGCCTGCCAAATGCCGATCATCACGACAAAGGGCAGGCTCGCAAGCAACAGATCGCCAAAACGACGCATCAGAACACCAGGTACCCAGGCTTAAGCACGCTTAATCTGCTGGACTAATGGATTAGCGAGAAGCTGTGCCCAGTTCGGCATTGCGGGAATCTGCTTACCGGTTACCAAGAGCTGCGACTCTTCTTTGAGATAGGCCTCTAGGCCAGGCACATAGTTTGGGTTGGCTTCGAGTTTACCTAGCATTGTCGCAATCGCGGGCTTGGACACTGTGAAACCCATCTTTGTGAAATTCTCTTGAACAATTGTCGCAGCGCGATCAGGCGTCTTCTTAAAGATATCGATCGTTGCGACCCATCCACGTAAAAAGCCAAGCACAGCATCACGACGTTTCTCAAGCACTGGCTTATTGATGCCGAGCCAGACAGGCACCATGTCGAAATCGTAATAATCGAGCAGACTCGTCCCTATCCCCTCGGTCACTGCAACCGAAGGAAATGGCTCTACGCCCGCAAACGCGTCAACAGATTTGCCCGCTAAGGCCGCCACATGATTTTCAAATTTAGAATTGACCAGCGTTACATCTTCCTTCTTAAGCCCATATTTCGCAAGTATCTTGGTAACAAATACAGTATCTGTAGCAGAACCGATTTGAGTGCCAATTTTCTTTCCTTTTAGATCTGCAACAGAGCGGATGCCGCTATTTTTTCCGACAACTAAGGCGTTGGTACGACCGGCATACATCGCCATCGCAACGGGTGCGACCTCGCCCTTTGCAACGCCTACGATTAGAGGTGTTGTTCCGAGCACGCCAATATCCACGCGATTGGCGATCATCGCATCACGAACTGCTTTGCCTGAATCGAAGCGGTTTATTGTGACGGCAACCCCCGCTTTTTTAAACATATCCTCAGCTTCGGCCACCATCCCGATGGAGCCCCACGAAGTGTTCTGAAAACCAAAGCGGAGTGGCTCAGCTGTCTGGGCCTTGGCGCTTGTAACGATATAGGGCGCTACTGAGAGTGCAGCAGAGGCGCCAATGAAATTACGCCGAGAATTTGATATTTTTTTCATAAAAAGTCTCCTATTTTGTAATTAACCGACCTAAGTCAGTGCCCAAGAGCATCCAGAATTTCCCTCTGAATTCCAACAAAATCCGCCGATAAAGGGTCGCGATAACGCGGCAGATTGATATTAATGATTTTTTTTACGGAGCCTGGGTGGGCCTTTAGCACGACCACCTTATCGCCAAGATAAACCGCTTCTGAAACGTTGTGCGTTATGTAGACGACGGTCTTCTTAGTGGCGCTCCATATGTCAGTCAACATTTTCTGCATCTCGTCTCT
>DBCQ01000049.1:0-8143 GCA_002293155.1 Burkholderiales bacterium UBA954 | reverse complement strand
ACACGTTGTTGCATTCCACCGGAGAGTTGGTGTGGGAAAGATTCTGAAAATTTTTCAAGCTTGACGAGCGCAAGAAACTCCATTGCCGTCTCGGCACGCTTTTTTGCCGGCGTTTTTTGCATTTCCAGCCCAAATTCAACATTTTCTCTAACCGTTCGCCAAGGAAATAATTGTGCAAAATCCTGAAAGACAACTGCGCGATGCGCAGGAGCTCCGCTGACAGATTGGCCACCCACAATAATCTCGCCGGCTGTCTCGTGCAGAAATCCAGCCAACATATTTAGGATCGTGGTTTTGCCGCATCCACTTGGGCCAACTAAGCATACGAATTGTCCCGCCTCTACGGAAAAAGACACATCGCTTACAGCTAACACCTCTCGGTCCGCCGAGTAGTAGGTGTAAAAAACGTTTTTTAGTTCAATTCGCTCAGCCAACTCCGAACCTTTCAAAGAAACTTTTCCCCTGAAGTGACGGTACTCGCTACAATGGAATAGATCAATGTGAATTTTTTCATAAAGTCTATAAATTCTGTCTATATGAACACCCCTGGGGCACCATGGAACTAAGGCACCTGCGGTATTTTCTGAGTATCGTGAAACTAGGTAGTTTCACTAAGGCTGCAGAGGAGCTTTCCGTAACTCAACCCACCCTCTCTCATCAGATTCGTCAGCTTGAGGAAGAGCTGGGGTGTGAGCTACTCGATAGAACGTCCCGTAATGTTCGCCTCACCAATGCTGGCGAGATATTCGCCAATTTTGCTGGAAGATCGGTAAAGGAGGTTGAAAACGGGAAAGCTGCAATCCAGGAATTTCGGGGCTTGAGAGTGGGTAGCCTCGCGATTGGTGTGGTGTCTGCTTTCATCAATAACATCATGCCGTCTGTCATCTCAAGATTTCAGTCTGAGTACCCCGGAATTAACCTGAAGGTCCTCGAGCTTCCCACCGGGGAGTTAGGTCGGCAAGTGAGCGCGGGTGATTTGGCTTTCGGGTTTGCGTACGGCCCTTCGTCGACCGATCAGGTTGTATGGGAGGAGCTCTTTAAAGAGCGCTTGTGTCTGATCGTCTCGAAGAGACACGAATTTTCAAAGTACAAGTCCGTCAGCTTTGAGGAGATTTCCAAGACGCCCCTTGCCCTATTAACCCGCGAGTATCTATCGCGAAAAATGATTGATACCGCATTCTTGGAGGCGGTCCGATCTCCGCAAATCGGGATAGAGATGAATTCGATTGAGGCGCTTCTCCAGACGGTCGCCAATACAGGCCTTGCAACGATTCTTACGCCAAGGATAGCGAGAGCCTCCCGCAATCTAGTAGCAGTGCCAATACTCCCCGCCGTGGAGCGGAGCGCCGGGATTTTTACACGGCAGGGCGCGACCTTGCCACCCGCAGGGCGAGTGATTGTTGACATGATTCGCCAGGTCGCCCGGGAAGATAGCGCCGGATCAAAAGATTGATGCGCTCTATGAAACAAATAAAAAACAACGATTTGATCTATTCTCTGTCGACGACTATCGTAAGCCAGCAAAACTAGAGAATCTATGTCAATCAGCTACTCTGCCAGCCCTGTCGTAACGCCCGTCACAATCCTTACCGGATTCCTCGGCAGTGGCAAAACAACGTTCTTAAACTGGCTTTTAACCCAGCCTAATATGGAGAATGTTGTCGTAATCGTGAATGAGTTTGGGGAGATCGGGCTCGATCACCTGCTCATCGCGACTCCCTCTGAGAACATTGTTCTGCTCGAGGGGGGGTGCCTATGCTGTGAGGTGAGGGGAGACCTAGTCGAGACACTGACCGATTTATGGGAAAAACGCGACGCAGGCTTGTTGGCGCATTTCGACAAAGTTGTTGTGGAAACCACTGGGCTCTCCAACCCAATTCCGATTGTTCAAACTGTCTTGTGCGATGAGTCGCTCAGGGAGAAATTTCTACTCAGTAAAGTTATCACTCTGGTTGATACCGTAAATGGTCCGGCACAAGTAGCAAAATATCTTGATGCAGTTCGACAGATTACCGTGGCGGATGTTCTATTAACCAGTAAAACCGATCTGCACACTGATCACAATGCGGCAGAAGCGTTTCTTGAGACTCTACGTCAGCTAAATCCGTGGATTACGCCAATTCCCGTTGATCATGGGGTGCCAAGAGGCCTAACCCCCCAGACGCTCCTCGATCGCGACCAGGTGAGAGAACGCGATGAGATTCTTAATTCACTACCAAACGATAGCGGCTTTGGCCATGCCGGCGTAATGACTGGTCAACTATTTCAGAACTCCCGACTAAAAACAATAGAGCCGTCTCTTCAATCGCTGGGTATTGAATCATTCTCGCTACGCCGAACAGGAGAAATTAGCGCCAATAACATGGTGGTTTGGCTTAATCTACTTGCTACGATGAAGGGTGAAAATCTTCTACGACTCAAGGCAATTCTGAATGTCGAGGGATCACCTGTTGTAATTCATGCTGCGCAAACCATTGTTCACGAGCCGATCCAGCTTTCGGACTGGCCCTCGTTGGATCGAGATTCGAGGTTTGTCGTGATCTCTAATGGGTCAATGCGCCATGAATTCGAAGAGTCACTGGAAGCATTACGTAGCGAGATTGTTTCTAGGGATGCTGGGATGTCGATGATTGATCCCGTGGCCTATAAGAATTTTCTAAAAATTGCCGAAGCGTTTAGCGCTAAAGGGCATAACTAATTTGTTATCTAAGGAGTCATCATGAGTAAAAGTACGATGTATCAAAAATTCGTTCAGCCGGAGGAAAATGGAGCCGCGACTTATATCAAGGGCGCTCGAATGATTGATGTCATCGCAGGAAAGGTCATCACAGATCCTGTGATTAAAGTGCAAGGCAGAAGAATCGCCCAAGTCGGCACTACTAGCGATATCGTAATTCCCAAGGATGCCTCGGTACTCGATTGCTCCGGTCTGACGCTAATGCCGGGAATGATTGACTGTCATCTGCATACGATGATGTTTAACTGCCTTACGTTTCACAACTACCGGGTCGCGCAGTGGGAAATTACTCCAGAACTGCAGCAAATGTATGGCGTCTTCCATGCCCAACTCTGCTTTGATATGGGCTTCACAACCCTTCGGGATCTCGGTTTGGCCTCAAGCCGTGGCTTGATGACGGCCCATCTCTGTGCGGTGCGGGACTCAATCAGCGCCGGAATTATTGAGGGCCCCCGGATGCTAATCGGCGGGTTTACTTCGATAACGGGATCCCATCTGGATCTGATCAACCCGAGAGCAATGCAGCGCTTCGGTTTCCAGACGGCAGATGGGCCATGGGAGCTTCGGAAGCTAGCCCGGCAGAACATGCTAATTGGGTGTGACGTGGTGAAGACTTGTGCTACCGGTGGTGGGGGTACTGACAAAGAGGAACCGGATATTCGAAATATGACGCAAGAAGAAATTGATGCCATTGTCGACGAAGCGCATGCATTCCATAAAATAGCGGCCGTGCATTGCTTTACGCCAAACGGGCAGAAAATGGCACTGAAGGCGGGGGCAGATACGATCGAGCATATGGTCTTTTCGGATCAAGAAACTGCTGACCAAATTGCCGCTTCTGAGGTTTATATGACCCCAACGCTGCTTCATCGTACAGACCACGCTATTGAAATGCGTCGTCTCCAGGGCACATCAATGTTTGTCATCAACAAAATGAAGTCGATTCAAGCAAGTTGCTTTGAAACGTTTCAAAGGATGCACAAAACTGGAGTCAAGATTGCTATGGGTACAGATATGGGGTTTGATCCCGAAATGGGAACAAACGCAAAGGAACTCGGGATATATGTAGACCTTGGTATGAAGCCTATGGAAGCCCTTCAGGTGGCAACCATAAATGGAGCAAAGGCGATAAAACTCGAGCGCGACATAGGTAGCATCGAAGTCGGAAAGTTCGCGGATATTCTTGCGATTGATGGTGACCCCAGTACTAATATCGCTTGCCTACAGGAGAAAGCCAAGGTCCAATTGGTGATGAAGGAAGGGCGTACCTATGCGGATCGGCGCAAGGGACACAATAAGAACGTTGTATCAGTTAGCCCAGGGGATTGGAAGAAAATCGACTACTTATGATGGGCTCAGAGTTGGAAGACCTCACGGTTGTTGTTACGGGCGCAAGCAGTGGTATTGGCGCAGCAATCGCGCGCACTATGGCAGCGAATGGCCGTCGAGTTATCACCATTCAGCGCCGTCCACCTGAGCGGGTCGGCAAACAAGGAGCAGGTTCTATCGAATTTATTGAGGCTGATCTCGCTGACCCGGTAGCAACTCGTGAGATCGCCGAAGAGGTGGCCCAACGATACCCGGTTGGCTTTCTTGTGAATAACGCTGGTGCGAATCGACCAGGCGGAATTGAAATTGTCTCTGACGTGGATCTCGATACCGTATGGCAATTGAATGTCAAGGCGCCAATTCGGCTCATCAAGAGCGTGCTTCCGCAAATGCAGGAACGAAGGTTTGGGAGGATTGTCAATATTTCATCTCGGGCGATCCTCGGAAAGACACAACGAATTGCGTACGCCTCTTCAAAAGCGGGCGTGGTGGGCCTGACTCGTAGCCTAAGCCTCGAAATCGCCCCGTATGGTGTCACCATTAATTCCGTTGCACCAGGACCAGTTGAAACAGAACTATTCACGAATGGCCATCCAATCGGTAGCGAGAAAAGATCCGCGGTAATCAGAAGTATTCCGTTGCGACGCGTAGGCACCCCCGAGGATATTTCCCACGCCGTTGCATTTTTTCTATCTCCGGATTCGGGGTTCATTACTGGGCAAACGCTCTTCGTTTGCGGCGGTGTGAGTATTAGTGGTTCTGGTGGACTCTAGCGTCAGATGGTCAATCTCGGGATTATTGGTCTAGGTAAGTGGGCGGGCGTATTGGCTAGGGCCGCGTCTAAGTCAGAGAAAATAAAAATCATCCAGGGTTTTAGTCGATCAAAAATCACTCAGGAGCAATTTTGCGCTGAGCATGGGGTATTGGGCGTACATGACGCAACGGAGATTTTAGAAAATCCCTCTATTCAAGGGGTGATACTGACCGTTCCCAACGAGCTGCATTTTGCTTATGCAGAAATGTGCGCCAAAGCAGGAAAACACGTCTACATCGAAAAACCGATAGCAAATACGCTTAAAGATGCAAAGTTGCTTAAGCAGGTTTGCGAACAACACGGCGTCAGAGTCTTCATTGGTCACTGCGCAAAACTCTTGGCGGGCGTTCAGCGGATAAAACAGGCAATCGACGCCGATGAGCTTGGCGATATATGCATAATTGAGGGCACATTTACAAACGAACGGGCACTCAGCCTGACTCCTAAGGATTGGCGTTGGTATAGCGACAAAGCCCCTGGTGGGCCATTGAGCCAGATCGCAATTCATCAGTTTGATGTGTTGCGATTTCTTGGTGGAAAGATTGATACAGTTAGTGCAGTGTCTTCAAAAAGATCGCCGGTCGGCGCCGAGGTGGAAGACCAGTGGTTAGTCAACGTTCAATTTGAAAGCGGTGCCTTAGGCAACATCATAAGTTCATGGACCGCAGCAGGACTATTTGAGGTTCGCGTAATTGGAACAAAGGCTACAATGCTTTATCAGATTGACCAGACTAAATGGGGGATGGCGAATCGCCTGCACGAGGGTGCCACGCTCGCATTTCAGCGAGTCGGAGAATCTGCGACCTCGGCAATCCGCCTTCCGGTACTTGAGTCAGACATGTTTCTAGATGAGTTAGAGCTATTTTCTGCAATGGTCTGCGGTGCTGAACAAGACGACTTCAGCGCGGCCTATGGGCTTGAGATATTGGGCCTTGTAGAATCAGCGCGCATCTCAGATCAACAGTCTGGGCAACGAATAAACTTCCCTCAATTCGTGAGAGATTGTTAAACCTATGGAACTTAAAAACAAATCATTTCCCACCGAGAATCAGTTTAAATCCCGACTACTTGATAAAGAATTGTTGCTTGGAGGCTGGGCATCAATGGGTTCTACCGTGGCTACCGAGATACTTGGTTTGTCCGGGTTAGACTGGGTCCTTATCGATGGTGAGCACGGTGCAAATGATCATTCATCCTGTGTTCATCAGCTGCTCGCCCTAAATAATGGCCCGGCGGCGGCTTTTATTAGGCCCGAGGCAAATAATCCGATTCTTTTAAAACGACTGCTCGATTTTGGTTTTTACAACTTCATTATTCCAATGGTTGAAAATCGTGAGCAGGCGATAGAGGCGGTGCGCGCCACGCGTTATCCACCAGCCGGAATCCGTGGGGTGTCCGTGACCCAGCGGAGTAATCGGTTTGGTCTGCAGGACGACTACTTCTCGAAGATTAATGATTCAATATGCGTGGTTGCGCAGATTGAGAGCCAACTTGCCGTTGAGAATATTCAGCAAATTGCATCAGTTCCGGGGATCGATTGTCTCTTTATCGGTCCCCAAGATCTGGCAGCGTCACTTGGTTTTCTTGCAAACCCCGCAGCACCAGAAGTTCAGTCAGTTATTCGTTCTTTGATTGATTCGATTCATGCGCACAACAAACCTATTGGTATTCTTGTCGCAAATGAAGAAGAAGCTAAAAAATTTCAAGCGCTTGGCGTAACTTTTATTGGTATAAGTTCGGATCAGTCGATGATCAAACGTGGGGCGCAGCAGATCGTCAAGGCGATGTGCTCTTAGGAAATTTTTTGGCGGCGGCTCCGGGATTCGAACCCCGGACCTGCGGATTCTGTTGAAAATCGCTCTAATAGGTTCGCATGAAGGGGAGAAGCGGCATAGCGCGGGCAATTTACGTCACTGTCGCTGATAAACGGATTGTTGTCGTCCATGCCTTTATCAAAAAGACCCAGAAGACGCCGCGGGCCGCGATTGAAACTGCGCTTAATAGAGCGAAGGGGTTTGGAAAATGAGTAATGTAAAAAAACTGAAGAATCAGTGGGTTTCTGATATGAAAGTAAAGAAAGCCTATGATGCGATGACACCCGAATTCACAATCGCGAAGACGCTGATTGCTGCTCCGGTCAAAGCGGGTCTGACGCAAGAAGAGGTGGCTGAACGCATGGGTACAACACAGTCGGTCATTGCGCGCCTTGAGGCTGGAAATTCATTACCCAGCATGAAGAGCCTCTATCGCTACGCAGAATCGACTGGAATGACACCGGCAATACAGCTTCGTAATGTTTGATCATGGCGGCGTTAGAAGGCACCTGGGGTATAGTTTCCCTCTAATTATCAATGACTTACGCCCGCAAAAAACCGCCAGTAGCAAAGAAGTAGCGCAGTGTCAGGCGCAAGCCCTCGCAAAATGTTTGGTTTAGTCATCGACCCCGGACTGACAATACGCCCCATCCCAGAAAAACCCCGACGCTGCCGAAGCGGGGCCTAGTCTGGCGTAGCGTCCCCACTCTGGAAGATCTGGCCTCGCTGACTTACTGTGGCCAATGTAAATCAGGTTCTTCTTGGGTCAGGGATTCGAACCCACGTCAAACATCGAGTCGATTGCGCTTACTTTTTGGGCAACAAGTCTGCCGATCCAATGTATTCCTTAAACTGCTTACACCAGATGAGTACACTCGTGACCTCGTTTAGATTCTGTATCGTGAGCGGGTAGTAAGCAGCGCCGTTTGGCTTTGTTAAACGCCCCACCTCGACCTGCTTGTCACTGAAATCTTGGTTGTCTTGGATCGCCGGTCCACTGCTCACATAAACGCGATAGTCGGGTCCCGGGCTTGATCGGAAGTTCTCGCCCGACTGAAGAAAGAGCTGATTACCCGACTTGATCAGTGACCAAGTACCGGACGAGTTGTGCAGCATGTCTTGGCCCTTGGCTCTAGTGTTAATTTCACCTCTTTTCAATACTTCGCCATCGATCTTTTTATGGTCACTAAAACGAGCTCTCAGATCCTGAGCATGGCCTCGGATAGCATCAAGCACTTGAGCGCTTGCAGTGCTACTGTTTGCGACTGTTAGAAGTAGGACCAAGACAAACCTATCGACCATAGCTGATTTTCTCCTCTCGCTGTCTACTAGGGCTTTAAATAAGCGTAGCCCCCACGGACCTGCAATTGCGTAACCCGGGCCACACCCGAGGGTGTGAACTCAGCTAAAGAGGAAGTCAACACCATTTGCATGGGTAACAACCACTAT
>DBCQ01000032.1:87767-90253 GCA_002293155.1 Burkholderiales bacterium UBA954 | reverse complement strand
AGCGCCTCGACACGTTCACCACGGAGCACAATCAATTCGTCATAGAGATTGACTGTGGGATCACAGTGGCCCGGAATCAATTTAAGTTTCTGGCCCAGTCGTAGAGGCTCTGCAATTGTTGAATCAATTCTGAGCACGCCATGCTCATCAGAGGCCCTCGCGTAGTGCACCCCGGGCCGCTGAGCAATGACAGGCAACCCAGAGTCGACACTCGACGCCTTTAGCCCTGCATCAACAACAGCATGCGCTTTTCCTGCAAGACTCATCACCGTTGTCAGAACAAAAAGACTGTGCTCGAACTGCGGCATATCGCTTCCAGTCTGGTCATTACGCGCATAATCAACATCCATGAACACATAGGATCCGACCTGTAGTTCAGAGTAGAGGTTACTGGCTGCCTCGAGAAGAAAAGACCCCGTTCCAGCGCCCGCAATTTTCTCGCAGACGATCCCGTATTTCAGTAACAGGTCTCGTGTTTCACGGATTAACCCAACCGCCGCTGTGATCGCAAGCTGCCGCTCGTCATGTGTTCGCATGTGCTGAGCAGCCCCGTGATAAGCCTGGAGGCCCTCAAACCGCAAGCCGGCCATACCCGTGATGGCCTGCGCCAGGGCAAGTGCCGGTGCACCCGGTGCGACACCGCAACGGTGTGCGCCAACATCAATCTCCATGAGTACCGATAGCCGGATACCTGCAGCAACTGCAGCCTCATGAAGCGCCAAGGCATTATCCTGATGATCAACGCAGACCGATACGCGCGCCCGCTTTGCCAAGGCACAGAGCCGTTCAATCTTTTTGGCGCCCACCACCTGATTGGAGACCAAGACATCGTGAATGCCTGCCTCAATAAACGCCTGCGCCTCAGAGACCTTCTGGCAGCAGATTCCAACCGCACCCATCGCAATCTGGCGGCGTGCAATCTCGGGACATTTATGACTCTTGGCGTGCGGTCTAATGTTGACCGGGAAGCCTGCAAGCGCTTGACGAAGCCGTTCGCAATTTCTCTCAAATGCATCAAGATCCAGAATTAATGCGGGGGTATCGATATCGTGGAGAGATTCTCCAATTGAGGCTGCTGAAATCTCCATCATAGGCTAACGAAGTTCTCGAGTCGCTTCGTATACTGCAGCAGCATGACCGGCGCTTTTCACACCACGCCATTGCCTAAGCAATAGTCCATTCGCATCAAATAGAAAAGTGGACCGTTCAACTCCACGAACCGTTTTCCCATACATATTTTTGGTTTTTAGAACATCAAAGGCTTGGCAGAGGGTCTCATGGGTATCGGCGATCAGGGTTAGGCTGAGCCCATATTTTTGTATAAATCTCTCGTGTGCACGCAGACTATCTCGTGACACCCCCACGACCTGGGTGTCTGATTTTAAAAAATTTGCATGTAACTCTGAAAAGTCCTTCGCCTCAACGGTGCACCCCGGGGTGTCATCCTTCGGATAGAAATAAAGCACAAGCCGATGCCCGAGAAAATCCGAGAGGCTGGCCTGGCCTCGCGTTGTCTCAAACGGAAGTGTGAGCAGGGCTTGGGGGCAGGGGGTGCCGTCACACAAAAGGGCAGGAGGCGTTAAGTCTGGCATATGGGTCAATTCCTATTCGTGCAGGATATTTTAGATTCTGAGGCTTCAAGGGAATCATAAGGGCTGGAGATTCAGAATTCGTAGGCCAATAACATGAAATAATCCGAATTTCGGCGCCCCCATGAAACGCAACCTTGTCCTTCTCGCCCTCTGTCAGGGCCTCTTTCTCACCAATAACATTACCTTTATCGCGATCAATGGCCTGGTGGGTTTCTCTATGGCTCCGCTCAGCTGGCTCGCAACCCTTCCCGTGATGGGCTATGTGGTCGGCAGCGCCCTAGCAACCGCGCCAGTTGCCCGAGTTCAGAAATGGCTCGGACGTAAGCCTTCTTTTTTAATTGGCATTGTGGTTGCCATTTTGTCATCGCTGCTTTGTCTCTACGCAGCAATCACTAAGAATTTCTACCTTTTAATTACCGCAACCTTTGTCGCCGGGTTCTACCAAGCAAACGCTCAACTCTATCGCTTTGCGGCCGCTGAGCTCGCACCGCCGGACTATAAAGAAAAGGCGGTGTCTTGGGTTCTCGCGGGTGGCCTAATTGGAGCGATTCTTGGGCCCAATATCGCTGCAGTCACAAAAGACTGGTTTGAGACTCCGTTTGCGGGCTCGTATCTCGCCTTAACGGTTGTCGGCGGGCTCGCTGCCCTCTTGATGTCTGTCATCCGCTTCCCAGACCAATCAACGACAACGGAGAGCCGGAAGCAGACCTCCCGACCACTACTCGAGATCGTTAAGCAGCCCGTATTCATTGTGTCGGCGATGGGAGCTGGGCTCGGCTATGGCGTGATGAACCTGCTCATGGCGTCGACCCCTCTAGCGATGCAGGCCTGTGGATACCCCTTCCAAGACGCTGCTCTGGTACTGCAATGGCATGTCATCGGAATGTTTGCGCC
>DBCQ01000032.1:71940-87609 GCA_002293155.1 Burkholderiales bacterium UBA954 | reverse complement strand
CTCGGCCTTGGATGGAATTTTCTGTTTACGGCAAGCACAACCCTGTCGATGTCTGCCTTTCGTCCCGAGGAAAAAGATAAGGCCCAGGGTGCCATTAACTTCTGCGTTTTCTTTGTGATGGCAATGACCTCGTTCGGATCTGGCGCCTTGGTCACCACCCAAGGCTGGGCCTGGCTCAATCTCGGCTCGCTGGTTCCGATGATCATCATGGCAAGTGGCCTCCTGTGGTATTCACACCAAGTAAAATTGAGCCGCACACAACACCCCTCATAACCAGGAGACACCATGATTCACGAGTTACGTATTTACCACTGCTGCCCAGGAAAACTGCCCGACCTCATTGCTCGATTTAAAAATCATACCCTTGGTTTTTTCCAGCACTATGGCATTAAGCACGTCAACTTCTGGACCACACTGATTGGGCCATCGAATGCGGCGCTCTACTACACCCTTGAGTGGGAATCACTGGCTGATCGTGAGACAAAGTGGAATGCATTTCAGGCAGACCCCAAATGGATCGCGATCCGCAAAGCGAGCGAAGCAAATGGGCAGATCGTCGAACGTATTGAAAATCTAGTTCTCAGTCCTGTTGCGCTCTAGCCCATGACCACCGAGGAGGTTCCGCTTTTTCCTCTCTCACAAGGTTTGTTTCCCGAGGGCTTCCTCTCCCTGATGGTCTTTGAGGTGCGCTATCTCCATCTCATGAAACGCTGCCAACACGAGGGCCTTGAATTCGGAGTGGTCCCCCTGGCGGCAGGCAGTGAGGTGCAGAAAGCAGGTGAAATTGAGCAGCTCCACGGGTGGGGCTGTATGGCCCGTATCGTGCAGGTAGAGTCATTACAGCCTGCCGTACTTGCGGTGAAATGCATAGGGACACAACGATTTCGGCTTGATGAACACGCGCGTGGCGCTTTCGGTCTTTGGCACGGCCAGATCACCGTGCAGGCCCACGACCTCGACTGTCCAATTAAGGAAGATCTCCAGCCGCTCGCCAATCGGTTGGGCGAATTGATTGCGACTGCCCAACAACAAGGCATTGAAGATCGATTGCCGATGGCACCGCCCTACCGACTCGATGATTGCGGATGGGTTGCTAACCGCTGGGGCGATATACTTCCGATTCCTTCTGATGAGAAAGCAACGCTACTATCTGAATCGGATTGCGAAGCACGCTTAAGACGGATACAGAAATGGTTTGAAGAGTGACCTTAAGAGCGTTTGCGGTTAAGCCCACCGGGCCGGATCATTACCTTACTTCACTATCACTGAAGGCATGTCATCATGGATCTTAGTCAATTCCCGCGCCGCCGCTACACTGAGTTCGCAACGCCAATTGAATTCCTTCCGAACTTTACAAAGGCTTTAGGCGGGCCAAAAATATGGATTAAACGTGACGATATGCTGGGCCTTGCGCCTGGCGGAAACAAAACAAGAAAACTGGAGTTTCTTGTTGGAGACGCCCTAGCAAAAGGGGCGGATACCCTCATTACCTGTGGCGCACCACAGTCAAATCACTGCCGAATTACGCTCTCGGCTGCTCTCAAAGAGGGTCTGCAATGCCATTTTGTTATTGAAGAACGAATCCCGAATAGCTACTCTGAAACTGCAAGTGGCAATCATTTTTTATTTCGTTTGATGGGCGTCAATTCCATTACCGTTGTTCCGGCAGGCACCAATATGAATGACGCGATGCAGGCTGTTGCCGACCAACTCAAGGCACAAGGAAGAGCTCCCTATCTCATCCCTGGCGGTGGTTCCAACGCAATCGGTGGTCTCGGTTATGTCGCCTGCGCACAGGAGCTGCAACAGCAACTCTTCGAACAGGCCATTCGGATTGATCATTTAATTGTCGGTTCAGGCAGTTCAGGGACCCACGGTGGCATTGTTGCCGGCTTTGTTGGCAACAATATTCAGATCCCGATCACAGGCATTGGTGTCAGCAGAGATCCGCAGGACCAGGAACCTCTCGTTTACAAAGAGGCGTGTGCAATCGCAGAGCTCCTCGGAGGCCACTTTATAATTCCTAGAGATAAGATTGTCTCTATTGGTGGTTACTGGCAGCCAAAATACTCGATACCCAATGAAAAGATGGTCGAAGCTGTTCAGCTACTCGCCCGTACCGAAGGAATCTTGTTAGATCCGGTCTACACCGGAAAGATAATGGCGGGGCTGATTGACCTATCACGCAAGGGACACTTTAAGGCAGGAGAACATCTATTATTTCTGCATACCGGAGGGGCGCCATCTCTTAATGCCTATGAGTCCGTCTTGCTAAGCGAAGCCTCTAATGAGCCCACAAGCACCTAAGGAATTTCTGCGTGGGTTAGGCCCCCGATGGCATCTCGATGTCCAAGGTCATCGCGACGAGGTCTTCGCTTTTTATCAGCCATTTCACCAGGCACAACTCGCGCGTCTCGGGCCTGGCGCAGAGATTATTGAAACAAGTCGATACGGATCGCATGCCAAGAACGAGTTTGAGTTCTACTGGCCAGAAAGGCAGGATGACCAATCTCTGGCCCACGAAGACAACCCGAAATCGGTTCTTTTCTTTGTGCATGGCGGCGCATTCGTTCGAGGGGATCGCAATACCACCCCAGAGGTCTACAGCAATGTCCTGCGTGAGTTCTGCCGCTCAGGGTTTATCGGGGTCAATATTGGCTACCGTCTCGCACCGGATGCATGCTATCCCGATGCGGCAGTCGATATCGTACAAGCTATCACTAAGGCGAAGGAGGTGTTATCTGATCGTCGAATACGGCTTGGCCAGCAATTCCTGATGGGCCATTCTGCTGGCGGCACCCATTGCGCGACAGCACTTTTTGACCCCTGCATGGCCGAAAAGGCGGCCTCGCTTCGGGAGGAGCTAGATGGTCTGATATTGATGAGCCCCCGATTAAAAGCCGATCGCGATCCAAGAAATGTCAATGCTGCGGGGGTCATCGCCTACTTCGGTGAGGATGACACAAAGTTTGAACTACGCTCCCCCCTCACCCACATGAAAAAATCCGACATCCCGCTTTTTATCGGAATGGCGGAGTTTGAAAACCCCTTGCTCCATGACTATGTTGAACCCTGCCGTCGTTTTGCCACCTATCGGCAATACAACGATCATAATCATATGAGTATCATCACCCAGTTTGATTCCGGCCACAATGAGTGCTGGAAAGATCTCCAAGAGTTCTGCAAAATTACCCCGACTAATCCAGTTTAATATTTGCGAATGTGGCAACCTGCTGCCAGCGCTCTGCATCAGTTTTCATAAAGCTATCCATCTGAGCAGCATTCATAAATTCAATACTAACGCCGCGAGCGGTAATTGCAGTGGCAACATCCTTCTGAGCGATTACTTTTCTAAGAGCATCCTGAAGCTTTCCAGTAATCTCTGCTGACGTTCCGCGCATCACTGCTAACCCAAACCAGGCCGAGACCTCAAATTTCGGATAGCCAAGTTCTTGCATGGTTGGTACATTTGGAAGCGCTGGATTCCGCTTTGAGGTCGTCACGGCCAACGCCTTAAGCTTTCCCGATTGGATGTGCGGCAATGCAGGCGGCAGGTTATCAAACATGAGATCAATCTCTTTGGACATCAAAGCGACATTCGCCAATGCGGTACCCCGGTAAGGGATATGCACAATATGCACCCCGGCTTGGCTCTTTAAGAGTTCAGCACTCAGGTGTAGAGAGGTCCCATTACCGTTTGATGCGTAGTTCAGAATATTTGGCTTTGCCTTCGCACGCGCTACAAGATCCGCGACCGAATTAATCCCGGACTCTGGGTGCACCATCAGCACATTGGGCAACTGCCCAAACATTGCAACAGGCTGGATGTCAGCCGGCTTGTAGGGCAGCGCCTTGTAGATCGCCGGACTAATTGTTAGAGGAGGAGACGCCATGAGCAGGGTGTACCCATCGGCGGGAGCCTTCGTGACTTCTGCAGCACCGATTCCCCCACCAACACCGGGCTTATTCTCAATCACAACGGGCTGACCAAGCTCTTTGGAGAGGCTCGGAGTGATCAGACGCGCCATTGAGTCGATCAAGCCACCAGGGGGAAACGGCACCACCAAGCGAATCGGCTTTGAGGGATAGGGCTGTGCCATGAGCGAGGAATGACCCAGTCCTAAGGCTGCAGATAGCAGCACTGTTGAGAGCGCAAAAATTCGGCGGTGCATGAGAGTCTCCTTTTTGTTATGAGTCATGACAATACTAAAAAATCTACAGGCGTACCTGCTGCAGTGCGTTTAAGCGGAAGACCCTAATTGGCTTGGGCTAATTGAAATGCGTAAGATAAGGCGTATGACATCAACCACTCACCCACCGACCGCTGTTGGGATTATTGGACTGGGCGCAATGGGGCTCGGAATGGCGCAGTCACTGCGCAGAGCCGGGCTTGAGCCCTCTGTCTTCGATATCCGAGCAGACATTGCAGCACGCTTTGCAGAGCAAGGTGGAACTGCCTGTTTAAGCATTAAAGAGCTTGGATCGCGCTGCAATATTGTCATTTCAGTGGTGGTCAATGCAGAGCAGACTGAATCCGTGCTGTGGGGTCCTGAGGGCTGCGTAGCCGCGATGCGCCCAGGCGGCGTTTTCGTGATGTGCTCAACCGTTGACCCCAATTGGTCTATTCGCACCGAGAAACTACTTGCGGAAAAGGGGATTCTTTACCTTGACGCGCCAATTTCTGGCGGAGCCGCGCGCGCTGCAAATGGTGAAATCACGATGATGACCTCTGGCCATCCGGATGCGTATGCACTTGCCCGGCCCTGTCTGGATGCGATGGCCGCAAAGGTTTATAAGTTAGACAACCAAGCCGGTGCGGGAAGCAGAGTCAAAATCATCAACCAGCTCCTCGCGGGTGTCCATATTGCTGCAGCTGCAGAGGCGATGGCCCTCGGGATACGCGAGGGCATTGACCCAGATGCGCTCTATGAGGTCATCACCAATAGCGCCGGCAACAGCTGGATGTTTCAGAATCGAATGGCTCATGTCCTCGCGGCCGACTACACGCCGCACTCTGCTGTCGATATTTTTGTGAAAGATTTGGGCCTTGTCCTTGATCTTGCTCGAGCCAGTAAATTTCCATTACCGCTTAGTTCAACAGCCCACCAGATGTTTATGCAGGCCTCAACAGCAGGATTTGCAAAAGAAGATGACAGTGCAGTAATTAAGATTTTCCCCGGAATCGAATTGCCACAAAAGAAGACTTGAGCAATGAAGATTTTGATCACTGGTGGCTGCGGATTTCTTGGAACTCGACTAGCGAAGACTCTTTTGCAGTATGACAAGCTCTCGGTCAGCGGACAAGCTCCACAAACGATTCACCAAATCATCCTGACTGATCTTGTTTCTCCCGGTGCGGATGTTCAGTCCGATCACCGTATTCAATTTATTGGTGGTAATCTGCGGACGCTCCTCGCTGAGGGTAAGCTTTTCACTAAAGAGATTGACTTGGTATTTCACCTTGCAGCTGCAGTCAGCGCAGAGTGCGAGGCGGATTTCGATCTCGGCATGTCAAGCAATCTCGACACCACCTTAGAGCTACTCCAGGCATGCCGTCGATCTGACTGCCGACCTTACGTCGTTTTTGCGAGCTCTGTTGCCGTGTTCGGTAGCCGTCCAGGAGAGTCCTGGAGCGACACCGTCATTGATGACGATACGCTTCCCACCCCCCAGACCAGCTATGGGATTCAGAAATTTATTGGCGAGCAGCTCATGGCTGACTTTGGCCGAAAGGGTTTTATCCGTGCGCGCTCCGTTCGGCTAATGACAGTCAGCGTTCGCCCTGGCAGACCCAATGGCGCAGCCTCAGGGTTTTTGTCGGGCATGATTCGCGAGCCGCTATCAGGTCTGCGAGCAAGAGTTCCTGTAGACCCAGCAACACCTGTCGCTCTGGCCTCACCTGCCCGTACCATCGAGGGATTGATTCTGGCGGCCCAGACATCAGACGATCATTGGGGCGCCCTTACTGCAATGAATCTCCCGTCTCTGCGGGTAACAGTCGGCGAGATGGCCCAGACCCTCCAACGCCTTGGGGGAGCAGAGGCCTTCCATCGGCTGGACTGGGTAATCGACCCAGCGATCGCCAGAGTCGTTAAGAGTTGGCCGGGCCAAATCGCCTGCGCGCGGGCTGCACGACTCGGCCTAGTACCGGACTCGTCGTTTGATGCCATTGTTCAGCAGTACATTGATGAGAACTGCAGCGCAATCCAAACACGCTAACCATGGCTAGACTTTTTCTCGGTTGTATCGCAGATGACTTCACTGGTGCGACAGACCTTGCCAATAATCTAGTTCGCTCTGGGATGCGTACCGTTCAGAGTATTGGTGTCCCAACCTCACCGATCGATTCACAAACCGATGCAATCGTCATTGCCCTGAAATCCCGAACGATTCCAGCCCAAGAGGCTATTGATCAGTCTCTTGCTGCGCTTCATTGGCTTCGCGCGCAGGGTGCACCGCAGATATATTTCAAATACTGCTCAACCTTTGACAGTACCGCAGCAGGCAATATTGGGCCTGTCATCCAGGCCCTTATGAGAGCGCTCGATACAGACTTTACGATCGCCACACCTGCGTTTCCTGAAAACAGACGCTCAGTCTTCCAGGGACATCTGTTTGTGGGCGATCGATTACTCAGCGAAAGCGGAATGCAAAATCACCCGCTCACCCCGATGACCGACTCTGATCTCGTGCGGGTTTTACAGTCTCAGTGCACTGACCCTGTGGGTCTCATTAATTATGCGTGCGTAAGCCAGGGCAGTGATGCAATTGACGCGCAGATTCAAGTACTCCGCTCAGAATCGACACGTATTGCAATTGTGGACGCAATCTCAAATCAAGATCTAATGGAAATTGGGCGTGCAGTTCGGTCACTTCCGCTCGTGACGGGGGGGTCAGGGATCGCGCTTGGTCTACCGCAGAATTTCTCTCTACCCGCCGCTCATAACGCGCAGACGCTACCACCAGCGCAGGGATCCCGCGCGATCATCGCCGGGAGTTGCTCGCAGGCAACCCAGCAACAGGTCGCGCACTTTCTCGCCACAGGCAAGCCTTCACTGCGTTTAGACCCTTTAAATCTTGTGCAAGACCGTACCGAAATCTCCCGCGCGATCGACTGGTCCAATGCGCATGCGGGTCAAGATCCAATTCTCATTTACTCAACCGCTACTCCCGATCAAGTCAAGTCCGCGCAAGCTCAAATCGGTATCGCCGAGGCAGGCCATCTCATCGAACAGGCATTGGGCGCGATCGCTCAAGGATTGATCGCCCAAGGAATTAGGCAGTTGGTCATTGCGGGAGGCGAGACCTCGGGGGCGTGCGTTCAGGCGCTGGGTATTACTCGCCTGAGAATCGGGCCACAGATCGATCCCGGCGTTCCATGGTGCTTTGCCAGTGCGAGCGACGGACTCCGCGCCGATCTCCACATTGCTCTAAAGTCAGGTAACTTCGGGGCCCCCGACTTCTTCACTAAATCTTTTAAAGCACTCCAATGAACGAATCCTATGCCCGCGAGGAAATCTGTCGGATCGGCAGGAGCCTATTTGAGCGTGGTTATGTCCATGCAACTGCAGGAAATATTAGCCTTCGATTAGACAACGGTATTCTCATTACCCCTTCCGATGCTTGCCTTGGTTTTCTCGATCCCGCGCGGATTGCCCGGATTGACCTCAACGGCCAGCAGCAAGGCGGCGATCGGGCAAGCAAAACCTTAGCGCTCCACCAGGCTATTTACCGGGCGAGTCGCCCATTTCTGCCAGATACCTCTTGCATCATTCACACCCACAGCACGTTCTGTGTAAGCCTGAGCCTAAACTCAAAAGCTACAGAGTTAATTCCCCCGATCACGCCCTATTTTGTAATGAAGGTTGGTCATGTCCCGCTAATTCCTTATGGTCGACCAGGAAGTCCGGCGGTTGCTGACCAGGTTGCAGAGTCGATTACCGCCTATGGCCAATCCGGTCGAATCCTTCGCGCGGTCATGCTCGCACGTCTCGGGCCAAATGTCTGGCATGACTCTCCCAGTGCGGCGATGGGGGTACTCGAGGAGCTTGAAGAAACCGCAAAACTGATTAGCATCACGGGTTCGCCGATCCCTGAGTTAGCCGGACCTGACATTGAAGAATTAAGAAAAACCTTTGGCGCATATTGGTAATCGTTTTGCACTACCATCAAAGAATGCTGAACCCTCCAAAAAAGAAAGGATCTCTCATGTCTTACTTGACCCTCTGCCGACATCTTATTGCCGCAACAATTACGGCGTTATTCGCAGGTGCAACCCTCGCCGACACGATCTCCGTTGTCACGTCATTTCCTAAAGAACTTACCGCCGCCTACAAAAAGGCGTACGAGGCAAAGTATCCTCAAGATAAGCTCGAAATCCTTAATAAAAATACGGCTGCAGGCATTGCCTATGTGCGGGAACAGCCGGCAGGGTCCCGCCCCGAAGTCTTCTGGGCATCTGCGCCCGATGCATTTGAGGTCCTTTCAAGCCAGAAATTACTCGTCAAGATCGGCCCCGGAAGCCCCTCTATTCCCGCAAAAATCGGCAACTACCCTGTCAACGACCCCGAGGGTTTTTATCGTGGGCAGGCTCTTGCGGGCTACGGACTAATGTGGAACACCCGATATATGGCCGCTAACAAATTACCAGCCCCAAAAGAGTGGGCGGATCTCATTAAACCTGTTTATTTCGGCCACCTCGCAATATCAAGCCCCTCACGCTCAGGCACCACCCACCTGACGGTTGAGACAATTCTGCAAGGGGAAGGCTGGACAAAAGGCTGGGCACAAGTTCTTGCAATTGGCGGCAACAGTGCAGCGATCACAGAACGCAGTTTCGGCGTTCCCGATGGCGTCTCGAATGGACAGTTTGGTATTGGACTAGTCATTGATTTCTTTGGGCTCGCCGCAAAAAATTCCGGCATGCCTGTGGAATTTATCTACCCCTCTGTCACGTCGATTGTTCCAGCGAATATTGCACTGATCGACGGTGCAAAGTCCAGCGAGGCAGGGAAACGATTTATTGACTTTACGTTGTCTGAAGAAGGCCAGACGCTGCTTTTACAAAAAGAGATCAGTCGACTGCCTGTATTGCCGTCTATTTACGCAAAAGCGCCAGCTGGGTATCCCAATCCGTTTGGCGGGAAAATCCAGGCAAAAGTAAACTTCAATGCCAATCTATCTGAATCTCGTTACTACGTAGTGGTTTCACTGTTTGATCAGATGATTACCTTCCGTCACAAGGAACTCGCCGCAGCAATGAAGGCAATCCACGATGCAGAGAGGCGGCTTAGCGGCAAGGCTAGTGCACAGCTTGATGAGGCCAGAAAGCTAGTTCTGTCTCCAATTGTTGACGAGAAGCAAATTGGCGATAAGAAACTCCTCGAATTATTTAAGGCCAAGAAAACTGACGCTGAAGCCTCTAAAACAAAAGCAAAAGTTGAAGAAGAGTGGGCAAGCCGTGCGAAGGCCAATTACGCCCGAGCCATCGAACTCGCGAGCGCTGCCAAGTAACCCTGTTATCGGCTGAGGATCCCCCCGTGCCCACCCGTAGGGCTATGGAGCCAAGTTGAATCGACATCATCCCGGAATGGTCGCTATTGCAATCGCGATAGCGACTTTTCTTATTGTCTTCCTCATCGGCCCTATTCTCACGGTTATCTATACGGCGTTCTCCGATGGATCGGGTGGCTTTACCCTAGCCCATTTTTCCGCATTTTCAGAAATTTCTCTGATGCGAGAATCATTCGCAAACAGCCTATTCGTTGCGGGGATGACCGTCCTCTTTGCAACGCTGATTGCTGTTCCATTGGCTTATCTCACAATGCGGTTTCAGTTCCGGGGGGCGGTGCTCATTCAGACCCTGGGGGTACTTCCACTCATCATGCCCGCCTTTGTTGGCGCGGCTGCAATGCAACTTATTTTCGGAAGATCCGGAGCGGTTAATCTTATTCTCAACGAGAATTTCGGATTTGGCCTACCCATCATGGAGGGACTTAACGGCGTTATTTTTGTCGAGACGCTTCACTACTTCCCGTTTATTCTGCTTAACCTGTCCGCCTCCCTCGCAGCGATTGATTCCTCCATGGAGGAGGCAGGACAAAACCTTGGCGCATCCGGGTGGCGGCTTTTCCGAAAAGTCGTATTTCCACTCGCACTCCCCGGATACATTGCTGGCGCATCCTTGGTATTCATCAAGGTGTTTGATGATCTTGGAACGCCCCTCGTTTTAAATGTTACCAATATGCTTGCCCCACAGGCTTACCTGCGCGTTACCTCAATCGGAATTGAAGATCCTATCGGCTACGTGATCTGTGTCATTCTTGTTATTTTTTCTATCGGTGCTATGGGTGGCGCTTGGTGGTTTGTGAAGCGCCGTGATTACGCACTCGTATCACGCGGAGGGGCGCAGGCTCCGAAGCGTCAACTCACCAGTTGGCAGACAACGCTTGCCTACGGCTGGATTATTGGGGTTCTGATGCTTGTGCTGTCCCCCCACATTGGTATTCTTTTGATGTCGTTTTTTAAAGTGTGGAGTTTTAGCATCCTGCCTGAACAGTTTACCCTCGCACACTATGCAACGGTATTTTCTGACTCTAAGCAGATGATCTGGAATACACTACTCTATTGCGGATTAGCGGCGGTAATCGACGTGCTGATTGGGGCTGCAATCGCCTATATTGTTCTGCGCACCTCAATTCCCGGCCGCCAACTGCTTGACCACCTGGTTACTGTGGCTCTCGCGATGCCAGGACTAGTTCTTGGTATTGGATACTTGCGGGCCTTCAGGGGTATCGAATTGCCATTTGGAGCAGGTGCATTAACCGCCAGCTGGTTCATATTTGTAATTGCCTATTCGGTGCGACGACTACCCTACGCGCTTCGTTCATGTATGGCCGCCTTAACACAAGTCCACCCAGCGCTGGAGGAGGCCGCTGAGAATCTCGGTGCCGGTCGTTGGCAGACGATTCGCCGAATTGTTATCCCCCTGATGATGGGCGGAATACTTGCGGGATTTGTAACGAGTTTTATTACGGCGGCAGCCGAGATCTCAGAAACTATTTTATTAACGAGCCGCGAGAGTCTCGCGCCCATGTCCTATGGAATTTATTTGTACTTCCAATCCATCGCGGGACGCGGTCCTGGCGCAGCGCTAAGTGTGATCGCCATCACCCTCGTCGCCCTAGGCACCTATATTACGCATCGGATCGCGGCTACTGCGACGCCCCATCAATCCATCGGAGCCAATCGATGAAATCCGTCGGTATCGATATTAGAAATATTGCGCTGTCGTTTGGGTCGACGCGGGTGCTGCGCGACATTACATTACGGGTTGAGCCTGGAGAATTTTTCGCCCTGCTTGGGCCTTCCGGCTCGGGAAAATCGACCTTATTGCGACTTATTGCAGGATTCAATCAGCATCAGAGCGGTGAGTTGCTGGTTGACGGAAAGGATGTCACCGGAACCCCTCCCTGGCTTCGAAATGTCGGGATGGTCTTTCAAAGCTATGCCCTATGGCCGCACATGACGGTATGGCAAAACGTCGCCTTTGGGCTGGAAGCGCGCAAGCTTTCCAAACCAGTGATTGATCAGAAAGTGGCTGCTGTTTTAGAACTGGTTGACCTTGCAGACTTTGCTCAGCGCCGGCCTGGTCAACTCTCGGGGGGGCAACAACAGCGGGTCGCGATCGCCAGAACGCTCGCTATCGAACCCCAGGTACTGCTCCTTGATGAACCGCTATCAAACCTAGACGCAAAGCTTCGCGCACAGACTCGGCAAGAACTCGTTCGGTTACAACGGCGGCTGGGAATTACAACAATTTTCGTAACCCATGACCAGGAAGAGGCTCTTACGACCTGCCAGCGCATTGCAGTGATGGACCAAGGAATCATTCAACAAGTCGGTACACCCATGGACTTATTCGATTTCCCGGTGAATCGTTTCGTTGCACAATTCATTGGCTCCATTAACCTGTTTCCGGGCTCAATTAGTCGAGAAGGCAACCAGATCAAGTTCATATCCCCTGCGCTTGGCAGTGTAGTTCTTCCGAAAGGTCTTGAGCTGCTCGAGTCAAAGATGGAGCTCGCTTTTCGGCCTCATGCCGTTAGTTTCACTGGCGACCATCATGCGACCGATCGTCTCGGATTAAGAGGGATTATCGAAGACGTTGAGTTTCTTGGAGAGGTCTTGCGCTACGATATTCGAACAGGTGATGCCCTGATCCGGGCAGATATTGCGCACGCTCGGGGTGTTGCGCCACTGAGAAATGGCACCGTCATTGAATTTAGCGTGCCCTCTTCTGAGTTACGTCTTGTTGCAGCCTAGATATTTACAATCTAGCGAGCGCTTTCATTGCGAACGATCGCTACCGATTACCCCGCATACGTTACCCGAATAATCTCAACCGTTCGAATCCCCGATGGGCTCTCAAAGGTAACCGAGTCCCCTTCCCTGGATTTGATAAGGGCCCGCGCAATTGGGGATACCCAGCTAATGTAATTCGGGCCGAGGTGGGTCTCATCGACCCCAACGATTCGCAGAGTCTGTTCATGGCCTTCTTGGTCGACGAGGGTGACCGTTGCCCCAAAAAAGACTTGGTCTTGCGTCATTTGGGCAGACGAATCAACAATCTTTGCAAGCTCTAGTCGTTTAGATAGAAAACGCAGACGTCGATCGATTTCTCTTAGACGACGCTTCCCATAGATATAGTCACCATTTTCTGATCGGTCACCGTTAGAAGCCGCCCAGGAAACGATCTCAACAGTCTTGGGGCGCTCAACCTTGAGCAACTGATTGCGCTCATTGGTTAGCGCCGCATAACCTTGCGGCGTCAGATAGTTTGGTGTGGTTGACACAGTAACCCGAGAGATCTAAGGATAACGGCCATCCCATGGCTTATCCTCAACTCGAACGGCGCCCGTCTTGAGATCAACTGCAGGTCGATTTAAAGTAAAAAGTGATTCCGAAGACACTCGCGTGTAGTCCATATAGCCTAATCGGGCAACAGGTTGAAGTGCTGCCGTATCAACCCGGCCATCGCGAATATAGGCCTCATCAATATGGACCCCCACTATAGAGGCGATCAGGACTGTCCAAAAGGGCTCACTTTCCCCGTGCGGTGGCAGCAGGGGGACTGTTTTCCAAAGCCTGCACTCCAGCGCGACCGGGCTCTCCCCCACACGCGGCGCCTTCACCTGAACCCCAGTTACAGGTGTCAGGCCAGCAAGCGCAAATTCATCAACATCCGCCACGACTGCGGCAGAGCTCAGGTTCATATTCTCTCTGAGGGAATCGACCACCAGTGAAACCGTAAACTCCCCACTCGCCTCAATGTTCCGTTGCGTATCTTTGCGGCCGCCCGATGAGAACATGATCATCGGGGGTTCATCGCTAATCAGATTAAAAAAACTATAGGGCGCGAGATTATAGACACCCTCGGGGGAGACCGAACCAATCCATGCAATTGGACGCGGACCGACAATCGCCTTTATCGGGTCATACCGCATACCGTGGTTGTTGGTCTGTGTATCGTAGTACATTGTGGGGCTCCTCTATCAGGTATGCTGGCTCAGCGATAGTTTACAGATCGTACTAGAAGCATATTGTCGCAGGACAAAACTATCCCGAGCTGCATTATTTTTATTCCGATTGACGGATGTTAAAAGCATCTCGCATATAGACTGGCAGGTCGATTGATGGCGGCCTGAACCCCAATTGATAAAACATATTTCCCAAATGGCCTCTGTGGAGAGTCTTATGATTACAAACATGAAGCAATATGTCTCCACGGGTCATTTCGCCCGACCCACCATCAACGAAATCAAATTTGACGACTTCGTTTAGTAAGGTCTCATTAGTAGTATCCGCATAATCAATATACCAGTCCGCCATCTCTCGTAATTTTTGAGTGAGTATTTCGAGAGACTCGGGAGTGTTAGTAGTTCGAGAGTTGTACCCGTGTGCTACACCCGTCAGATGTGCCTTCCAGATCCGATCTACGATATCCACGTGAGCAAGGGTGAAAATTATTCCGCCTAACGCTGCCGACCGTTTCTTGTAGACTTCCTCTGACGGGAGCTCAGCGATTGCTTTAAGCACCAACTCATTTGCCCATCTATTGTAGCGTGTCAGCATCCTAACAGTTCGAGTAGCAGAACTCTTCTCGGCGATTTGTTTCATAGAACAGCTGCCTAATAGCTAGTGAGCAACAGATGTTGAAAAGAAGTTAATCACTACAACCCCAGCAATAATTAGAGCGATCCCAATCAATGCTGCTCCATCAAGTGCTTGGCCAATGAACAGCCAGCCGATTATCCCAATCAGGGCGATCCCCACACCAGACCAGATGGCATAGGTAATTGCAAGGGGTAGCACCTGAACGACTTTTGAAAGCAGAAAAAATGCTAATCCATAGCCAAACACCACGACCAGCATGGGAAGGGGTTTTGTGAATCCTTCGGCGTACTTTAGGGCAATAGTTCCTGCAACTTCTGCAAGAATAGCAATACAGAGATAGAGCCAAGACATGATGAGTATTAGGGAAGGTTTCGAAGTGTCGGTGCAGCGCCGAACCCGTGCAGAACCTAGTGCCCGATCCTATTGATTTTTCAGGCGATCGATGACCCAGTCCGGGTCGCTATCGCTGGGAAATATAGGATAGTGGACTTCTCCAACCACCCCGTTTTTTACGATCAGAGTAAGGCGTTTTAGTAGGGTCATTCCCGCCGCTTGGAATGTGGGAAGGTTGAGTGCCTTTTGGAATTCGTAATGAATGTCGCTAACAACAGAAAACGGCAGCTGAAGGCGCTCTGCCATTTCCTTTTGATAGTCTGTATTCTGGACACTCAGACCAATGACATCAGCACCGAGTGCTCGAATTTCCTGGTAGTGATCTCGAAATGAACAACTCTGTGGAGTGCACCCCCTTGCCCCCGGAATCTGATCCCAACCGTCGGGCAGAGGTACATTCGGCCGCCCTGTCATTGGATAGCAGTAGATCACGACCGTGCCGGGAAGGTCTCCAAGATCAATCACCTGGCCATTAGTCGCAGCCAGTTTGACGTTAGGAAGTCTCTTTCCTTTAAGATGGTCGGCAGCGCCATCATCCTGCGGCAGGGGCAGGTCTTTGGGTAGTTCATTTAGGTTTGCCATGTTCAGAGTTTATCAGCGCCAATGGCCCTCGATAGTCCCTTAAGCAGTTTGGCAGGATTGGTGGGCCGTGCTGGACTCGAACCAGCGACCAAAGGATTATGAGTCCTCTGCTCTAACCAACTGAGCTAACGGCCCCTACGAACATTTACTCAATACAGCTGCCTGGGTAGACATCGAGAAAAAAGACCCGGTTCCCCGGGCCCTTTCAACTTACAGTGTATCTAGAAAACTCTTCAGCTTATCGCTGCGGCTGGGGTGACGCAGCTTACGCAATGCTTTCGCTTCGATTTGCCGTATTCGCTCACGCGTAACATCGAACTGTTTTCCAACCTCTTCCAGTGTGTGATCCGTTGCCATTTCGACTCCAAAGCGCATCCGCAGGACTTTGGCCTCACGCGGGGTCAGCGAGTCGAGAACCTCTTTCACAACATCACGCATCGAATCCTGAAGTGCGGCTTCCATCGGGGCAACCGTATTCGTATCTTCAATGAAATCCCCGAGATGCGAATCGTCATCATC
>DBCQ01000032.1:51819-71864 GCA_002293155.1 Burkholderiales bacterium UBA954 | reverse complement strand
TCTTCCGGCATTTCCATTTTGATTGCCAGCGTTGCAGGGTCCGGCTCTTTGCCCGTCTCCTGCAGGATCTGCCGAGAAATTCGATTCATCTTATTAATCGTTTCAATCATATGAACCGGAATTCGAATTGTACGTGCCTGATCTGCAATTGAACGCGTAATCGCCTGACGAATCCACCACGTGGCGTATGTTGAAAACTTATAACCCCGGCGATATTCAAACTTATCGACTGCCTTCATGAGGCCAATATTGCCCTCCTGAATCAAGTCGAGAAACTGAAGGCCCCGGTTTGTATATTTCTTTGCAATTGAAATCACGAGCCGCAGGTTAGCCTCGGTCATTTCTTTCTTGGCTGCGCGCGCCTTGCGTTCACCAGCCGTCATCTGCTTATGAATATCCCGAAGATCTACCAGGGGCAACACAACCTTGGTCTGCATCGCGATTAGTTTCTGCTGCTCCTCCTGCAGGGCAGGCAGATTACGCTGAAGTAGCGGTGTTGATGGGCCCGCCGAAGGGATCTTCTTCGCAAAGAGTTCCAGATTGATTTCATTGCCAGGAAACTCTTTAATAAACCACTCTTGGCTTAGCCCAACTTTATCAACTGCGATTGAACGAATCTTACGTTCAATCCTACGAACATCTTCGACCTGAGCCCGCAGTGTATCGGCCAGCCTTTCGACCATCTTGGCGGTAAAGCGCAGGCTCATAAATTCGTTACTAATCGCCTGCTGCGCCTTTGCATATGCTGGCGATTTATAGCCATCCCCATCGACCGCTTTACGCATTTTGTCGAAGGCTTTTTGAATCACCTCAAATTTCTCTAGGGCTGCAACCTTACGTTCTTCAAGCCGCGCTGTATTGGCTGCCGCAGCCGCAGCGCCATCGTCATCGACCTCTTCGGTGGCCTCAATAGCGGCGAACTCTGCCTCGGTCGAGGATAAGAGGTCTTCCTCTGGGGCGTTCGGGTCAACAATGCCATCGACCATGTCGTTGATGGGCATCGTTCCTTCACGGATTTTAGTTGCGCAATCAAGGACTTCTGCGATCGTTACGGGGCAGGCTGAAATTGCCATCACAATGTCGCGAAGGCCTTCCTCAATCTTCTTGGCAATAACGATTTCACCCTCACGGGTCAGAAGCTCGACGGTGCCCATTTCGCGCATGTACATGCGAACCGGATCAGTTGTGCGACCGAACTCGGAATCAACGGTCTGCAGCGCGGCCTCTGCCTGCTCTTCAGCATCATCGTCATCCGCTGCCGGCGCGTTGCTGGTGAGCAGTAGGGTCTCAGTGTCAGGGGCCTGCTCGTAGATCGCAATACCCATGTCGTTAAAGGTCGATACGATTGATTCAATCTGTTCAGCCTCAACCACATTTTCTGGCAGGTGGTCGTTAATCTCTGCATAGGTGAGATAGCCACGCTCTTTGCCAAGCTTGAATAGGGTTTTGAGCTTTGTTTTTCTGGCCTCCAACTCCTCTGGGGTGACCGCACCCCCGGCAGGAAGAAACTCCTTGAGAACCCGATCTCGCGCCCGACGAGCGCTTCCTTTTTTCGGCGGCGGCGGGGGCTCCATCGCAGCGTCGACGGCGTCGTCATCCATTACGGTGTCGTCTAGGCCACTCGCTTCTGCCTCGAGTTGTTCAGGCGATTTTTTCGCGGGCCGCCCAGGCTTGCCCTTTGGCTTGATTGGCTTTGGCTCGGCGATCTTTTTTTCGGCAATAGGTTTGGTTTTTTCAACTGGAGCCTTCGCTAAGGACTTTTTCACCTCAGGCTTCTTACCTTCGGGCTGCTTTGGGTTGGCCTTTTTCGGCTGCGCCTTCGCTAGGGATTTCGGGGCTGGCTCCTTTGCCGTTTTGACAGCGGGCTTGCCTTTAGATTTATCCGAAACTCTGACCGACGCTTTTGATTTGGGCTGCTTGGCCAATGCCTTCGGCTGAGCAGAGGGCTTGTTCTTTGGGGAATTCTTGGCAAGTGCTTTGGGGAGCAGTTTTTTACCGGAAGCTTTCTTGG
This sequence comes from Burkholderiales bacterium UBA954, assembly GCA_002293155.1. Classification (GTDB taxonomy): domain Bacteria; phylum Pseudomonadota; class Gammaproteobacteria; order Burkholderiales; family Burkholderiaceae_A; genus Lacustribacter; species Lacustribacter communis. The sequence goes on along the minus strand of DBCQ01000032.1, from coordinate 69,853 downwards.
CATTGGTACCCTTGGGGGCAGCCTTTACTGCTGACTTTGCTGTGGGTTTCACAGGGGACTTGGGCCCCTGCTTTATTTTTGATGCAGGCTTAGAGGAGGCTTTCGTCATTGCCTTTGCTACTGGTTTGGGCTTAGCGGGGGCGGTGGCCTTCTTGGCGGGTGTCTTCACAACAGCTTTCTTTGACGCTGGGGACGGCTTGACGACCTTCGCTGCCTTGGACGCAACGACCTTCTTTGTCTGGGTTGCTGACTTCGGCGTTGATTTGACAGAGGGCTTAGTTACCGGCTTGGCGGCGATTTTGGAGGTTGATTTTTGAGTCTTTGTCACGGGGATCGAATCCTTTGGTGGCGGGCAATTGGGCTGCCCACATCAATCTAAGCGGAACCTTCCATTATACAAAAATAGCTATTAAAAATCAATGCCTTACAAGAAAATTAGGGCTTAGTTACTCGGGGTTTCGGGGTCGAGTTTTAGCTGCTGAATCTTCAAACGGACGTCTTGCAACGTTGAAAGGGCCCCAGGGTCGCTGGAGACTCGGACAGCAAGTCGGGCAGCCTCCTCTTCGAGCGCCCTCACCTTCAGACGCCTAACGGCCAGATAAAGTTCTTTCTTAAGGGTCTCGGGTTGGGCCTCCATCAGATCATCCAACGCGGGGTCTGGCTTGGCGAGCCTTAGGAAGAGTTTGATAACGTCCGAACCCCGCTCCCGTCCCTCAGCGAGGGCCGCCTCATGGAGCAACGCAAAAGTTGCCCCCGGCTTACCCGCGGTCTTCTCTTGGATCCACTGGAGTAAATCGGCCTGAGACTGCTCAAGATACTCAAAAAAATCGGGATCAAGATCAATCACCCAATCCGGCTGACGCACCAGAATCTGTAAGGCCCGCTCTGCCAGAGGCCGGATCACCGGACGGGGCAGCCTAATCGGTGCTGGTGCCGAATAGTTCTTGTACCCATTCCTTTTGGTTGAGACATTGCCTGCCGCGCCATCGGGCTTGGACTGCGCAATGCTGCTCGCTTCTCGGGCGACGGGTCCAGCGTTGATGGCCGCCAGTAAGCTCGCCTCATGCATATCGAGTCGACGGGCGGCCTCTCGCAGAATCTGCGAGCGCAATCCGTTAGCAGACATGAGTTTTAAAAGCCGCTGCGCCTGACTGCCCGCAGCCGCACGGCCCTCTGCATACCCGAGGTCTTGGCCTTCACACGCCATTTCAATTAGTAAGGCGGAGAGAGGCTTGGCCTCGTTCGCGCGCTGCGTTAGAGCGTCTTGCCCAAACTCCCGAACAAAACTGTCAGGGTCATGGTCTTGGGGTAAAAACACAAAATCAATTCGGTTTTTCTCCGATGCGAAAGGCAGTGAGGTCTCGAGCGCGCGCGCAGCCGCTCGACGCCCCGCCGTATCGCCATCAAACATGAAGACAATGTGATCACTTAATCGCAGCAATTGCTGGACATGTTGCGGTGTGGTTGCCGTTCCAAGAGTCGCCACCACGTGGCCAAGGCCATGTTGCGCTAAGGCCACTACATCCATATACCCCTCAACCACCCAGACCTGACCCGCCGAACGAATCAGTGGCCGAGCCTCGAAACCACCATAGAGCTCATATCCTTTCGAGAACACCGGGGTCTCCGGGGAATTCAGATACTTCGGCTCGGCATCCGCAATGGTTCTTGCACCAAAGCCCAGCACCTCACCGCGGCCACTCAATATCGGGAACATGATGCGGTCTCGGAAACGGTCATACCGTTTCCCAGAATCGCCCTCAATGACCAGGCCTGCTTCAATAAGATCTTGATTCGTGTAATCCGCAAATACAGATTGCAGTGGCTGCCAACCCTCAGGGGCGTAGCCAAGGTGATACTTCGCAGCAATCTCACCCGACAGACCGCGCTGTTTGAGGTAAGAGACCGCCTGAGGAGAGTCCTTAAGACGGCGTTGATAAAACCTGGCCGCGTCTAAGAGCAAATCACGCAGCCGTGCCCGGTAGTCGGTTTCTTTTTTCTTCGCCTCGGGATTAATCTCCGGCGCTTGTTTGGGAACCTCTAGGCCAACCCGCCGTGCAAGATCTTCAACCGCCTGGGGAAACGGAAGGCCTAGGTGTTCGATTAAAAAACCAAGCGCAGTACCGTGCGCCCCACACCCGAAGCAGTGATAAAACTGTTTCGATGGGCTTACCGAAAATGATGGGGATTTTTCTGTGTGAAACGGGCAGAGCCCCGAATAATTTGCCCCTGAACGTTTAAGGGGCACATATTGACCAACTACCTCAACAACATCGACGCGTCGAATTAATTCATCAATAAATTGCTGTGGAATCAATTGCTAAGCAACCCATCGCAACTTATTGGGCTAGCCTGGTTTTAAGCATCTGGGATACGAGGCCCATGTCGGCCTTGCCCGCGAGAAGTGGTTTGATCAATGCCATCACCTTACCCATATCCTGAGGACCGGTGGCATTCGCTTGTAAGACCGCAGTCTCGATAACCTGCGCGATTTCTGCCTCAGACATCTGAGCGGGCATGTAGGCCATCAAGAGTGCGAGTTCTGCCTGCTCCTTGTCCACAAGGTCTTGCCGACCACCCAGCTGAAACTGCGCAATCGAATCCTTACGCTGCTTGATCATCTTTTCTAAGATCGACAACACCGCCGGATCGGTCAATTCAATCCGCTCATCAACTTCTTTCTGTTTGATTGCGGCAGTGATGAGGCGCAGGGTTGTGAGCTTGTCGCCCTCCTTGGCCCGCATGGCCGCCTTGATATCGTCTTGGAGTTTTTCTTTTAGGGACATCAATTCCCCAGCTGCCGGAGTTTCTGACCGGCTTTTAGTACTTCCGCTTGGGAAGCATCATGCTGCGAACACGCTTATAGTGCCGTTTGACTGCGGCAGCTTTCTTGCGTTTGCGCTCGGCGGTTGGCTTTTCGTAGAATTCGCGGGCCCGCAGTTCGGTTAAGAGACCAATTTTTTCAATGGTGCGCTTAAAGCGGCGAAGTGCTGCCTCAAAGGGCTCATTTTCTTTTAGACGTACAAGAGGCATTATGAATTTCGTCCGAACAAAATTGTTAATCGATAACCCATAAGTATCGCGGACTAAAGGCTTTCTGGCAAGTGTCTCCCCCCCTATCGACCCAAGACCCCCCCCACCCCGACGAAATTTGGCGCTCTTGGCGGAAATCCGCCGTGGGGCAAGCGGATAGGGTCATCTTAGGGATCGAGACCTCCTGCGATGAGACGGGTGTGGCCCTGGTACGGCTTACCCCGAATAGGTCAGGCCTTCCAACCGGGGAAATTTTAGGGCAAGCCCTCCATAGTCAGATTGCAATGCACTCCGACTACGGTGGGGTTGTCCCTGAATTAGCCTCCCGAGATCACATTCTTCGGCTGCCTCACCTGGCTCGAGCGGCGCTGAGAGAGGCCAGATCAAGCTGGTCAGATATTGACGCAATCGCTTATACCGAAGGGCCGGGTCTCGCGGGCGCCCTCTTGGTTGGCGCAAGCACAGCACACGGCCTTGCGGCGGCAATTAATCGGCCGACCCTCGGGGTACACCATCTTGAAGGACATCTTCTTTCGCCCTTACTAGATCGGGATGCTGCTGCGCTGGTCTTCCCCTTCCTCGCCTTGCTCGTGAGCGGGGGTCATACACAGATTATGGAAGTTCGTGGCGTCGGCGACTATGCGCTTCTTGGTGAAACCATCGACGATGCGGCGGGTGAGGCATTTGACAAATCGGCGCAGCTTCTCGGGCTTGGCTACCCGGGCGGGCCCGCGATTAGCCAATGGGCCAGGCAGGGCAACCCAAAACGATTTGATTTGCCACGACCCCTCATGAAGCGGGAAACCCTAGACTTTAGCTTCGCAGGATTAAAGACCGCCGTATTGACTCAGGTTCAAAAACTCCAAGGCGCCAACGGGCTTGACGACCAGACTAAGGCAGATATGGCGGCGAGCCTGCAAGCGGCCATCGTCGATGTTTTGATCGCCAAGTGTCAGCGTGCGATCGATCAGACGGGCATTGCACGGCTCGTTATTGCCGGTGGTGTAAGCGCCAATCAAGAACTGCGATCGAAGCTCTATCGATTAGAAAAAACAGACGGGATTGAAATCCTTTTCCCCGCCCCCTCCCTCTGTACTGACAATGGCGTCATGATTGCCTGGGCAGGCGGATTACGGCTATTTTCTGGCGCACGACCCGTCAATGCGGGCGCGTTTGGCGTAAAACCTCGCTGGCCCTTGAGCTGATGAGGCAAGTCGATCAGGGTTGAGGTCTATCGCGAAACGCTTGTTCTTGGCCAGACAGCAGCTGAGCGATATTTTTCTTGTGACGAATTACCAGTAGCACGGCAATGGACAGCGTTGCCCAAAACGTTAGATCAAGCCCTTTTAAAAATAATGTAACTACTGGGGCTGCCCCCGCTGCGCTTAAGGCCGCCAGAGACGAAATGCGGCCCACGCGGGCAACGACCAGCCAGACCAACCCCGTGAGAAGCCCAATTGCAGGCATAAAGCCAAGCAAGACGCCGAACGCAGTCGCCACACCTTTGCCGCCTTGAAAACGAAAATAAATGGGGTACAAATGCCCCAGAAAAACAGCCACGCCGCAGACGGCAACCGCAGCCGGTATCATCGGCTCGGGTAACACTCGGGGCGCAATGACGCCCGCCATGAAAACAACGAGAAACCCCTTTGCCGCATCCCCGAGTAATGTGAGTGCGGCCGCAATCTTATCGCCGCTACGCAATACATTCGTCGCACCTGGATTGTGTGAGCCATAAGAGCGCGGGTCTGCGATACCGCGCAAACGACTTACCACGATTGCAAACGATATCGAGCCAATCAGGTAAGCAATAAGCGCATAGAGCGCCAAGAGTGGTTCGAATGACATCAGCATATTCTATGCCCGGGGATGATGCTTTGCGTGAATTGCTTTCAGCCGATCATTGGCGACATGGGTGTAGACCTGAGTGGTTGATATATCCGCATGTCCCAACAGCATCTGAACGGCCCGGAGATCGGCCCCATGATTTAAGAGGTGTGTTGCAAACGCATGACGAAGCGCGTGCGGCGAGAGTGGCAGTTCAAGTCCCGCGATAAGGCCATAATTTTTAATAATTCTCCAGAAGCGCTGGCGGCTCATGGGCTCTGCACGCTCTGTCACAAAGAGACTATCGCATTGGCGGCCATGCAATAGCGCTGGCCGTGCCGTCTTCATATAAAGGGCAAGCCACTGCATCGCCTCTTCACCAATCGGAACCAGGCGCTCTTTATCTCCTTTGCCAAGGACACGAACAACACCATCTGATAGCGATACATCGATACTTTTCAGAGTAATCAACTCGCTCACACGTAATCCTGCGGCATACATCATTTCGAGCATTGCTCGATCACGTAATCCGAGATCCTTCATAGAATCCGGCGCATTTAAAAGCCGTTCGACCTGCGATTCGATGGGCGCCTTAGGAAAGCGATTCGGCCGTCGGGCGCTCTTGAGCAGTAGGCAAGGATCATCATCACGACGACCGTGCCGCATCAGCCAGCCAAAATAGCGACGTAGCGAAGACAGTCGTCGATTGGCAGTGGTTGCACGAACCGTCGAGAATCGTTCAGAAAAATATCGGCTGACTTGCTCACGGGATAACTGCGCCAGACCCTCCAACTGCTGCTCGGACAGCCAGGCTGCTAGATCGAGCAAATCCTGCCGATAGGCTGCCAGCGTATTCTTCGAGAGGCCATCTTCGAGCCATAGTCCATCACAGAAACGATCAATCTCTGCCCGGTCCTGCGGTCTCAATGAGGGCGCTGTCGAGGTTGCCAAGCGATTAGTCACGGTAGACTCGAGTCTTTTCTGAGGGTCCATGAACGGATTTTCACTTCTTTTTCCAGACTTCGCCATGATTGCCGCAGGGTACCTCATGATGCGAACGCACTGGCTGAGCCGTCCCTTCTGGGAGGGCTGCGAGAAACTCGTTTACTTCGTGTTGTTTCCCGCACTGCTGTTTGCGGCAATCACCCGGAGTAATCTTGGCTCAGACCAGACGGCGTTGATGGTCCAGATCTCGCTATTGGCCATGCTGGGTGCAGCTGCCCTGGGTGTGCTCACACGCTGGATACCGGGGTTGACCCGCATGGACTGGGCCTCTGGGGTTCAGTGTGCTTTTCGCTTCAATACCTATGTTGGTTTTGCCATCGCGGCACGCGCCGCGGGCAGTGAGGGCCTGGCGCTGATGGCCGTGATTGTCGGGTTTACGGTTCCGGTAGCAAACCTCTTTGCCGTGTCATTTCTTGCCAATACTTTTCATCCCGTTAAGCTCTTAAAAGAACTCTCCCGAAATCCTCTGCTGCTCGCAACCGTCGCGGGTATTGTTGCCAATCTTCTTAGCCTTCATCCTCCGGAATTAATCTACGGGGTTCTTGATCGTGCGAGCTCAGCATCGCTCGCACTTGGATTAATGTGTGTGGGGGCTGGCTTGAACTTTGAAGGAATCCGAAGCGCGACGGCAAAATGGCAGGCAGGTACGGTCACTGCTATCAAGCTGCTTGCGGTACCCATGATGACCTGGGGGCTATGCAGCGCCATGGGGTTAAGCGGCATTCAGCGCGATATTGCAATTCTGTTTGCAACCATGCCAACGGCAACTAGCGCTTATATTTTGGCTGTTCGCATGGGGGGCAACGGACCGCTTGCGGCGAGCATGGTCTCGCTATCGACTCTTGCGTCAATGGTCACGATCACAGCCTGGTATGCAGTTCTAAAGGGGGTCTCATAATGCCCCGATGCCCCTGAGCGTTAGACCTGAACATTAGGTCCTCACATTAGCCTGCGCAATCGCCCAATGGATATGCTCACGAAGCATTTCAGACTCACAGTCTGCCCGCGTGGCGAGGGCCGCCAATAAGTCTTCCCTCAACGAACGTGGGCAATCGGGCCGGGCGAGGCTATTTCCAATTGCAACTGCGATATTTCTAAGCCACTGCAGATAACCAATTCGAAGAATCGCGCTGCCCTGATGCCGGTGAGCAAACTCCGTTTCGCTCCAGGAAAATAATTCGATTAACTGGGCCTGATCGAGGCCGTTTCGTACCTCAAAATCCTGCACAGTAGCCACCCGAGCAAACCGATTCCATGGGCATGCCTGCTGGCAATCGTCGCAGCCATAGACTCGATTGCCCATGAGGCCCCGAAGCGGAACCGGAATTGCCCCCGAGTGCTCGATCGTGAGATAAGAAATACATCGGCGCGCATCGAGTTGGTAGGGTGCAACAAACGCCTGGGTGGGGCAGACCGAGATGCATTGCCGACAGGTTCCGCAATGGCCCTGCGGCGACTCGGGAAGAATAGGCTCATGGCGGATTTCTGAGATGGGCATATCGGTAAGCAACACACCGAGAAAGAACATGGACCCTTGCTCCCGATTGAGTAATAAGGTGTGCTTGCCTCGCCACCCAAGGCCGCATCTCTGCGCCAGAGCAATCTCTAAGACAGGGGCGGAATCAACACAGGCGCGAAATTGATAGACGGTGTCCGCGTGCCCCGCCTGCTCAGACAGCAGGCGTGCCAGTGAGACCAATCGTCTCCGCAGAATTTTGTGATAGTCCCGGCCCTGCGCATAAACAGAAATCACTGCACGATCAGGCTGCTCAAGCGCAGAGGTATCGTAGTCACGCCAGCCTGGATGCGCTGTGGTGGGGAGGTAATCCATCGTCACCACAATGGCGCGACAACAGTTTGCAGGCTTAGCAAAGAGCCCCTTTGGATTGGCGCGCAATTCCTGGTGGCGCGCCAGATACCCCATCTCACCCCCATAGCCCGCATCGAGCCAGTCCTTGAAATGAACCATTTCCTCATGCAGGCTGTCCTTCGCATCGAGCGCAACGACGCCGAGCCTGGAAAAACCAAGCGACTTGGCACTTAGAATGAGGTCATCTGAGTCAAGAACCATGCATAAAAGTATGAGCCAAAAACCACCGCCACTGCTGCAACATGAATTTGCTGCCGTGGATGAGGCTTTATCAGCTCAAATCGCCCGGGCGACAGCCACCCTTGTGCAGGCGACAATGGCACACAGAACCGACCCATCCGCCGGAATTCGGATCACGCTAGAAGGCGGGCTTGGCGCAGGCAAGACCACCTGGGTGCGCAGCTTTTTACAGGCGCTTGGCATTACCGGACGAATCAAGAGCCCGAGTTTTAGTGTGGTGGAATCCTATGAGGCGGACGGCCTTCAGATGCACCATTTTGATTTTTATCGTCAGGCCGATCCCGCGGCCTGGCAGGGCGGCGGCCTAAGGGATCTCTTGTCAGAACCTGCAATACACTTAATTGAGTGGCCGCAGCGCGCGCGCGGGCTTACGCCCGCCCATATCCAGATCCACATCAACTGGGCAGACAATATCGATGCGCAGGCGCCCCGCTGCCTGCGCATCAGCATTAACGATTGCGCCGACACGATTAATTTCCGTCCTCACCTCCAGGCCTGGCGAGATGCACTGCTGCCGAAGTCGGGGGAACGCCGTCAGCTCATGCTATCACTGGGAGTGGTTCTACTTTTAGGCGTTCGATCAGCGCCATCTTCTGCCGCGAAAATGCTTGCAGTCCGTATCTGGCCAGCCAAGGACTACACACGCATCACCATTGAGCACGACACCGAAGGCCTGGTCTATAAAACCCAGCGCCTTGAGAATCCGCTGCGCTTCGTACTGGATATTGAAGGGGCCCTCCTGAACGATGCTTTGCGCGAGTTAATCGCTCGTGTCACAACGAATGATCCCTATATTAAAACCGTTCGTGTAGGCCAGTACCAGCCGAGAGTCATACGAATCGTCTTCGAACTAAAACAAGATATCCAGCCACAGGTCTTCAGCCTGCCTGCAATTGCCCAATATCAGAATCGTCTTGTGCTGGACCTCTATCCCGCCACCGAGCAAGATCCATTGATGTCTTTTCTCGCAACCTATGAGAAAGAGCGGGCGATTTCACCCTCGGTCACGCGGGCACCCGACATGACAGATCCCTCCGCCCCCAGAGAGATACGGCAGGCAGTCGTTAATCGCCTTGTCACAATCGCACTTGATGCGGGACACGGCGGTGAAGACCCGGGTGCGATTGGGAAACGAGGGACCTACGAAAAAGATATCGTGCTCTCAATTGCTAGGCGACTCAAAAAGTTGATTGATCAGGAGCCTAATATGCGCGCCTATCTCACGCGGGATGGGGATTACTTCGTTCCTCTTCATACACGGGTGCAAAAGGCCCGTCGAGTCCAGGCCGATCTCTTTGTATCGATTCATGCCGACGCATGGGTGTCGCCAACTGCCCGAGGTTCGTCGGTCTATGCGCTGTCTGAGAAAGGTGCCTCGAGCAGCGCTGCCCGCTGGATGGCTAACAAGGAAAATAGTGCGGATTTAATTGGCGGTCTCAATATCCGCCACAAGGATCGTACCGTTGCAGAGACGTTACTCGATATGTCAACGACTGCCCAGATTAAAGATTCTCTAAAACTTGGCCAATCAGTACTGAAAGAAATAGGCGGGATCAACGCCCTACATAAAGCCAAGGTTGAGCAGGCCGGGTTCGCGGTCCTGCGCGCACCCGAGATTCCGTCGATCTTGGTTGAAACAGCCTTTATCAGTAACCCTGACGAAGAACTGCGGCTCAAAGACGAGGCCTACCAGGACCAGATGGCAGTCGCCCTAACCGCAGGGATTCGACGTTATTTCCTTGCAAACCCGCCGTTATCAAAATCAAAAATGATGTAACCGGAAACCACCCCGCTCACTATGACCATTCGATTATTACCTGATGCATTGATTAGCCAGATTGCTGCCGGAGAAGTGGTGGAGCGTCCCGCCTCTGTTGTGAAGGAACTGCTCGAGAACTCAGTCGATGCGAACGCAAAGGTTATTCAGGTTGAACTAGAAGATGGTGGAATTCGAGCGATTCGTATTCGGGATGATGGCGACGGGATTGCGGCAGAGGAACTGCCTTTAGCTGTCCAGCGTCATGCCACCAGCAAGATCAGCTCGCTTGAGGATTTAGCCCGAGTATTGACCCACGGGTTTAGGGGCGAGGCCCTGGCGGCGATAGGCTCAGTATCGCGATGCTCGATAACGAGCAAAACCTCGGCGATGACCCACGCTCAGAGGCTCGATAATCATTCAGGGCAGTGGTCTGCGGGCCCTGCTTCGGGACCTACGGGAACACAGATCGAAGTGGCTGGGCTATTTGATCAGGTTCCGGCAAGAAAACGATTTCTTAAATCGCCCGCCACAGAACTCAACTACTGCAAGGATGCATTTACACGGATCGCACTAATCCGGCCCTCTATTCAATGGCTCCTCTCCCATCAAGGAAAGCCCATCATTCGTTACGCTGCAGGCTCCGCAGAGAGTCGAATCGCGCAATGCCTTGGGACAGATGCTAGCAGCCTAAGAATCATTCAAATAACAGCCGGTCCGATGCGTATTCGTGCCTGGCTCGTGCCGCCGACGCAATCACGCACACGGGCAGACGATCAATACTTTTATGTTAATGGCCGATCTGTTCGTGACCGGGTACTTCAGCATGCTGTTCGAAGCGCTTATAGCGACGTACTTCACGGGGATCGACAGCCAGCATTTCTGCTGGCCCTTGATCTAGACCCGGAGCTGGTTGACGTCAATGTACACCCGGCGAAGACCGAGGTACGTTTCCGTGATGGACAGGCCGTCCATCAGGCGGTATTTCGTGCCGTACGCGACGCCCTTGGTACAACCCTGGGGCACCGCTCTAACGATAACGCAGTAACGCTCAATTCGCCGATCGACCAATTCGTAACGGGGCAACCGCGAGCGACTCAGTTCAACGCACATCCTCCGATTCAATATCTTTTAAATAACGGCCATCAGCCCCCTGCGCAATCGGCTATAGGCCCACTCTTTATGCGAGAGCCAAGCGCGAACTACACCCAAGCCCCGGGCAATGACGAGCACCCACTCGGCTTTGCACTAGCCCAGTTACATGGAATTTATATTCTCGCGCAAAACAAGGCCGGACTAATTCTGGTCGATATGCATGCGGCGCATGAACGGGTTGTGTATGAGGCCTTAAAAAACCAGACGAATACCTGCCAATCCCTACTCACGCCCGTTTCATTCCAAGCCACACCACTTGAGCAAGAACTCCTCGGGCAGTATGCCGAGTTAATCGACGAACTCGGATTCATGTTGAGCCCTCTCGGAAGAAACCAGATTGCGATACGTGGGCTTCCCGCGTTGTTGGTACGATCAAATCCAATAACCTTGGTGCGCGATACGCTTTCCGAGCTAGCCCAGCATGGCAATACAACGGACATTGAACATCGGCGTAATGAACTCCTTTCACGAATGGCCTGTCATGCTGCGGTACGCGCCAATCGACAACTTAGCATCCCGGAGATGAACGCCTTACTTCGAGACATGGAGAAAACAGAACGGGCAGACCAGTGCAACCACGGCAGGCCCACCTGGATCTCTTTTCCGATATCAGATCTCGATAGACTCTTTATGCGGGGCCAATAATGTTATGCATACTCGGGCCTACCGCAAGCGGCAAGTCCTCACTCGCGATGGCTCTGGCGCAGCATGACTCCCGTATTGAAATTGTCAGTATGGATTCCGCCTTGGTCTACAAGGGAATGGATATCGGAACTGCGAAGCCCTCCTCGCAGGACCAGCTGGCTGTTCCACACCACCTGCTCGATCTAATCGCTCCGAGCGAGACTTATTCAGCTGCCCGATTTGTTCGTGACGCACACGAGGCGTGCGAGAAGGTCAGATCACGACAGAAAATCCCAATCCTTGTCGGGGGAACGATGCTGTACTTCAAGGCCTACAGGGATGGTCTGGATGACCTGCCGAGCGCTCCACCAACCCTGCGTGATGCAATCTCTGCGCGGGCTGCGGACCAGGGCTGGCCTGCCCTGCATCGCGAGCTCGCCCAGATTGACCCCAATACTGCGGCCCGACTGAAGCCCACCGATGCGCAACGGATTTCACGGGCGTTAGAACTCTTCGAACTCACGGGCAAAACAATGAGCGCACTCATCGCCCAGAGTGCCCCTCGGTCTCGACCTGGCCCAGGCGCCCGCGAAGCCCTCGAGGTTATTGCACTGGAACCCACTGACCGCTCGATCCTGCACGCGCGGATCGCACAGCGGTTTAACCAGATGATCAAGGACGGCTTTCTTGACGAGGTCACTCGACTCATGGCGCAGGGCACCCTCAGGCCCGATCTCCCCAGCATGCGATGCGTTGGCTATCGACAAGCCTGGGAGCATTTAGAGGGCCGCACCAACACTCAAGAATTCCTAGAGGCTGGGCTGGCTGCAACCCGTCAACTCGCCAAGCGTCAATTGACGTGGATACGGAGCTTTGAATCGGTAACGCGAATTGATCCCTTTGATCAAAATAGTCTGCTCCAACTACCCAGACTCTGTGAGAGCCTAATTCATTGACCTGTATAGACGGACGTGATGATCACCCCGTCATGGGCTGCACGTTTGTGAAATTTCAAGACCTGATGATCCTTAGAGATTAACCAGGCGGGCTTTAAAGTAAAGGCAAGATCAAGAAATATCTGATCATCTTGATCTTTGCATCGCCACGGTGACCGCTCAATCGATTCAGAGGAAACCTGTGTGGTGAACGATCGCCACAACGCCAAAAGCTCGCCTTGACGCTCTGCAGACAACCCAAAACGCGTTTGCGGCCCAAACTTGTCTCGGGCAATCACGCTGGAGAATTCATCCTCCATACGCTGGCATACTGCAACGATGACCTGATGGGTCTGCATCTGTTCTCGAAGTTTCTCCACTGCCGGGTCTTGAAACACAAAGAGTTCCAACAGAATGTTTGTGTCGATGACAACAGTCTGCTTAGACAATCTGGGTCTGAGCCTCAGAACCCCGGCGCTCGCGGACCTCTCCAATCCGATAGACCGTTTCCCCATGCGAAGTCAGGTGGGCAGCAACAGCCTCCGCCTGGATTGCGTCAACAATGACTGCCATACCAATTCCGCAGTTAAAGACTCGATGCATCTCTTCCTCAGGGATGCTGCCCTGAGCCTGAACCCATTTCATCAGAGGCGGTAGCGTCCACGAGTTCTTGTCCAGACAGACGACGAGGTGTTCAGGACATACCCGGGGTAGATTGCCAATAAGCCCACCGCCAGTAATATGGGCCATTGCCTTGATTGCGCCTCGATACTGATGCAGGGCCGATAATATTGATTTCACATAGAGTTTCGTAGGCTGCATCACAAGATCTGCAAGTGATTCAGAGACGTTCGGAACCTGGACCTGATTGAGCGCCTCTATCGAGAGTTCTCCACACGCATGGACTAAAACTCTGCGAACTAATGAATATCCATTGCTATGAAAGCCACTCGACGCGAGGCCGAGCACAACATTACCAGCCGCAACATACTGCCCATTAAGGATTTCGTTTTTTTCTACAACCCCAACCGCAAATCCAGCAAGGTCGTACTCGCCTTCAGGGTACATACCCGGCATTTCGGCGGTCTCTCCACCGATCAGTGCGCAACCCGAGAGCTCACAGCCTCTCGCGATTCCTCCTACGACACGCTCAGCGATATCAACCGAGAGACGGCCACACGCAAAGTAGTCAAGGAAGAAAAGTGGTTCCGCTCCCTGCACGAGGATGTCGTTTACACTCATGGCGACTAAATCAATACCCACGGTATCGTGGCGATTCAACGAAAATGCAAGCTTTAACTTAGTGCCCACGCCATCGGTACCCGAGACTAAAACTGGGGCCTGATATTTTTTCGGCACCTCAAATAAGGCCCCGAACCCGCCAATTCCAGCTAAAACCTCAGGCCGAATCGTGCGTTTTGCTAAAGGCTTGATACGATCGACTAAGGCATCACCCGCATCGATATCAACGCCGGCATCTCGATAGGTCATCGGCGTTACCGATGTTGGGCTTGGCTTTACTGAACTCATGGCGGGTTTCTTTCTAAAATCGCCATTTTATTGAACTTACGCTCCCGCCGCGGACACCTGGAGGCCATGCAGTTACCCTTAAATCTCATCGACCCGCCCGTACCCAGCCTCGATAATGGTGTCGCGGGTCGAAATACGGCGGCCTTAGCGGCCTTAGCGGCCCTCTTTTCGTCCGATGCGAAGGGGCGCTATACGACGATGCACCTCTGGGGAGCCCCGGGGGCCGGAAAGAGCTTCTGGCTCAAGGCATGGGCCAATCACCTGGGCAAGGAGGCTGAGCTCATAGGTCTGGACAGGACAGACGACCGCCGCGGGGCAGAGGTGATCTATAGGGGTATCGAAGACAAGACGGAGCACCCCGGTGCCGGCCCCTCGATCTGGCTTATCGACAACCTTGAGACTGCCGGCGAGAAAACCGCAGAGGCTTTATTTCGCCTTTACAATGCCGCGCGGGAGGTCGGAGATCGAATTGTGTCCTCCGCGTCTTGTGCGCCCCATCACCTCCAGCTAAGAGACGACCTGAGGACCCGGATTGGCCAGAGCCTAATTTTTGAACTGCATGAACTCAACGACGATGAGAAAAAAGAGGCGCTTCGAGAAAGGGCTCTCAGACTGGGGCTTCCGATTACAGATGAACTCTTAGGCTATTTGCTGACTCGCCTTCCGCGTGACCTCGGTCTGCTCATCGGCGTGTTAGACGGCTTGAATGAATTGTCGCTGTCGCGACAAAGGCCTGCCACTATTCCACTTCTGAAAGAACTCCTGGACCCTCTGCATGCAGCAACTCGCACTCTTTGATCTTGATAACACCCTCCTGCCTATTGACAGTGATGTCTCGTGGGCCAATTTCCTTGTAAGACTCAAAGTCGTTAACGCCGACTGGTACTCGAAGCGCAATGATTACTTCTATGGCCAGTACTGCGCGGGAACGCTTGATATCGACGAATTCTTGGACTTCCAACTCGCACCTCTGGCCCAACATCCAAGAGAACAACTCCTTATCTGGCGCGAACAGTTTATTAGAGAAGTGATCCGTCCAAACCTACACCCCAACGCCAAGGCGCTCGTGCGTCAACACCAAAACGTTGGCGCGCTCTGCGCAATTGTTACTGCGACCAACTCCTTCATCACGGGTCCGATTGCGCGCGAATTTGGTATTGAGCACCTCATTGCGACCGAGATTGAAGTCGGCGCAGATGGAAATTTCACCGGAAAACCCCGAGGGCTGCCAAGCTTTCGAGAGGGAAAAGTCACCCGTGTGAATCAATGGCTTGCCCTGCAAGGACTGACACTGAGCGAGTTCTCGTCATCACTGTTCTATAGCGACTCTTTTAATGACCTACCGCTATTGGCAGCGGTTACCGACCCGATTGCCGTCAACCCCGATCAACGACTCCGAGATCACGCAGTTGCTGCAGGCTGGCAGGTGCTTGAGCTGTTTGATCGTACCGCCACGACGGACGACTAGCCAAGACATGATTCGAAAGATATTTAAGACTCTTGCGAGACTTGCCCCCGGAAAGCTGTCGTCCAAAGCCATCCGTCGCAGCAACGAACGGACCCCCCATGAGCCAGAGATATTTAAAGGCAGCCGGATCGGAATTGATCAGCGCCTCGTCTCCCAGGCAGCCATGCGAACCATCGAGGGGCTTCAGAAGGCTGGGTTTCAGGCGTTTGTGGTGGGTGGCGCAGTTCGCGATCTAGTGCTGGGCATACGGCCCAAGGATTTTGATGTCGCCACGAATGCGGAGCCCGAACAGGTTCAACGATGTTTTCGGCGCGCCCGAATTATTGGCAGACGATTTCGATTGGTCCATGTCATGTTTGGCCCAGACACCATTGAGGTGTCCACGTTTCGCGCTCTGCAGGCCGAAGATACTGACATTGACGAACATGGTCGCGTATTACGCGACAATGTATTTGGTGAGCAGCATGAAGACGCGACGCGACGCGACTTTACTGTCAATGCCTTGTATTACGACCCGATTAGTGACAAGGTGCTTGACTATCACCATGGTGTAAAAGATTTAAAAGACCGCATTCTTCGCATGATCGGTAATGCAGAGCACCGATACCGCGAGGATCCTGTTCGGATGCTGCGCGCCGTTCGGCTAGCCACAAAACTTGATTTTAGAATTGAGTCCAGCACGAGTCAGCCAATTCGCCAACTCGCGAGTCTGATTCACAATATCCCAAGTGCTCGGCTTTTCGACGAGATGCTGAAACTCTTATACTCTGGCAACTCGTATGAAGGCCTCAGACAGCTCCGAGAACAGGGATTACATCACGGCTGCCTACCGCTGCTTGATCTTGTTTTTGAAGAGAGCGAGCCCAGTGCTGTTCAGTTCATAGCGCTTGCGCTGCACGCAACTGATGACCGAATCCATGATGGCAAGCCTGTCTCCGCCGGATTCTTGTTTGCCGCATTGCTGTGGAACCTTGTTCGTGTTCGATGGCAGCAACTGCACCAAAAGGGCGAGCATTTAATCCCCGCACTTAATCAGGCCATCGACGAGGTTATTGACCAACACCTTGATGCCCTAGCAATTCAGCGTCGGTACGTGGCGGACATGCGGGAGATCTGGCTGATGCAGCCCCGTTTCGAGAAGCGGCAGGCGGCTAGTGTGGCCCGTCTTATGGAGCATATTCGATTCCGCGCAGGGTATGACTTTCTCTTGCTGCGGGCCGAAGCCGGCCAATGTGGGGCAGACCTCGCACAATGGTGGACGCACTATATCGAAGGCGATTCCAGCGAGCGGGCTCGCCTGCAATCCCAGGCCGCCAGCGCAGGCGGTAACGGATCTCCTGGGAAGTCCTCTCGACGGCGGCGCAAGAGGGCCTCGCCAGAGGGGGTCCAGCGCCTGCCCGATCCCGCCATTGATCAATAAACCGCCAGAGATGTTGGGATCTGCCTATATCGCGCTTGGCGCTAATCTGAGTGAACCTAACATCACACTTGAGCGCGCAATCAATCGGCTCTCAGCGACCGCCGATATTCGACTAAGGCAACGCTCTAGGCTGTACCGAACGGTCCCCATTGACGCGGCGGGACCTGACTTCTGTAATGCAGTGATCGAAATCGTCACTGGCCTGAACCCGCTGGCGCTCCTAAAAGCCCTGCTTCACCTCGAGTCGGAATTTGGCCGAACAAGGCTAGCGCGTCATGCGCCGCGAACGCTTGACCTGGATCTCATTGCGCACGAGGGCCAACGGGTTGAGAGCGACTCCCTGACTCTGCCGCATCCCCGAGCGCACGGTCGGGCCTTTGTGCTCATCCCGCTGTGTGAGCTCAATGAGGCCGTATTGCTTGGCCCCCCGGAGTCGCAAGCATTACGTACAGCCGGCTTCTGGCGTGATCGACTCAGTTCAGAGCAGCGCAAACAGGTGATCGCATGGTGAGACAATAGCCCCAATGAGCATCTCAATACCGTCGTCGAATCAGAAGCCTGCCTGGACCGATCGTTTTCGCTCGATTGTGATTGAGGGCCCAATCGGCGTCGGCAAGAGCAGCCTCGCAATGAAGTTTGCAAATCGATTTGGGTATGCCCCCCTACTCGAGGCGCCCGAGGAGAATCCATTTCTTTCAAAGTTCTATCGTGATAGCGCGCGTTACGCGCTACCCACTCAGCTATTTTTCTTATTTCAGCGCATAGACCAGCTTCGCGAAATAACGCAACGTGACTTGTTTTCAGAACTCATTGTCAGCGATTTTATGATTGAAAAAGATCCGCTCTTTGCGAGTCTGACACTGTCAGATGAGGAGTTATCGCTCTATCGGAAGATCTATGAAGTCCAACGCCCACAGGCGCCCGCCGCTGATCTGGTGGTGGTGCTCCAGGCCTCAGCCGACAGCCTTATCGAGCGTATTCGACAGCGTGGGGTTCCAATGGAGCAATCGATGTCCGAGGATTATCTGCGCAGCCTTTCTGAGGCTTATACCAATTATTTCCATCACTATGATCAATCACCGCTGTTGATTGTTAACACGGATCAGCTCAACCCAATTGATCGCGAGAAGGATTTTGATGCACTGATTCAGCAGATTGCGAACTATCGTGG
>DBCQ01000032.1:0-51750 GCA_002293155.1 Burkholderiales bacterium UBA954 | reverse complement strand
TAATGAAGGTTATTCATTCCATTACAGAATTACGGTCCCAACTCCGTGGACAGCTACGAACCGCATTCGTCCCAACCATGGGTAACCTCCATGAGGGCCACCTCTCACTGATGCGACTCGCAGCGCACCACGGAGATCCAGTGGTTGCATCAATTTTTGTGAACCGGCTGCAGTTTGGTCCAAATGAGGATTTCGATTCCTACCCGCGTACGCTTGATGAAGATATCGCCAAGCTTGAACAAGAAGGGGTCTATGTGCTGTTTGCCCCAAACGAGCGAGAGATGTATCCCGTGCCCCAGGACTATCGCATTAGCCCGCCCCACGATCTCGGCGATATTCTGGAGGGCGAATTCAGGCCTGGGTTCTTCGTTGGCGTCACCACCGTTGTCATGAAATTATTCCAATGTGTACAGCCACAGGTCTCGGTATTCGGCAAGAAAGATTATCAACAGCTCATGATTATTCGGCGCATGTGTAATCAATTCACGATCCCTACCGAGATTATTCCAGCCGAAACAGTGCGGGAAGTCGATGGTCTCGCGATGTCATCAAGGAATCGTTACCTCAGCCGAGATGAGCGAATCGAGGCGGTCTGGCTCTCCAGAACACTGCAGCAGGTTGCCTCTCGGGTTCGGGAGGCAAGAGGTACAACGCCGTTAACGCCGCGCGACCTGGAGGAGTTGGAGTTGGCCGCAACCCAGATTCTTAATCAGCGCGGCTGGAAAACAGACTATCTATCGGTAAGGCGCCGCAGCGACCTGAAGCCGCCCACAAGCGAGGCGCTTGACCAAGCGGTCGACCTTGTCGTGCTCGGTGCCGCCAGACTCGGCGCCACACGATTGATTGACAATCTAGAAATCTAAAAAATTCCTAGCGAATCAGCACCGCCACAATAAAGGCCAGCAGGGCGATCAGGCCCATGGTTTTTAATAGGGTCTTTGAGTTCTTGTCAGGGGGATTCATGCGGCCGCTTCTTTCTTTTGCTGTCTCGCGGTCAACCACTTACCAAGACCAATGACCACCACGATTCCGACCCAGGAAAGGACGTGGGCCGGAAGACCGAGAGATACATTCCATAGGTCTCGAAGACCCGGATCGGTCTGAATCATCTCACCAGCGAGATAACCGAGCAGGCCGCCGCCAGCGACAACGATCCAAGAGAAGCGGCTCATGAGCGCAAGCACAATCTTCGAGCCCCAGACCACCAAGGGGATCGATAAGGCAAGACCAAAAATTAAGAGGAACATGCTGCCTTTTGCTGCCCCGGCCACCGCGATCACGTTATCCAGCGACATTGCAAAATCCGCAATCACAATGGTTTTAATAGCCGCCCAGAGTTTATCTTTGGCCTCGATCTCGTGGCCCGTATCGTCAGCCTGCGGCATGACGAGTTTCACGCCAATCCAAACCAAGAGTAGACCACCGAAACTTTTGAGATAGGGAATCTCCAGTAACTGCACCGCGAAGGCCGTTAGAACTACACGCAACGCAACAGCAGCGAATACACCCCAGAATATTCCAAGACGCCGCTGTTTTTCGGGCAGATTACGGCAGGCCAATGCGATAACAATTGCGTTATCTCCGGACAGAAGTAGGTCAATCCAGACAATCTGCAGGAGTGCGATCCAAAACGCTGGGCTTCCAAATTCCATCAGTACCCCTAGGTCGAATGCAATACAAGAACAAAGGGCCTCTGCCATCCCATCCTCGGCAAGGCCCCTTGCATGGTCAAGGCTAAGACTTTACAGCACAGACTTTAATAATTTTCCCATTTCTGACGGGTTTTTCGTCGTTCGAATACCGCAGGCCTCCATGATCTCGAGTTTCGCCTGCGCCGTATCGGCGCCTCCCGATATCAAGGCGCCCGCATGACCCATTCGTTTTCCAGGCGGGGCAGTCACCCCCGCGATAAAGCCCACGATAGGCTTTTTCATATTGGTCTTTGCCCACTCCGCCGCATTGACTTCATCGGGGCCACCAATCTCCCCAATCATGATCACCGCGTCAGTGTCAGGATCATCATTAAAGAGCTTCAGAATATCGATATGCTTGAGCCCGTTAATGGGATCGCCGCCAATGCCCACGGCCGAGGACTGGCCAAGACCCATCTCGGTGACCTGGCCAACCGCCTCATAGGTTAAGGTGCCCGACCGGGAGACAATCCCGATCCTGCCTTTTCGATGGATATGGCCCGGCATGATGCCGATCTTGATTTCCTCTGGCGTAATTAGGCCCGGGCAGTTTGGTCCCAAGAGCAGGGTGCGCTTGTTATGGGCTTTCATTTTGTTGCGAACCACCATCATGTCGCGGACCGGAATACCCTCGGTAATACAAATGGCCAGATCGAGA
Organism: Burkholderiales bacterium UBA954; assembly: GCA_002293155.1. Lineage (GTDB taxonomy): Bacteria > Pseudomonadota > Gammaproteobacteria > Burkholderiales > Burkholderiaceae_A > Lacustribacter > Lacustribacter communis. Next base: position 49,401 of record DBCQ01000032.1, on the reverse strand, counting down.
TCGGCCTCGACCGCCTCCCAGATCGCATCAGCAGCACCCGCTGGCGGAACATAGATCACGGATACGGTTGCGCCGGTGGCGGCCTTGGCATCCTTGACTGAGGCATAAATCGGGATACCCTCAAAGTCTTCTCCGGCTTTTTTTGGGTTGACGCCCGCGACAAAACAATTTTTACCGTTCGCATAATCGCGACACATCCGGGTATGAAACTGGCCAGTCTTGCCCGTGATGCCCTGGGTGATAACCTTCGTATCTTTGTTAATCAGAATTGACATGGTGTGAGTTTCTCCTTGGCCTCAAGCTTTTTTAGCGGCGTCAACAACCTGCTTTGCAGCATCGGCCATCGTATCTGCGGTGATGATGGGAAGCCCAGAGTCGGCAAGAATCTTTTTGCCCTGATCCTCGTTGGTGCCCTTCATCCGAACGACCAGCGGTACTTTTAAACCAACAGCACGCGAGGCGGCGACAACGCCTTCTGCGATCACATCGCAGCGCATGATGCCGCCGAATATGTTGACAAGGATTGCCTTGACCTTTGGGTTGCCCAGCATAATCTTGAAGGCTTCTGTCACTTTTTCGGTGGTTGCGCCACCACCCACATCTAGAAAGTTTGCGGGCTCGCCACCAAACAATTTGATGGTATCCATTGTGGCCATTGCAAGGCCCGCACCATTGACCAGGCAACCAATATTTCCGTCGAGCTGGATATAGGCTAGATCAAATTTTGATGCCTCAATCTCGGCAGGATCTTCCTCGTCGAGATCGCGCATTTCAACAATCTCGGGATGCCGAAAGAGTGCGTTGGAATCAAAGTTCCACTTGGCATCTAATGCAATAACCTTCCCGTCACCGGTAAGGATCAGTGGATTGATCTCCGCCAGGGATGCGTCAGTATCCCAAAATGCCTGGTATAGGCCCTTCAAGATTGTTCTGGCCTGCGGTAGGGATGTAGCGGGCACGCCAATCTTTGTCGATAGCGTATCTGACTCTGAATCGGTCAAGCCTTTCGCGGGATCAACAAAGACCTTGTGAATTTTTTCTGGATGGGTTGCGGCCACCTCTTCGATATCCATGCCGCCTTCACTCGAACCCATCACGCAGACGCGCTGCGTTACCCGATCGGTGACCACCGCGACATAGAGCTCCTTTTTTATGTCGGCACCCTCTTCGATTAGGAGCCGACGTACTTTCTGGCCGCCCGTACCCGTTTGGTGAGTCACCAGCTGCATTCCAAGGATGTTGGAGGCGTAGTTTTTGACGTCGTCGAGCGATTTCGCCACCTTTACGCCACCCCCTTTGCCACGCCCACCCGCATGAATCTGCGCCTTAACAACCCAGACTGAGCCACCGAGGCCCTGAGCCGCCTTAACCGCTTCATCAACCGTGAAACACGGTGTGCCACGCGGAACAGCAACTCCATATTTGCGCAGAATTTCTTTGCCTTGGTATTCATGAATTTTCATGTCTTAAGCCCCCTGGTAACCGGCAAAGTTTATCACGCAGCGCACAGCCGACTTTTGGAGAAAACTCTGGAAAACAAGGACTCTAGCGGGATCTCAGGCGTCGAAAGAGCTGCCCGATCGACTCCGTGGTAAAGCCCCGTTGGGCCAGAAATCGTTGTTGTCGGGCGGATTCTTCAGGCCCTAAAGGAGGATTGCCAAACTTTCGCTCCCAGACGGCTTCAAGTCGCTCAGATTCTGTAACTTTTAATTGTCTAACCGCGGCATCGAGTGTATCGCCGCTGATTCCTTTCTGCTGCAACTCATAACGTACCCGCGCAGTGCCGTACTTTGCGCCGCGCAATCGACTGACTGAGCCGGCAAACCGCTCATCGGACAGGAGGCCCTCTTGAATCAATACATCGAGCACCTGATTGACGTGCTCTGGACTTGCCGCAAACGGTGAAAGTTTTTTAAAAAGCTCTGACCGGGAGAACTCTCTTCGGGTTAGTGCTGCGATAGCCCTAACCCGAAGCGCGGCCAAAGAGAGTGGCTCAACCGGAGAATTCAAGGCCGTGATTTATTCTAGGCCTCGTCTTCAGTGACCGACTGGGCTTCACCAATCTGACGCGCATTAACCCCGAATTTTTCACGGAGTTTATTTTCAATCTCAATGGCCATATCAGGATTCTGTTTCAGAAACTCTCGCGCATTATCTTTACCCTGACCAATACGCTCGCCGTTATAGCTATACCACGCGCCCGACTTCTCGACGATATCGGCCTCAGAGCCAAGATCGATGATCTCGCCAAGACGTGAAATGCCTTCGCCGTAGAGGATGTCGAAGGTTGCCGCTTTAAATGGGGGCGCAACTTTATTCTTGACCACCTTGACCTTGGTTTCAGACCCCGTGACTTCATCGCCCTTCTTGATGGAACCCGTTCGACGAATATCGAGACGGACTGACGAATAGAACTTCAGTGCATTACCTCCCGTTGTGGTCTCAGGATTTCCAAACATCACACCAATCTTCATACGAATCTGATTGATAAAGATCACTAAGGTATTGGTACGATTGATTGTGCCAGTTAGTTTACGCAGCGCCTGCGACATGAGCCGTGCCTGCAGACCTGGAAGCGAGTCGCCCATCTCGCCCTCGATTTCGGCTTTGGGTGTCAGTGCTGCGACTGAATCGATAACAATGAGATCGACCGAGCTGGAGCGCACCAAGGCGTCCACAATTTCAAGCGCCTGCTCACCTGTGTCGGGCTGAGAGATGAGCAAATCGCTGAGGGTGACGCCAAGCTTCTGAGCGTACTGGGTATCTAGCGCGTGCTCGGCATCGATAAAGGCGCAGGTGCCGCCGATTTTCTGCATCTCGGCGATGACCTGCAGGGTGAGTGTGGTTTTTCCAGACGACTCTGGCCCGTAAATCTCAACAACCCGACCCCGGGGCAGACCACCGACACCTAATGCGATATCGAGGCCGAGAGAGCCCGTGGAGACCACCTGGATGTCGGGTGCGATCTCGTTTTCACCCATTCGCATGACCGACCCTTTGCCGAACTGCTTTTCAATTTGAGACAGGGCAGCCGCTAAGGCTTTCGCCTTTTCTGCACGGTTTTTGTCTTGTTTATCTTGCATTATTTTTTCCTTTGAGAAGTCGTGGGGCCAAAGCAGTGGGATCCCTGAAGTGACCAGCGCTGCCGCTTGGACGAAATACTACTGTACAAAAAAACAGGTTACAAGCATTTTTTGATTCTACGGGCCCCACCCCTAGGCGGCTATTAGAAAAAAGTCTAGGCGCTTAGTCGAGCAAACAAGCCCGAAAGAGCCCAGAGCGCCGCCTGCCGCTGGATTTCCCCGCGCCCGCCGGCAAAGACCCGTCGGCCGGTGGTGACACCCTGAGGCGTAGCCCAGCCAAAGAAGACCGTTCCAATGGGCTTACCGGGCAGCGCTCCCTCTGGGCCTGCAATGCCGGTCACTGAGATTGCAAATAAGCCATCTGCAGTGGCCTGGACCGAACTGCCGAGACACTGCCGGTGCTGTCTTTGCAATCCCCGCGCCATCTCAGCGGCTGTCTCTGCGCTCACCGCCCCCCAGCGCGTGAGCGTTGTCTCACTGACTTGCAAAAATCCTACCTTTGCCGCGTTGGCGTAGGTCACAACGCCACCATCGAACCATGCGCTCGTTCCAGGAACTGCGGTGACCCAATGGCTCACTAAACCACCGGTACAGGACTCTGCGGTCATTAGACGGCCGCCGATTCGAGTCAGTGCAAATCCGATAGCAAGGCCAAACAACAGCGGGGTAGTATCGTGTCGCACGGCTGACATTAAAAACCGATTAGATGGGCTAAGCGTAGCAATAGCGCGCAGACGATGAGGGTATAGCCTGCCGCAAAAAAGTCATCAAGCATCACACCCCAGCCGTCATGACTGAGGCGATCAATCGTTCGAACAGGCGGGGGCTTAACGATATCGAAAAACCGAAACAAGGCGAAGCCAACGAGCTGAATTAGCCACTCCGGCACTCCGCCCATCGCGACAAACCCCGCAGGATCTGTCGCCTTAGGCAGCACCCACAGCACAAACCAGAATGCAATGATTTCATCCCAGACCATCGCAGACGAATCGGGCTCCCCCATGGCGCGCCCGGTTATCGAGCAGGCCCAGACCCCAATGAATAGACCCGCGCACAGCAGTGCCGCCCAAGATAAATCGGACAATAAGGGATCGATCATGATGAAAACGACCCAGGCCCAGAGTGTCGCAATAGTTCCAGGTGCAACTGGAAATAGGCCGCTACCAAAACCAAGCGCAATAAGATGCGCCGGATGCTGCATCCAGATCTCTGATGCTGGCGTTTTCATAGAGGTTGGGGCGGTCAAATTAGAAATGAGTAAACCCAGGTTGTTGACATCTTGCCTCAGCTGCACGATCAATGGCGACGCCATCGGCGGTCTGCCAGACAATCTGTTGAGAATTCGATCCCTGGATTGATCCGATGCGGGTGAGTTCGAGACCGAGGGGTTGCATTAGGCGAAGAATTGCCTCGCGGCGGTGAACGGGCGCAGTAAAGGCGAGTTCGTACTCGTCGCCGCCCGTAACGGCAAAAATCCGTGCATCAGTAGGATCGAGTTGTTTGGCATCAACCGCACTCAGCAGATCCCGACTCAGCGCAATCGCCTCCCAGTTCATCACCGCTGAAAGCGCAGGGAATTCTCCGCTCTGGTGGTAGACCGCTCCCGACGCGCTTAAGAGATGTCCGATCTCAGAGGACAGACCATCCGAAACATCAATAGCTGCCGAAGCAATACCGCGGAGTTGCTCGCCCAAGGCGAGTCTCGGTGACGGCCAATTCAACTTCTCATGGCTGGACTCTTGACTTAGGGCATAGGCTGGGCCTCCTAGCCTACCCGAGACCCAGAGGTCATCACCGACACGAACGCCATCGCGCCTCAGGGCTTGCCCGATCGGAACTGCGCCCATAACGGTGACCGAAAAGACCTGGGGAGCGTTGGCGGGTAGCCCCGTTGTATCACCACCAATGAGGGGGCACTGGAAACGCCGAGACAGCGCAAAAAATCCCTCTAGAAATTCTCTTAGCCAGGCCTCATCAATGGACCGTAACGCGGCAGCGAGAGTGCATCCAACTGGCCGAGCGCCCATTGCTGCAAGATCTGAGAGGTTGACCGCGAGCACCTTGTGGCCAAGCGACCGAGGGTCGACATTGGCCGCGTAATGACGACCTTCGATGAGCATATCGGTTGAGACGACAAACTGCTCGTCTGGGCCCAACGCAGCCGGTGGGACGAGCGCCGCATCGTCACCAATCCCAAGCGCGTGGGGCTGGCGATGAAACGATTGTGCCTGCGCCGACTGGGCCTTCAGAAATTGGTCAATAAAATCAAATTCACCGAGCTTAGCCATGCGGACGAAGTTGGATCGCTAGCTTATCGAGGACGCCGTTAATGTACTTATGGCCGTCAGTCCCGCCAAACGACTTTCCCAGCTCAATTGCCTCATTGATGATCACACGATATGGAACCTCTGGAACATGCAAGAACTCATAGCTTGCGAGCAACAAAATGGCGTGCTCGACCGGAGATAGCTCCTGAATTGGCCGATCAAGCTGAGATGAAAATGCCTCTCGGAGTGCTGTTGGATCGCGCAAGACGCCATGCAGAAGCGTTGAAAAATACTCCTGATCGCAACGCTCAAAAGCGTCCTGCTCGCGCAGAAACGCATCAATCGCCTCAGGCTCTTCGCTGGCAACGAGCCACTGATAAATCCCCTGTACCACCAGCCCACGAGACGCGCGGCGCGTTCCTCGGGCAACCCGATCAACACGGCCCGCAGCCCCTGGGGCCTTACTCATCGTCACTGCTCAGCTGATCATCGATCGCAAACAGAAGGTTGGCCATCTCGACCGCGACCCGGGCGCAATCCCGGCCTTTGTCAGTCGCCCGGACGGCTGCCTGTTCATCGGTGTCGGTTGTCAAGACACCGTTGGCAATCGGAATATGAAATTCCATTGCAACGCGCCCAATTCCTGCGGCTGATTCATTAGAAACAATTTCGAAGTGATAGGTCTCCCCACGAATCACAGCGCCAAGCGCGATCAGGGCATCGAAGCGCCCTGTCTCTGCAAGCTGCGACAGGGCCAATGGGATTTCGAGAGCGCCGGGGACCGTAATCGCAACAATATCGTTGAGATCAACGCCGAGTGCTAATAATTCCTTTAGGCAGGCCTCGCGCTGCGCCTCACCGATCGACTCATTAAACCGGGCTTGAACAATTGCAATCCGAAGGCCTTCACCATCAGAGTCGACCTTTAACTCATTCATCATGATCTCCACCTCGATACCCCACCACTTCCAAACCGAAGCCCATCATGCTGGGCATTTTTCTGGGTTGCGACAATACCCGCATCTTGCCCACTCCCAAATCCCGCAAGATTGCTGCCCCAATCCCATAGTTACGCAATTGTGCACTTGACCCACCGGATGATTCCCGGGGGCTAGTGGCCCGTAATTTCTCAAGTAGTACCCCAGCGGGAGGCGCGCAATTGAGCATCACGACGACCCCCTCCCCATGAACCCGGACCGCCTCAAGGGCCCGGGCAAGGCTCCAGCTGTGGGTACCGCTATCCGCGTCAATCGCATCAAGAACGGTAAAGGGCTCGTGGACTCGGACTAAGCTCTCACGCGCAGGCGCGGGGCTGCCCATCACCAGGGCCAGGTGGGGTTGGTGGGCTGCCCGGTCTTCATACACCACCAGGCGGAACTCACCATGAGCCGTACGTATTGGGCGATCAGCTAAGCGCGTGACAAGGCTCTCATTCGCACTTCGGTACTTAATGAGGTCTGCGATCGTTCCAATTTTTAAGCCGTGGACTCTTGCAAACTCGATCAGATCAGGTAGCCGTGCCATCGATCCGTCATCTTTTAAAATCTCGCAAATCACTGAGGCTGGCTCAAGGCCTGCGAGCTGGGCGAGGTCACAGCCGGCCTCCGTATGCCCCGCCCTGGCCAGTACGCCGCCGGGCTGGGCTTTTAGGGGGAAAATATGGCCTGGCTGCACGAGATCTTGAGGCCTCGCATTCTGCGCAACCGCCGCCGCGATTGTTGTGGCCCGATCCGATGCGCTGATGCCCGTGGTGACACCCTGGGCGGCTTCAATTGAAATCGTAAACGCAGTGCCGTGCGATGAGCGATTGTCATTGACCATCAACTGAAGATTTAACTGCTCGCAGCGAGCCTCTGTCAGGGTAAGACAGATTAAGCCTCGGCCATGCTTGGCCATAAAGTTAATCGCGTCAGCGGTAACTGTCGAAGCCGCCATCACAAGATCGCCCTCATTTTCGCGGTCTTCGTCGTCCACAAGCACAACCATACGTCCCGCACGAATCTCGTCGATCAATGCGGCCGGCTCAGAAAGAAAACGTGTCGTCATACATCACTTTTTTAATTGAAGCCGCTCAACGACGCGGGCGATCTGTTTTGCGATCGAATCGATCTCAACATTAATTGCATCGCCTGGCTGACGATGATGTAGCGTGGTTTGCCGCCAGGTGTGCGGAATTAGATTGACCGAGATATCGGTCGTTGACCCATGATCGTGTACGGAATTGATCGTCAGACTAACACCATCAAGCGCAATTGAGCCCTTTTCGGACACATACGGCGACCAACGCGCAGGTAATACCACCACCATTTCCCAGGACTCTCCGATAGGCGCTACTGTTTTGACATGAGCGACTCCATCAATATGGCCACTGACCAGGTGACCGCCGAATCGATCAGAGGCAGACATCGCCTTCTCGAGATTAACCGGCCCAATCTGATCAAGCCTTGTCGTGCGCTGGAGGCTTTCTTGAGACATGTCGACCTGAAACGACAGCGGCGTCAAGGCAACAACCGTCATACAGGCGCCATTCATTGCAATCGAGTCGCCGATCCGGACATCAGCACAGTCCAAGTCCCGAAAGGCGACTGTTAGACGACTGTCACGACCCTGTCGTGCAACCGCAGTAATCTCACCGATGGCCTGAACAATTCCAGTAAACATAGCCTCAGTCTAGCCGTTTCGCCTAGGCCTTTACCAACTGGGCGCGAATGGCATCGCCAACCACTGTTGGCTGCTTCCAGCGCCAACGCGGGGCCTGATCGGGCGTCGACCAAGGCCCAATACCTGCGGCAATTGGCAGGCCCTCCCCGAGAAACGTGGGGGCCATGTACACCAACCACTCATCGATCAGCCCCTGCTGCATCATCGCGCCGGTGAGCTGGGCACCCGCTTCAACATGCACTTCATTCATCGCGCGCTCACCCAATGCCTGCATCAGGAGACCAAGGTCCACCTTGCCCTCCTGTGTAGGCGGCAGTTCAATCACCTCCACACCGCGCTCTTTTAATGACAGAAACTTTTCCGCGTAGACAGGCTTTCGAGGGTCAACCGCAATCACCACAAGCGCATGCCCTCCTGCAAGTACCGCGGACTGCAGGTCAATTTCAAATCGTGCGTCAACCACCACACGCAGGGGCTGGCGCGTGGTTTCCACAGCCCGTACATTCATCTGCGGGTTGTCATGCCGAACCGTACCAATCCCGGTTAACACTGCGCAGGCCCGCGCACGCCAGGCATGGCCATCATCACGGGCCAGTCTGCTGGTGATCCACTGACTGTCGCCGTTAGAAAGGGCGGTACGCCCGTCCACAGAAATCGCTGTTTTCACTCGAACCCATGGCAGGCCCGTCATCATGCGTTTAAAGAATCCCGGATTTAAATCCATCGCGTCGTCGGATAAGAGCCCACACCGGACATCAATGCCGAGTTCACGACATCGCTGTAAGCCCTGGCCCGAAACCAGTGGATTCGGATCTTGCATCGCGACGATCAGCCGGCTGATTCCTGCCTGCTGAAGCGCATCGACGCAAGGCGGTGTGCGGCCAACATGATTACAAGGCTCGAGCGTGACATAGGCGGTTGCACCCAGCGCACGGTGGGGGCCAGCGTCTGCGATCGCCAGAACCTCTGCATGGGATTCGCCCGCCCGACGATGCCAGCCCTCACCCACCACAATTCCATCTTTCACCAATACGCAGCCAACTCTTGGGTTTGGCGTAGTGGTGAAGAGCCCCCGAGATGCTAGACCAAGTGCATGACGCATTAACCGTTCATCGTCGGGGGTATACATCTATCTCTTCTTGTCCGATTTTCGGGAGATCTTAAGGCTGGATTTCGAACCCTGCCGGGGACTCACTTCAGCGACTAGCTCTTGGAATTCAGCCACATCCTGGAAGCTTCGGTAGACCGAAGCAAAACGGATATAGGCGACTTTATCTAGCCTCTTAAGCTCAAGCATCACAAGTTCACCAATACGCTGTGTTGAGACTTCACGCTCGCCGCTGGCTGCGAGCTGCTCTTCAACACGCCGGACCGCCGCATCAACAATCTCGGCTGGTACTGGCCGCTTACGTAAGGCCAGCAAGAAACTCGCGCGCAGTCGTTTCTCGTCAAACTCAAGCCGTGCGCCATTTTTCTTGACAACATAGGGTAGTGACAGCTCAATTCGCTCAACAGTCTTAAATCGACGGCTGCAGGCAAGGCATCGCCGGCGGCGGCGAATCTCGACACCATCTTCCGAGACCCGGGTCTCGGTAACCTGGGTGTCTTCTGATCCACAAGCGGGACAACGCATGGCGACTGTACCGACTAGCGATACACCGGAAACTTTGCTGTCAGGTTGCCGACCTGGGTACGGACTTTCGCGATCACCTGATCATCGGCGGGCGCCTCAAGGACATCCGCAATCAGATTGCCCACAAGGGTCATCTCTGTGGTGCCAAACCCCCGAGTGGTGCAGGCAGGGGTTCCAAGCCGAATACCACTGGTGACCATCGGCTTTTCAGGATCGTTCGGAATTGCATTTTTATTAACCGTGATGTGCGCTGCGCCGAGCGCCGCTTCCGCGGCCTTACCCGTAATCGACTTTGCACGAAGATCGACGAGCATCAGATGGCTCTCCGTTCGGCCCGATACAATCCGCAATCCTCGGGCAACAAGTGCCTGAGACAGGGCCTGCGCGTTATCGAGAATCTTCTGCGAATAAATTTTAAATTCCGGTTTTAGTGCTTCGCCAAAAGCAACGGCTTTTGCTGCAATCACATGCATCAGCGGCCCGCCCTGCAGGCCAGGAAATACAGCACTATTGATTGCTTTTTCGTGCATCGACTTCATTAGAATAATCCCACCGCGTGGCCCACGAAGACTCTTGTGCGTGGTTGATGTGACGATGTCCGCATGGGGGACCGGATTCGGATACACACCACCCGCAATCAGCCCCGAGTAATGCGCCATATCCACCATAAAAATTGCGCCGATATCCTTGGCCACTCTCGAAAACCGTGCCCAGTCGGTCTTAAGGGAATAGGCCGATGCGCCTGCAATCAGCAGCTTCGGCTTGTGGGTATGGGCCAATGCCTCCATCTGGTCATAATCAATTTCCTCTTTGGAATTTAGGCCATAGGCGACCACATTGAACCACTTGCCTGACATATTGAGCGGCATCCCATGGGTCAGGTGGCCACCCTCTGCCAGCGACAAACCCATGATCGTGTCGCCCGGCTTTAGAAATGCCAGAAATACCGCCTGATTCGCCTGAGCCCCAGAGTGTGGCTGAACGTTTGCAGCCTCGGCTCCATAGATTTTTTTTAATCGGTCAATCGCAATCTGCTCGACGGTGTCAACATGCTCGCAGCCCCCGTAGTAACGTCTACCCGGATAGCCTTCAGCATATTTGTTTGTCAGCTGCGAGCCCTGCGCTTCCATCACCGCTGGGCTTGCGTAGTTTTCAGAGGCAATGAGTTCAATGTGCGCCTCCTGCCGTGCATTCTCGTCAGTAATCGCGCGGGCGACATCCGTATCAAGTTGGTCAAGGTGCGTGTGGCGATCAAACATAAGAGTTCCTATTCGTCGTTGGAGAAGAAAATACGGTGCCGGCGGGGTCTCGACTCACCGACAAGACACACCATTGAAACCACAACACACCGAAAATAAGGTGCGCGGCAAGCAGATGAAGCGGCTGCGCCACGGCGGGGAAATCAAGATGATTCAAAGCGCCCCCAAGAAGCATCTCAAAAACTATCAGGCCTACCAACACCATGGCGGATCGGCCCAGCAGGGTTCTGCGAAGACGGCTTTTGAAAATCTTCCAAACCAGTAGACAGGCCAGGCCAAGAATCACCCAAGAAAATGAGCGATGGACATAAAAAATCTGTGGAACGAGCGCAATCCATTGATCGCGCTCGGCCCCCGTCATGCTTCTGCTAATCCAGTCAATACTCTCGCGAATCTGCAGCCCCAGTATGATCTGCACAATCAAGGCGCCCATCGTAAAGAGTAAGAGATTACGAAACCAGGTCGGCAGGACCCCACGGACCTCAGCCACAAAGCCTGCACGACTCGCACGCGTCGTGGCATAGATGAGAGCCATCTGAACAAAAAATGCGCCTGCCATATGCAATGAAATCACGACAGGCTTGAGATTGGATGACACGACCTGCGACCCCAGCCATCCATTAAAACCGACCGCGATTAGCGCAATCACCGCCACCCAGAAAACGGGCGGATCAATACGGCGATAACGACTGCACACCGCTACGAAGGCGATGATCAGCAGACCTATTGATGCCCCAACGAGACGGTTGATGTACTCGATCCAGGTTTTCGTTGCGTCAAAGGGTGCTGTCGCGTATCCACGATTCGCGTAGATTTCCCGCCAATTGCTGGGCAGCTGACTCTCATGGACGGGCGGAATCCACTGGCCGAAACACAAAGGCCAGTCGGGGCATCCCATACCCGCCCCCGTCGCCCGCACCGTCCCTCCCACCAGAATCAGAAAATAGACTGCGGTGATGGCCACCCAGCCTAAGGTCTGCAGCGCGCCGGCCGGCTCACGTGCCGAGCTATTGGGCATCTGCGCAACCGGGTCGGGGCTCCTTCGGATCGTCATTTGATCGTCACCCTCGAGAATTTGCGCTTGCCCACCTGGACCACATAGACCCCTGGGCTGAGCATGCACTGCCGATCCTCAATCCTCTGGCCGTCAACGCGGACGCCTCCTTGCTCGATATTGCGAATGCCCTCCGAAGATGAGGGAACAAGGCCGGCCTGCTTGAGAACCGCCACTAAGCCCAAACCATCAGTCCCCGTTGCCGTGCAGGTGATCTCCGCAATGTCGTCCGGGATTGCGCCTTGCTTGACGCGCGCTTCAAAATCCTCAACAGCACGATGCGCAGCCGCATCTCCGTGGAAACGGGCAACGATTTCAACGGCGAGATCAACTTTAATATCGCGCGGGTTTCGGCCTGCCTCGACCTCCGCCTTTAGGGCGGCAATCTGGGTCATCGGCCGCGAAGAGAGCAGTTCAAAGTAGTTCCACATCAACACATCAGAAATCGACATGAGTTTGCCAAATATTTCTGAGGGCCTTTCAGAAATGCCGACATAGTTACCCTTACTCTTGGACATCTTCTCGACACCATCAAGTCCAACCAGAAGCGGCATTGTCAGAATGCATTGGGGCTCCTGCCCATACTCGCGCTGTAACTCACGGCCCATCAGGAGATTAAATTTCTGATCAGTACCGCCAAGTTCTAAATCTGCCTCTAAGGCGACTGAGTCATAACCCTGGACCAAGGGGTAGAGAAACTCATGGACCGAGATGGGGACCCCGCCCTTATAACGCTTTGTGAAATCATCACGCTCGAGCATCCTGGCCACGGTGTAGCGTGCCGCCAGTTGAATCATGCCCCGTGCCCCAAGGGGGTCGCACCACTCCGAGTTATAACGGATCTCGGTTTTGTCAGCGTCCAGCACAAGCGCTGCCTGCTTGAAATAAGTCTCCGCGTTGGCTTTTATTTCCTCGGTCGATAGGGGCGGGCGCGTTGCATTCCTGCCTGTAGGATCACCGATCAGCGCCGTGAAGTCCCCAATGAGAAAAATCACGGTGTGTCCCAAATCTTGTAGCTGGCGCAGCTTATTGAGCACGACGGTATGGCCAAGGTGCAGATCAGGTGCGGTGGGATCTAAGCCGAGCTTGATGCGCAGAGGTTTCTGGGTTTTCTCGGAACGCACAAGTTTATTGATGAACTCTTGAGCGACCAGGAGTTCATCACAGCCGCGCATCGCAACCGCCATGGCCTGCTCGACGCCTGCCGAGACAGCGACCGGCGCGGGCTGCTCAACGGCACTCTGGGTTATTGGGTTCTGACGCACGCCATGACTCATTTAGATTAGGGGAACAACACGATCTAACGGATCCGGCCATTTGGTAGGACGGCACTCCGATAAGAGGCTAGAATTTTAGCCCTTATGCGACGCTTCTCCATTCAGAACCCCGAACGCCTCTGGACGGTCGGTCCAGCCGTTTTCGGGCTGATGATGGCACTGATTACAGCCCTAGGCGTTTCAGGGGTATCGGAGGCGGAATCCAAGATGCTGCTCGCCAGTGTCGCTGTCGAACTAAAGCCCACAGGGCTGACCGAACAGGCCTCTGCCTTGTCGGCCCATGGCCTAGAGCTCACCCGTGAAGATGAGGTCCGAAAAAACGACTCTGTAGAGGCATTGCTCGAGCGGCTTGGTGTCGAGGACCCGGCAGCGCGGGCCTACCTAAGACGTGACTCTCGGACCAACGCGGTACTCAGAAGTAACGTCGGGCAAACGGCGCTGGTCCGCACCGACCTTGAGGGTAAATTGCTGCGACTGCAGCTCCTCAATAAGCTCGATGCATGGATCGTCGAACGCACCGGTGAGGGTCAGTTCCTCACCCGCACCGCACGGCTTGGATCTGAGACACGCATTGAACACCGTTCGGTACAAGTCGGGCGATCATTTTTCGGCGCAATGGATGAGGCCGGTGTGCCGGAGGCCATCACCGAGCAGGTCGTCACGCTCTTTGAATCGGACCTTGACTTCCGTCGTCAGGTCAACGCCGGCGACATTGTCCGCGTGATTTACGAGAATCAGCTCGTGGGCGGGAAAGATATCGGTGCGTACAAGTTAAGTGCTGTGCGGTTTGAGGCTGGCCAGAAAACCTACGAGGCGCTCTATTTTGAGAACCCGGAGAGCGGCAAAGGAAATTTCTATGATGCGCAAGGCAAATCGGTTAAGCGGGGCTTCTTAGCCGAGCCCCTGCGTTACACCCGAATGTCATCAGGGTTTACAAGCTATCGCCTACACCCTCTGTTTGGTGACCCGAGGGCCCATCGCGGCGTGGATTATGCTGCCCCGAATGGAACGCCCGTGCGCTCAGTTGCTGATGGTGTGGTCGTTTCAAAAGGCTGGAGCACAGGCTATGGCAATACGGTTGAAATTAAACATAATGAACGCTACTCAACCCTCTACGCACACCTCAGCGGCTACTCCCCCACGTTGGCGCGTGGCAAGACAGTCCAGATGGGTGAGGTCATCGGTTTTGTGGGCTCGACCGGTTGGGCGACCGGACCGCACCTTCACTATGAATTTCTTGTCAACGGCCGACATATGGACCCAAGTCGAATACTTGCCGAGAACCCTCAAGTCCCAACGCTCGTTGGCGCGCAACTCCGGCAGTTTGAAAAAGTAGCCAACGATCTCCGCGCACGCCTGACCCTGCTCGATAACGTTAACACCGCCAAGGTTCAATAGCGCCGTGGTCGCAGGAACAGTCTCAGAAAAGAAACGCTATTTCGCAGGTGTGATGACGGGAACAAGCCTCGACGGGATCGATGTTGCTATCGTGGAAATTGGGAGTCAGGTCACACTCGGCCATGTCAGACCCGCGCTTGAGCTTGCGCATTTTTTCTCACGGCCAATGGATCGTTCGCTAGTCGACGCGCTCATGAGCCTTCAGTCGCCATCAGAAAACGAACTCCATCGGGCAGCACTCATCGCGAATAGTTTCTCGGATTCGATCGCGAGAACGGTTCTCGAGGCACTCACCAGCCACGGCATCTCACGCCGCGCTATCGATGCGATCGGTGTCCATGGTCAGACCGTTCGGCATCAGCCGCAACTGGGGTACTCGATTCAATTGAATTCGCCTGCACGAATCGCTGAGATTACTGGCATCACGGTAGTGTCTGACTTTCGCAGTAGAGATATTGCGGCAGGGGGTCAGGGGGCGCCCCTAGTCCCCGCGTTTCATCAGGCAATTTTCCAGTCGGAGAGCGAACATCGGGCTGTGATCAATATCGGCGGAATCGCCAATATCAGCTGGCTCGGGCAGCCGACACTCGGCTATGACACAGGGCCTGGAAATCTCTTACTGGATTATTGGATACGCCGCCACCAAGGACATGACTACGATAACAACGGCCTGTGGGCATCAACAGGCAATCTCCACACACCACTTCTGCACGCGATGCTCAGCGATCCATTTTTCTCTGTCGAGCCCCCAAGAAGCACAGGCCGGGACTTATTCTCAGAGAACTGGCTCAATACTTTTCTGTCGCAGGCTAGGTTTGCAAATCTTCAGGCCCATGATGTGCAGGCCACGCTTTTGCATCTCACGGCGAGAAGTATCGCTCTGGAGATTCAACGGCTTGAACGGTCGGTCGATGGGGGCAAAAGGCAGTGCGATCGACTTCTTGTCTGCGGCGGGGGCGCAAGAAATGGTCACCTACTAGAGGCTATTGGACATGAATTGGCAGCGATCCTCGAGCGTGCAATCCCTGTTGAATCGACAAAGGTCTTGGGCTGGGACCCTCAGGTGATTGAGGCCGCAGCGTTTGCCTGGCTCGCAAGCCGAACGATTGATGGCCTAGCGGGCAACACGCCAAGCGTGACTGGCGCAATCGGCGAGCGCATTCTCGGTACGATCACGCCAGCCTAAGTCGATTGCAGTTGCATATCGACCCACTCGAGCCAGTGACGAACCGGCGTCTGCGTTCCTGACTGCAAATGCGTAATACAACCAACGTTAGCTGACAAAATAATGTCGGGTCGATGCTCACCCAGGGCATCGAGTTTGCGCAGTTTCAATTCGCAAGAGAGGGCCGGCTGCAATACCGAGTAGGTGCCCGCCGATCCACAGCACAAATGGCTATCCGCGACGGGTACGAGCTTTGCCCCCAGCGCGCTAAGGAGGGCTTCAACCGCACCACGAATCTTTAAGCCATGCTGAAGTGTGCAGGGAGGGTGGAACGCAACCCGGTCAGCCGGGACCTCTGATCGATGTTGCTGAACAACCGCCTGCAACTCGGGTAGCAAGGACTCTAGAAATTCGATCGGATCTTTTGCGAGGCTGCTGATACGTCTTGCCTTCTCTGCGTAATGCGGATCATCTGCTAACAAATGCCCATACTCTTTCACCATCACTGCGCAGCCACTCGCATTGACCACGATCGCCTCACAACGGCCGGCATCGATTTCAGGCCACCAGGCATCAATATTGCGCCGAGCGTCCTGCGCCCCGCCGGCGGGGTCTGCAAGATGCGTTTTGATCGCACCACAGCAACCCGACCCCGGAATCTGAACTGAGGAGACGCCGAGCGTATCCAGTACACGCCGTGTTGCCGCGTCAATACCGGGAAGCATGGCAGGCTGCACGCACCCCTTAAGCAAAATGACAGATCGTGCGTGCTGTCGGGTCGGAATCGGTCCCGGCGGCCGAAACTGCGGCACTTTCGCCCGTAGCGTCGCAGGTAAAACACCGCGCAGGGCCTGACCAAGTCGCATGGCTGGCGCAAAAACAGGCGACGTCAATCCCACTTTGAGTGCTTGGCGCAACAGGCGCTCACCCCAGGGCCGCGAGATACGCTCTTCAATCATCGTTCGACCAATATCGACCAATTGGCCATAGGCCACCCCCGAGGGGCAGGTGGTTTCGCAGTTTCTGCAGGTGAGGCAGCGATCAAGATGAATCTGGGTCTCCCGTGTGACCTGAGCACCCTCCACCATCTGTTTGATCATATAAATTCGACCGCGCGGCCCATCTCGTTCATCACCGAGAATCTGATAGGTGGGGCAGGTTGCCGTACAAAAACCACAGTGGACGCAGCGCCTGAGAATCTCCTGCGCAGCAAGCCCTCGCGAGGTGTTTGCGAATTCAGGTGCAAGGGTGGTTTCCATAAACTCTCTAGCGCAGTTTGATTAAAAAATCGGGCTCAGAGGCCAGCGATTAGGCGGCCGGGATTGAAAATCGAGTTGGGGTCGAGTTCTTGCTTGAGGCGTTGATGAATTTTCATGATCGCAGGCGAAATCTCCGAAAACGCACCAATCCTGGCTCGCATCTCAGGATGCACCGTTCGAAATAAGGTTGCGTGCCCGCCAAGAGCCCGGGCGATCTCACGAATCTGTTGGGCAGGCGCACTTGTTTTTATCCAACGCAAACCGCCTCCCCACTCGATGCACTGCGCATCCATTAGGCCAGTAATATGTGCCGATGCAGTCGGCACCGAGATTCGCCAGAGTGCTGTTTCTGGATCATCCGAGTCGAGAGAAAAGAAACCGTCCGAGTGGTCTCGTATGCGCACCCAGAAAGGATTGGCTTTTGAATCGGAGAGCAACTGCCCGCCCAGCTTTTCTTTTGCCGCGCGTACAGCCGCAAATGCCCCCGATAATCGAACAAATAAACGGCCAGAAATCCAACATGTTGCAGAGATCGGATACGGCTTACCACCCCAGGCATTCACCCAATCGATTGACTCATCGGCACTCACCTCGAATTCGATGGTTTCCTCTGCGGGCGGTTTTGGAAGAACCTTCAACGAGAGGTCTACCAACAGGCCTAAT
The DNA here is from genome assembly GCA_002293155.1 of Burkholderiales bacterium UBA954. Taxonomy (GTDB): domain Bacteria; phylum Pseudomonadota; class Gammaproteobacteria; order Burkholderiales; family Burkholderiaceae_A; genus Lacustribacter; species Lacustribacter communis. Next base: position 31,682 of record DBCQ01000032.1, on the reverse strand, counting down.
ATTCCCATTGCGCCAGTGTTTAACCGAGACAAGTCATAGCCGGCGACGTTCTTCATCACCGTGCCACCGAACCGTAACTGCACGCATTGGGTGTCGACCATAGTGATTCCCAAGATGAAATCTTTCGCTGCCCCTGCGCTAAGCCGTCGCGGCCCGGACAGCCCCGTGGCGATCATTCCACCAGCCGACCCAAGCCCGCCAAATCGCGGAGGCTCAAAGGCCAACATCTGCCCCGACTGCGACAGAACCGACTCAAGTTCGGTTATCGGCGTGCCCGATTTCACCACAACCACCAATTCGGTTGGGTCGTAATCCACGATCCCCGAGTATGCGCGCGTGGAGAGGAGCCGAGAGGCAGGATTGGGGGGCTGGCCATAGAAATTCTTCGACCCAAAACCCTCAAACCGCAGTGATTGACCCGTCGCTTTTGCCTCGCGAATCATCTCTACGGACTGGGCAAGCCAATCGGTCTGCGGAGGCACTGTCGGTTCCATGGGCAGTTAAAAGCGCGGGAGTTCTTTAAATTTGAGAGCCCCATGGTGGACATGCATACGACCATATTCGGCGCAACGGGATAGGGTTGGTATGGCCTTGCCAGGGTTGAGTAACCCAACCGGATCAAAGGCGCGCTTCACCGCAAAGAACCCTATGCGCTCCTCAGGGGAGAACTGCACGCACATACTGTTTATCTTTTCGATTCCGACACCATGTTCACCGGTCACGGTTCCGCCAAACTCAACGCAGAGCTCAAGAATTTCCGCACCAAATAGCTCCGCACGGTGAAACTCTCCGGGATTGGACACATCAAAAAGAATTAATGGATGTAGGTTGCCATCCCCCGCATGAAATACATTCATGCACCCAAGGTTATATTTTTTCTCCATCTCTGAAATGCGTTTCAGCATTTCCCCAAGTCGTCTGCGCGGAATCGTGCCATCCATGCAGTAGTAATCTGCTGCAACACGCCCTGCTGCAGGAAATGCATTCTTTCTTCCCGACCAAAATCGCAGTCGTTCGTCTTCGCTTTCTGAGACTCGCATATCCGTCGCGCCGTTCTGCGCGAGAACCTCTTTCATACGACCGATTTCTTCTTCAACCTCTTCAGGGGTACCGTCCGACTCACACAGCAGAATGGCCTGCGCATTTAAGTCATATCCAGCGTGTACAAACTCTTCGACAGCGGCCGTCGTTTTCTGATCCATCATCTCAAGCCCAGCAGGAATGATGCCCGCTGCGATGAGGTTAGCCACCGCCGCGCCTGATTTCTCGACGTCGTCAAACGACGCCATAATGACACGTGCAAGTTGTGGCTTCGGGATAAGCCTTACGGTGACCTCCGTGGTGACGGCCAGCATCCCCTCCGACCCAACCATGGTGGACAAACAATCGAGCCCTGGGCTATCCAATGCCTCTGAGCCCAACTCAATCACATCGCCTTCGATAGTGATTGCTCGGACACGCAGCACGTTATGAACCGTTAATCCATATTTAAGGCAATGAACGCCCCCTGAGTTTTCGGCCACATTACCGCCGATTGAACAGGCGATCTGTGAGGAGGGATCCGGGGCATAGTACAGACCAAAAGGCGCCGCGGCCTCGGAAATTGCAGCGTTACGAACGCCGGGCTGAACTCGCGCTGTTCTCGATACGGGATCAATTGAGAGAATGCTTTTAAATCGCGCTAGCGACAGCACAATACCGCCACGATGGGGCATCGCCCCCCCCGAGAGTCCAGTTCCTGCGCCGCGCGCGACAACTGGCACATCCATTCGATGAGCAGCTTTAAGAATTGCCACCACCTGAGACTCTTCGGTTGGCAAGACAACCACCGCGGGAAGCTGCCGGTAACCCGCCAGTCCATCACACTCATAGGGGCGCAAGGCTTCAGGCGCCGTCAACAGACTCGCTGAGGGGACAATGGCCGATAGCGCCTGAATTAAGGCATTGCGCTTTTCGCTATCCATTGGCTGGGTATAGTCAGAGAAGCGGAGTTCGCCTAGGTGCAGCTCGCGTGGCGCGTTCATAGAGAGTTGGGAGAATAAGTGGGGTTGCAACTGATTGTAGAGGAATCAATCGCCGATCGCCGATAGCCCACACATGGCGGGCTGGAAAGGCTGAATTCGGGCCAATCCCAAGGCCTTAGGAGTAGAATTTTTTAAATGGCAAATCGACTCTCTACAATTACAACCCGCACTGGCGATGACGGCACCACGGGTCTTGGTGATGGATCCCGTGTCTCAAAAACAGATGCCCGCATCTGTGCGATGGGCGATATCGACGAACTCAACAGCGCCATCGGGGTGCTTCTGGCCGAGCCCATGCCGCGATCGATACACGACAGGTTGATCGATATTCAACACGATTTATTTGATATCGGCGGAGAACTCTCGATACCTGGCTATGCCCTGCTCCCGATGTCCCGGGTCGAAGCCCTCGACGCAGAGATTGAGGCCTGGAATCAGCACCTTCCCCGTCTGCAAGAATTCATATTGCCGGGCGGTTGTCGCGCGTCGGCTCTCGCCCATATCTGTCGCACGGTGGCGCGGCGGGCAGAACGCAGCCTGATTCACCTCCGGGCCCGGGCACCGATACGCGATGAGATCGGCTACTACCTCAACCGATTATCCGATCTGCTTTTTATTTTGGCCCGCACACTAAACCGCTCTGCGGAATGCGGCGGACCTGGAGCCGACGTACTCTGGAGGCGCGACCGATCAGGCGGTATCAGCTAGTGCCAGACGACGCGCACGAACGGAGTTAGCAAGGGTTTCAAGTATTTGTAGGCTCTGGTCCCAATCGATGCAGCCATCCGTGATGCTTTGCCCATAGGTAAGGGGCTGGCCGGGCACTAAGTCTTGCCGCCCTCCCACGAGATGGCTCTCGACCATTACGCCAAAAATTCTCTGCTCACCACCTGCTACCTGCGCCGCAATGTTCTGCGATACAGGCAACTGATTTTCTGGCTTCTTACTACTGTTCGCGTGGCTCATATCCACCATGAGCCTGCAGGCTATATTGGCGGTCGTCGACTCCTTGCAGGCGGCCTCAACACTTGCCGCATCATAGTTAGGCGCCTTACCGCCACGCAAAATCACGTGGCAATCCTCATTTCCACCTGTCGATACGATTGCCGAGACCCCGCCTTTGGTCACCGATAAGAAGTGATGGGGATGGGCGGCGGCTTTGATGGCATCGAGGGCAATCCGCAGATTACCGTCAGTACCATTTTTAAAACCAACAGGGCAAGACAAGCCTGATGCCAACTCTCGATGCACCTGCGACTCTGTTGTCCGGGCTCCGATTGCACCCCATGAGACGAGATCAGCAATGTACTGGGGCGAGATCATGTCTAGGAATTCGGTTCCCGCGGGCAGACCGAGCTCATTAATATTGAGCAACACCTGCCGTGCAGTCTTGAGCCCACGATTAATATCAAAACTGTTGTCCAACGCGGGATCGTTAATCAGACCTTTCCAGCCGACGGTTGTACGAGGCTTTTCAAAATACACCCGCATTACAATCTCGAGATCCTGCGCGTAATGCTGTCGCTGCGCGGCTAGTCGCGTTGCGTATTCGAGGGCGGCCTTAGGGTCGTGAATCGAACACGGGCCGATAATCACCAATAGCCGATCATCCATCTCATGAATAATTCGGTGTATCGCCTGGCGGGTGGCGCTCACAACCTCTGCTGCAGAGGCTGAGATTGGAAAATCGCGAATGACCTGCGAGGGCGGCGCGAGCTCTTTAATCTCGCGAATTCGCAGGTCGTCGGTCTGGGAGAGGGATTTTTTCTGTGCTTTGGGTTCCATCCCGTTATTTTAGCCTGCGGTCCCCCCGACGGTGAGCGACTCGATTCGCAGCGTTGGCTGGCCAACGCCTACGGGGACGCTCTGGCCTTCTTTGCCGCAGGTCCCCACCCCCGAATCGAGCGCCAAATCGTTTCCGATCATCGTCACCCGGGTGAGCGCGTCTGGTCCATTGCCGATAATGGTCGCGCCTTTAACGGGATATTGAATCTTTCCGTTCTCAACCCAATAGGCCTCAGAAGCCGAAAACACAAACTTTCCGCTTGTGATGTCGACCTGCCCGCCGCCAAAGTTCACCGCATAGAGCCCACGATCTAACGATGCGACAATCGCCTGCGGATCCTCCTTGCCCGAGAGCATGTAGGTATTGGTCATTCTTGGCATCGGGAGATGGGCATAAGACTCACGCCGACCGTTGCCCGTTGGCGGCACTTTCATGAGCCTCGCATTCAATGAGTCTTGGATGTAGCCCCTCAAAACGCCATCCTCGATTAACACATTGCATTGGGTCGCATGGCCTTCGTCATCCACGTTAAGCGATCCACGGCGATCGGCAAGTGTGCCGTCATCGACAACCGTAACTCCCTTAGCGGCGACCTGCTGTCCGATTCTTCCCGCAAATGCAGAGGACCCCTTGCGGTTAAAGTCGCCCTCGAGACCATGACCAATGGCCTCATGCAAGAGAACGCCAGGCCAGCCGGGCCCAAGGACAACGGCCATCGAGCCGGCAGGCGCGGGTCGGGATTCAAGATTGATTAATGCTTGTCGGACGGCCTCATCAACATAGTGCCGAATCAGATCATCGGAGAACATCGAGAGGTCTTGTCGACCACCACCGCCACTTGAACCCTGCTCTCGCCGACCTCCCTGCTCCGCAATCACGGTTACCGAGAGCCGAACCAAGGGTCGGATGTCGGCCGCCATCACACCATCACTCCGCAGGACCATCACCACGTCGTACTCACCCGCAAGAGACGCCATGACCTGGATCACTCTGGGATCTTTCGCCCGAGCCATTGTTTCAACACGGCCGAGCAAGTCCACCTTCTCTTGGGCTGTTAATGCAGCCAAGGGATCGCGATCGCCGTAGAGCACCTTCGGCGGTATCGATAACGCGGGGGCGGTAACAAGCTTTTTTCGTGTGGATTGCCCCGCCCTCGCAATGGCCCGCGTTGTGATCGCGGCCTCCTGCAAGGCCTCGGGGCTCAACACATCCGAATACGCGAAAGCCGTTTTCTCCCCGCTGACCGCCCGAACACCAACGCCTTGATCAATTGAAAAACTTCCGCTTTTAACGATCCCCTCATCAAGGCTCCAAGCCTCCGAGCGGGTGTATTGAAAGTAGAGGTCTGCGTAATCCACCCGATGCTGAAAAATGTCTCTCAGTGCGCGGTGAAGGTGTTGCTCATTTAGGCCATAGGGCTCAAGCAGCAGAGACTGCGCAGTCGCGAGAGAGGCAATGGCGGTATCAGCGGGTTTCATAGTGACTTTCAGTGTTAGTTAAATTGTCGATGATTTAAAGCAGGTAAATTGGTGCGAATCTCACGGAGTCGCTCAGGCTCCATCTTGCCCAACACCAGGCCCTCGCCCGTGGGAAGCTGCGCGAGAATCTCCCCCCAGGGATCCACAAGCATACTTTGCCCCCAGGTTCTGCGCCCATTCTCGTGCAGGCCGCCCTGAGCGCTCGCCAGGACATAACACTGATTTTCAACGGCACGGGCGCGGATCAGGAGTTCCCAGTGAACCCTGCCGGTCGTGTAGGTGAATGCAGCAGGCATCACGATTAGATTTAAGGGTGCGAGCCGCCGATAAAGCTCAGGAAATCTAAGGTCATAACAGACCGAGAGCCCCGTTCGGCCTGCGATTGTCTGGCAGACAATTGGCGTCTCACCTGGCTCGATAGTCTTTGCTTCGTTATAGCTTTCGCTTCCTTTTGTGAATGCAAATAAATGAATCTTGTCGTAGCGCGCGCGTTCTATGCCATCTGGTCCGTACACCAAGACGGCGTTGCGCACGCGATCTGGCGTGCTCGCCACGAGGGGCACCGTACCCCCGATTAACCACACCCGGTAACGCGATGCAGCCTGAGACAAGGCGCGCTGGATTGGCGAGCCCGCTCCTGTCCCATGGGGCTCTCGTATCCGGACTTTGTCTCCATCGTCTCCCATCAGGCAGAAATACTCCGGCAACAACACCAGCTGAGCACCCCGCTCTGCTGCCTGCCCCACCCAATAGTTCATTCGGGCAATATTCTCATCGACGCGGGGTGTGCTTACCATCTGAACGGATGCCGTCACAATGGGCCCCTGAAAATCAATCTCGGAATTGGCGGTCATGCCTTGCTCACTTTTCTGATGAACGGATCTCGGGAGGATCGCTTCGCATCTCGCGTTTCACCGGCTCGACAATAGGATCATCCCAGCCACCCGTGACCTTGTATTCGTATGACAACAATTCCCTCACGGGGTTACGCAACACATATTGTGCGATGAATGCTCCAAGGCCGACTGCGGGATTAACCAGAGCGGCATAGCCCAGCGATGCAAGACCAGCGTTCACCTCTGGCAAGACCAAGACCCGCAGATTCTGGGTTTCACGCCGAATATCGGCCGAGCCCTCGAGCATGACCGAGGCCTGAACGCCAATGATTCTCAAATTCTGGGTCGCAGCCTGTCCATTTTGGAACTGCAGATCTCCACGAATTCTCTCGTAGGTGAACCCCTCAGAGAAAACATCCCGAAAGTCTAATTTAATGCGCCTTGGCAATGACTGCAGATTTAAAACGCCGACCAGTCTTGCAATTCCTGGCTCGGTCTTGAGGAACTGCCCCTGCTGAAGATTTAAGCTGAGATTGCCACTGAGGATCGACCCTGAAAAGTCAAGCGGGGAGCCCGGCCAATGTAATCGGCCCTCTAGTTTTCCTTGCGTATCTTTTACAACCCCCGGATAGCCGGATCGCGCGAGCAATGCGCCGCCATTTTTTAGTGCGAGCTCAACGTCCAATGTCGTTCGCGACGATGCACGGCCACGCGGCCCACCAGCGAGCATTGACCATTGACCCTGACCTGTGAGCTCAGCATCGGGATTTGTCATTGCAAATCGCAGGATCTCCCAACTTCGGGTTGCGATGACCGGTGATGCCTGAGCCTCGAGCTTTCCCCAGCGACGCTCTCCAACGCGAAAATCATCAACCGTCAAATCAACAGTCGGCCAATTCTGTGCGGCGTCATTCGACGGCTTTGACGATCCCGAATCCTCAACGGGCTTTGGCTTATCAAGCCAGAGCTTTGTTAATTTCGCCTGCAGCAGCGGCGGCCTTGCCGGCCCACGAGTCGGAGCGGGAACCCACTTCAGCTGGCCTGCGAGCGATGGGGTGTCCAGCTCAACTAGAGTTTCACGCCGTTGATTCAATTGTCGATTCAGCCGAACATTAATTTTCTGGCTCGCCGACTGGATTGTCCAGACTTGCTGTGCCAAAGAGCCTGTCTTTGCCTCAGTCTGTATCAACTCTAATCGTGCGCCCCAATCATCCCGCGCTAATTTTTTAAATGGCCCAAACAGCTGACTTCCCAATCCTTCGAGAGAGGTATTCAGGACGAGTTGGGCCACACCCTCGCGAAGCGTTAAAGTCGCTGCATAGCGTGTCGATCCCTGTAGAGAATTTTTAAATCCAAATCCCGAGGCCTGCTCCGCCCACGTCTCTAGGCCAGCCGCGGTGGCCTGCCCTTCGAAATTAAAGGCCATGCTTTTACCTGCAGTAGTTCCCGTTACACGGCTAGCCGTTGGGCTAGCAAGACTTCGAACACGCAAGGGGCCACCCATCGCCTGGCCCCGAAAATCAAGCTGTTGAATGCCCTCTCGGTTGAAACTTAAATCACCCGAATTAATTGTGACCTCGGGCAGTGTCGGCGAGAAACGAAACGTGCCACGGCCAACCCCGAGCTTACCTTCCACTACTGAGCGGTCACCGTTATCCAGGTCGAGCTGCATTGAGAGCGATAAATTAGCAGGCGCCTTCGCTGTCATCGGGACCGTTGACTCCTTGAGGGCTGATCTCAGGGGCGACTGATTGACAGCCTCGATCAACCGCTGCAACTCACCACTCAAGCCGCCATTAATAACCAGCTGTGGTCGATCCGATTCAAGATCATCAATACGGCCCTGCACAGGGGTTAAGGTCAAATCATTAATTCTCGCGCCTGTCGTATCAATTCGAAACTGGTGCCGATCAAAAACAACCCCTGCTCGGATTCCCGATATCAGCGGCCAGCCGGGTGCAGGCCGCAGCGCGGCACCCTCAGCCTGAGCCTTGAGGATGAATCGACCCGCTGTCGGATCGCGGAAGGGGAAACTTGCCAGCGGCCCATCCAACTCAAACTCAGCGGTATACGGCTTTCCATTCTGCAGCGCCTCTTGCACCCAGGTCCGAGTGTCCTTGCCAACGGTGAGCGGAATGTAACGATAAATCTGGGTCGGATTTGCCCGGGTCACTTTTCCCGTCAGGGCGGTGCGGCCAAGGCCCTCGCCGGTCCACTGATAGGTTCCGACAGCCTCTGCCGCGACATCTTTATTCTCGAAGGAGGCCTTTTTGATTTCAAAAAAAACTTCTGGCCCCGTTTTCGCCCCCTCGGCTGCAAGGAGGTTCTTTGATGTCCATGTCGCCTGCGATAACAGCCGATCAAATTCCAGAGCGGCCTCGGGAAAAATTCCCGGGAAAATCAACTTGGCGGATCGACTCTCGAGAGAGAGCTCCCCCCCCTTCTCATGGGCCTTCATTCGGCCCGACAAACGCGCGAAACCAGGGCGCTTGTGGCCCGGGGCAAGAGACAGGTCTTCAAAACGCGCCTCGACAAGAAAGCCCTTGGTCTGGCTGTCAGACTCTTGCCATCGAAATTCGAGATCATTGAGACGGCCGCGGGGTTGCAGCTCTGTGACATGCTTTTTCCACTGCTCCGGTATCGGTAGGTGTTCTGCTAACCACATCGCAGCGGTGATATCGACCGACTTTGAAGAGATTCTGGTGGCAAGCGCTGTACCGGTTGGGTCCTGCTCGATCGCCACGACCGCAGACGGGATCGACACGGGCTGGGCAAGCTGCGTGGACCTGAGATGGACATCCTCTAGCGTGACATGCTGCTGACGATCCGATAACTTTGTTTTTACACGGCCCGTTAGTGTTTCAAGCGTCATTGGCTTTCGCCCGCTGCTCCCCCACTGCAGTGAAGCTCCAGATAGATCAAGATCCACCGTCAGATCCTCAAGCTCTGTTGCGGCCAGCTTCACCCAGGCCCGCATTGCGCCCTGGCCCGCATTGACCTGGAGTGGTGCTTGCTGCGGCAGATGAACGAAACGAAATAACTCCTGCAGATTGACGCGATCGAACTGGACAAAGGCCTCGCCGTGCCACTGACTCACCAAGGACGGCGCTCCAAACAGGGGGTGCCGAAAATTCCCCTGCAGCACGAAGCCCTCGCCCAACGCAGCAGGCAGGCTGGCACGTAGGGCCCACGAGTGGTGCTGCCCGAGGTTGTTTAACGCTAAGGTGATCTCAGACATCTGGATCGAGCGCTCACGGCCGACATCGTGCCAGACCATCTCACCGGCATCGATACGCAGACGCCCCTGCCGCAAGAGCCAATCAATCGCTGTGGGCTGGTGTGTATCCTGGTCCATCGACAGGCCTGCAACCGTGATCTCACCCGTTGCTCCTCGCTGGGCCTTGACCCATGGGTTGCGCAGTCGAATCTCGGAAAAAATCGGCTGCCAATGCCACAACATCGCGAGAGACCGGGGCCCCAAGGTTGCATTAATTTCGCCCACAGAAAGCACCCGTTGACCAGCCGCATCCGTCATCTCAAGGCTGCCAACCCGCAACCGAGGTGCGATCCAACTCTCCCAATCCGCAGTGACTGGCCCGACTGTTAAGACAAGGCCTTGCTTTGACAACTCCGCCTGAGCCGACGAGACGATCCCCTCTTGCCACTGAGGCATGCTGGGCCAGAGCCAGAATCGAATGAGCAGCAAACTGGCCGCAGCCATCACCACCACGCCTGCAACCGCAATGGCAAGGCCTCGAAGAATCAGGCGTAACTGGGGTTTATAGCGCGCGAGCGCTTGCGTTAGCATGATCGGAATTCTTGCACAGGACCCTTGTGTTTCACTATTGAACCCATTGGTAATTAGAAAATTAAAGTAATGTCTCCGGCTCACAGTCCCCAAAGCCCTTCGCCACAGATCCAGGCAGCGCTCGCCCACTCCCATTTCGTCAGGCAGACGCTCCCTGGGGTAATAGCCCGCGATCAGATGATGGCCTCGGATCAGCCGATTGATGCCCAGCGGCTTACCGAGCATTTCAAGGCCTGCTGGCCGACGGCAGACCCCCATGCACCAGACGCGATGGATCGTCTGCCGAGCGCACTGAGACAGTTTCGAAACAGCGTTGTGATCGCCATCATGGCCCGAGATCTCACGGGCAAGGCAACGTTTGACGAGACTCTTAAGAGCATTACCGCCCTCGCTGATCTGACCATCGACATGGCTTACCAGACCGCCATGGCGGCCGCCATCCGCCAACACGGCCTTGCCCGTGATGCAAGTGGACAGCCCCAAGATCTCATGATCGTCGGCATGGGAAAGCTCGGCGGCGAAGAGCTCAATGTCTCCTCTGATGTGGATTTAATCTATGTGTTCTCTGAAGAGGGCCAGACCGACGCCAGCACTCCAGGCAGCCGATCAATTGATACGAGCACCTTCTTTACGAAGGTCGGCCGAAGAATTGCCGCTCTCCTCGGTGAGGTCACGGGCGACGGAATTGTATTTCGGGTCGATTTGCGGCTGCGGCCTAATGGTGATGTGGGCCCGCTGGCGGTGAGCCTTGGAATGCTTGAAGAATATTTCATCGTGCAAGGCCGGGAATGGGAGCGTTATGCCTGGATCAAGGCGCGGGTTGTTAACCAGGCACATGCACAAAGCCCCGAATCGTTTAAACAATCCGTCCGCGGTCTGCACGACGTGGTCAGGCCTTTTGTATTCCGTCGCTACCTCGATTTTAATGTCCTCGCTGCGCTAAGAGAGTTGCACTCACAGATCCGCCAAGAGGCCGCGCGTCGCGCACTGGGACGAGAGTCTCATATGGGAGGGCAATACCCACCGGTCGATATCAAACTTGGTCCCGGCGGAATCCGAGAGGTGGAATTTATCGCACAACTGTTTCAGCTTATTCGAGGGGGCAAGGAAGAACCACTGAGGGCTCGAGGAACCCGAGAGGTCTTAACCTATCTCTCCACCTCCGGCCGACTCGACATAGAAGAGGTGGCCATGCTGCAAGAGGCCTACCAATTCTGGCGCAACCTCGAGCATCGGTTGCAATATCTCGATGATGCACAGACCCATGTTCTTCCGGGTAAAGCTGAGACTATTGCGCATATTGCAGATTCAATGGGGTTTCTGAATTCTGAGAGTTTTATAAAGGCGCTTGAGACGACACAGGACCGAGTTCGGGGGTCTTTCGAGAGATTATTCGCCGGTGTCGCTGCAGACCCCTCCCCCCAGGCCGCCAGTAAGGAGACAAAATTTGACCGACTCCTCATTAAAGCAAAAGAGATTGCATCGGAGACCTCGAACCCAGAACAGACCCTAAGTCGGCTGACCGAGCTTTTAGAAGCGATAAGTCGCCGGGCCTCTTACCTCGCACTTTTTGATGAATACCCAGTCGCATTGTCAAGAGTCGCTCACGTTATGAGCGCCTCCGCCTGGGCCTCCGACTATCTTAGGAAGCACCCGATTGTCTTAGATGAACTCTTGGATAACCGGTCAATGCACGCAGAGCCCGACCACCAGGCTTTTCGTGCCGAACTCGAATCCCGTGTTCGTGATGCACAGCATAATGGGGTTCCTGATATCGAACTTCAGATGGACGCGTTACGAGAAGTGCACCACGCACATCTCTTTAGGCTTTTGGTCCAAGACCTCGACGGTCGATGGCAGGTCGAGACACTCTCAGATCACCTCTCGGCAATGGCTGATGCTGTTTTGCAAGTGACGCTCGATACGGTCTGGGGCACGCTTGCTAAACGGCACCGGGAAAAACCGTGCTTCGCCGTGATAGCGTACGGCCGCCTCGGCGGCAAAGAGCTTGGCTATGCCTCCGACCTTGATCTGATTTTTCTCTACGACGATGACCACGAGTTAGCCCCCGAAATCTATGCCCGATTCGCACAACGGGTCAATGTCTGGCTGTCGACCGCAACGGCAGCGGGGAGCCTCTTTGATATTGATTTACGACTTCGCCCGAATGGAAATGCCGGGTTGTTGGTGACCGCCCTCAGAGGCTTCATCGAATACCAGACGCAACATGCCTGGATCTGGGAGCATCAGGCCCTAACGCGCGCGCGCTTTTGCGCTGGAGACACCAGAGTCGGTATGGCTTTTGAGGCGGAGCGAAACCGAATTCTGCAGCTTGAGCGGCCTGTCACTGAACTACTCGAAGAGGTTCTCGCTATGCGGGAAAAAATGCACGAGGGTCACCCTAACACAACCGCACAGTTCGACATCAAACATGATCGGGGCGGCATGGTGGATATTGAGTTCATCGTGCAGACCCTCATTCTGCGTTTTGCGCACGACTACCCGGAATTGACGGGAAACCTCGGAAATATTGCGCTACTTCGGTTGGCAGGCGCCCTGCGACTCATCGACGAGGCCCTTGCCGAACGCGTGGGCAATGCCTATCGAGAGTATCGCCGCCGACAACACGCAGAGCGTCTCTGCGGCGCTCAGTCGGCAAGGGTATCGCCAGCGGAATTAACAAATGAACGGGCTGCGGTGGCTGCGCTCTGGGAGACTGTCTTTTCAGGTGCGCCCAGAGTCTGCAGAACCTTACAAGAAATCCACAGCGCCGGACGATAGGCAATCAGATCAGGAATTTAGCAGCAAGGTAAAACGAAACGCCGCCAGCCATAGACACGACCATCTGTCGCGTTAGAAACCACCCAATAAGGCTCGCCAACACCGCGATTGATTTCGGATGGCTCAGCCCAATAAAACTACTACCCGGCTCGAGTAAAACGCTAGGAACAATAATGGCCGCGATCGCGGCCATTGGCGCAAAGCGCAGCGCACGTTGTAATCGAAAGGGCAGACTAAATTCTCGAGGCCACAACATCAGTAATGTTCTCGAGATCACGGTGGCACCCATCAGCCCAACAATGCCAATCCAGATATAGGCCTCGTGTTCAGTCATGAAGATAGCCTGGTTTTTTCTATCTGCGGCCGATCGGCCAGAATCGCAGCAAGAACCCCAGCAAGCACGGAAACGAGAAGGCCTAGGTTGAGGGGCAGCGTGATCGACAAAACGGCAACGCCACCTGCGACCACAACACAGACGATCCCTGCCCGATCTACCATCATCGGCAATAGCATGGCAATGAGCGCAATGGTGGCGATAAATTCGAGCCCCCAGGTGGCGGGTATTTCCTGGGCGAGAACAATTCCCGCAATCGAACTCGATTGCCAGACGAGCCAAATAAAAATCGAAGCGGCGCGGTAGTAGTGAATCGGCTCGCGGGCCAGCCGCAGAGATTCCGTCTGAAGCAGGCCTGACCTCTGTAACTTGGCCGGATCAAACCGACGCAGAAACTCGGCCGCCAACGCATCCGTCATGCCGACGCCGTGGAGTAGCCGCTTCGGCCAAGAAAACTGTTGAAAAAATGGCTTCGCAGCGACGGAATAAATAACGAATCGGAGGTTCACGATCAATGCACTCGCCCAGATAATGGGCCAGGGCGCCCCTGCCGCAAAAAGTGGCAGGCTTGCCAGTTGCGCGGAACCTGCATACACCAACAACGACATGCCGATGGCCTGCGCAGTCGAGAGCCCCGACTGCACCATCGCAACACCGGTGACCGCCCCCCAGATCGCCATGGCAATGGCTGCCGGCAAGGTATCTTGTATCCCTTGTACCGCGGGAGGACTTCGAAAGAAAACGACCGCTGATTTAAGCGCTGACATAACTTGAATTGTAGAGCCAGCCGTCCGCTAAAATAGGGGATTCTATTAAATAGCAGGGGCACGACATGTCAATGGCCGACCGAGATGGCTGGATCTGGATGGATGGTGAATTCGTACCCTGGCGAGACGCCAAGATCCACGTACTGACCCACACCCTCCATTACGGAATGGGCGTATTTGAAGGGGTAAGAGCCTATAAGACGGGGTCTGGGCCCGCAATATTTCGCCTCAAAGAGCACACCCAGCGGTTATTAAACTCAGCAAAGATTTTTCAAATGCGGGTGCCGTTCGATGCCGACACGCTAGAGCAAGCCCAGCGCGAGGTTGTTAAGCGCAATCAACTCGAGTCCTGTTATATCCGTCCGCTGATCTGGATTGGATCTGAGAAATTGGGCATCGGTGCGCGCGACAATAAAATCCACGCGTCGATCTCCGCCTGGCCATGGGGCGCCTACCTCGGAGAGGACGGCCTAAACAATGGGATTCGTGTAAAAACATCCTCGTTCTCTCGGCACCACGTTAATGTCTCGCTGGTGCGCGCAAAGGCCTGCGGCTACTACATCAATTCCATTCTGGCTAATCAAGAAGTCACCGTGCATGGCTATGATGAAGCCCTCTTACTGGATACCGATGGCTATGTCTCCGAAGGCTCAGGTGAAAACGTTTTTATTGTTAAAAATGGAAAGATTTATACGCCGGATCTCGCCTCATGCCTTGATGGCATTACGCGCGATGCTGTCATGACAATGGCCCATGATCTTGGAATTCAAACGATCGAGAAACGGATCACGCGCGATGAGATGTATTGCGCGGACGAAGCTTTCTTTACGGGTACTGCCGCAGAGATCACTCCAATCCGAGAACTCGACGACCGCGCCATCGGAAATGGCAAGCGTGGCCCAATTACTGAGAAACTCCAGTCGCTCTTTTTTGATATTGTTGCTGGACGCGCCTCCCAGTATAAGCATTGGATCTATCCCGTCTAATCTCTAGCTCCATCGGAGTCGTGCATGTCTAAGTCAGCGAACACAACACAACCACCGCCTCAGGGTCAGTCCGTTATTCTCAAAGCGGATGAGTTACCCGCCTTCTGTCCGAACCCGAGAATGCCTCTCTGGAACCACCATCCGCGGGTTTTTCTTGATGTCAGCCATGAAGGTCATGCCCGCTGCCCTTACTGTGGCACCAGGTACCAACTTGAAGCCGGCGCGGTTGTCCACGGCCACTAAATCCCGCGCCCTCGTCATCGCACCCAATTGGGTTGGCGATGCAATCGTCTCGCTTGCGTTAGTTGATGCACTTGCGAATCAATACGATGCAGTAGATGTTCTTGCCACTCCAGCGGTTGCCGCAGTCTATGAGTGCGCGGGTACGGTATCCCGTGTAATTGTTGAGAATCTTCAGCATGGCCAGCTTCAACTCCGGTTACGACAGCAGATTGCAGCAAGACTTCGAGGGCATTATGGGCTTGCCGTCATCTGTCCGAATTCACTGAAATCAGCGCTTATCCCTTTTCTTGCGGAAATCCCGCGGAGACGCGGCTTTACGGGTGAGTTTCGTTACGGATTACTTAATGAACGTCGCCCGCCTCCAAGCGCTCCAGCAGGCCGAAGGCCCTCGATGCTGCATCAATACCTTGCACTCGCCGATGACCCGCCACTGCCCGAACGCATTGATGGATTCGGCGCTCATCAGCCGCGCCTCAATTCCCCTGCCCAGCCGCGAGTCGACACCGCCGGCGCTTTAATCCTGTGCCCGGGTGCGGAGTATGGTCCAGCCAAGCAATGGCCGCTAGAACACTTCGCCAGGGTTGCCCTGGCCTGGCTTGATACGTCAATCGAACACCGAGTAATTATCGTGGGCGGACCAAGGGATTTTGCGGCTGGCGAAACGATTTTAAATTACGTCTCTGCAACGACACCCACCCAGAAAAATTCCAACCCAAGGACAGAAAATCTCTGCGGGAAAACGACACTCATGGAAGCTTTTGCGATCATTGCCCATGCCCCTCAGGTTATCAGCAATGACTCTGGCCTGATGCATGCAGCGGCGGCATTAGGGGTTCCTGTCATTGCACTATTTGGGTCCACAGATCCCCATCACACACCACCCCACTCTCAAAAAGCAGTCGTACTCAGCCTTAACCTGAAGTGCAGCCCATGCTTTAAACGGGTCTGTCCGCTGGGTACAACGGCCTGTCTGAAGGATCTGCCCTCTGAGCGTGTGATTGAGCGTTTGAACCTTCCTGCCGAGACGATCACGTCACACAATTAAACGATATGCCTCGTCTAGCGATTTGATTGCTGACGCTCGAGTTGTTCGCGACGCAAAATAGCGCGAATCGTTGTAAGCCGTGCATCAATTTTTGACATCGCAACAAAATCAGCATCGCCTGCGGTGCGCGCCAGGCTTAACTGCTCAATTGCCGCAGCGTAAGCCCCCGACAACACATATTGTTCAGCAATGGCCGCATGCTGTGCCGCACGTCGGCCCGAGGCCAGTTCGGTGCGTGCCAATAGTGCCCAGACCTGAGGATCGTGAGGCCACTGTTGTGTTGCGATACGAGCAAATCGGGCAGTTGTCTCGAGCGGTTGCTTCGCGAGCAGGCGCGCTTCAATCAAGGCCCGGACCATCGCGCGATGGTCCCCAAATTCTTTAAAGAATTGCTGAGACAAGGTATCGATCAACTGCGATTCATTGGCCGCAATCGCCCACTGGATCTGCAAGTGGGCCAGAAAAGGGGCCACCTCTTGCACAAAGCCGCCAATCTCTGCCTGCTCTCTTGCCAAACGCAGATGATGGGCGACCGCTACAAAATCACGCTGCAACAGTGCGGCCCAGGACACCCCGAAATGCAGAGGGCCCAGCGTCGCCGGTCCGGACTTCTTCGGATCTTTGAGCTGGAGCTCAAGGCGTTGGCGCGCAGCACGCAGGCCATCGACCTTCAGGTCTGCCGAGGCAATTAGTTTTGCCCTAATCCAATCATAGGCCGTTGAATTCGCCGTGATTAAGGGTCTAAGATTTCCCTGCTGGCCACGCGATTGATAAGCACCACTTTGCAGTCGGCCCTGGATATCTGCAATTCGCTCAGTCGACAATGGGTGGGTCCGAAGATAGGCTGGGGCGTTATTGTCATAAAGCCGCCCCGCCTGGCTTAAACGCTCAAACATAGAGGCCATGCCCGCTGGGTCAAACCCTGATTCCGTCAGTATCTGAACTCCAACACGATCGGCCTCTCGTTCAGCATCCCGGGAAAATGACAGTTGATCCCGAATCGCAACAGTCTGCCCGAGAGACATCACGCCCATCGCCGCGTCAGGACTCGCGCGCGCCGCCATCGCGGCTAACACCGCGGCGGCAATCATCACCGCCGAGCTCTGACGCTGCTGACCAAACATTCGCGCGATGTGTCGCTGTGTCACGTGGCCAATCTCGTGGGCCAGGACCGACATCACCTCGCTCTCGCGGTCGGATGCCGTTATTAAGCCGGAATGGATACCGATGTATCCGCCTGGCAATGCAAATGCATTGATCGAGGGGTCTTTTACGATAAAGAATCGAAACGGCCGTTGGGCCTCGAGATGCCCCAAGGCACCTGCGGCAGAGAGTAATCGGTTGGCCTGACGACTCAGGGCATCGGTGGTCTCCGGATCATCATGGACAACACCTATACGAAGGAATTCCTGATAGATCTGGTCGCCAAGACGCTGCTCAGCGGCCGGGGAGAGCTCATCGACGGAGGCCTCACCGAGTGCGGGCAGGTTATCAATACTTCCCGGGCGCAACTGCGCATGACCGCCCGATGCAAGCCCCCCCAGAAAAACCGGTACGAGACAAGCGGCAGCAAGCCTCGGGTAAATACCGGTCTTGGGTGAAACGGCTTTTTTACAATGCATACGTTCTATCATAGGGTCTATGACTCAATTGTCCCACTTTGATTCCTCAGGCCAGGCCCACATGGTCAATGTCGCCGAGAAAACCGACACCCATCGGGTTGCGATTGCAAGCGGAGTTATTCAGATGGCGCCCGAGACCCTAGCCCACATCCGTCAGGGTGATGCGAAAAAAGGGGATGTCATCGGCATTGCCCGGATCGCTGCAATTCAATCGGCAAAAAAAACATCTGATTTGATCCCGCTTTGCCACCCCTTAATGCTCAGCCGGGTAGCGGTTCACTTCGAAACAATTGAAAGTCCACCGAGTGTTCGATGCACAGCCACCGTGGAAGTTACCGGGAAAACAGGCGTCGAGATGGAGGCCCTCACTGCAGTCAGTGTCGGGCTACTGACCATTTATGACATGTGCAAAGCGATTGACCGTGCCATGACGCTAACCGATATCCAACTGTTGGAAAAACACGGCGGAAAATCAGGTAGTTTTGTCAGGCCTTAGTGATGAAAGACTCTCCTGCAGCGTGTTCGACGCTGGGCCCTCCGTGACTGCTCATACACCCATGGCGCTCGCTGGATTGCGGGTACTCGATCTCTCCCGGATTCTGGCAGGACCCTCTGCGACACAGCTGCTCGGAGATCTCGGTGCAGACGTGGTCAAGATTGAAAAACCGGGTGAAGGGGATGACACTCGAAAATGGGGGCCACCGTTCGTGCCTGACCAAGAGGGCAGGCCAAGCTCTGAGAGCGCCTATTACCTCTGCGCAAATCGCAATAAGCGCTCGATTGAGATCGACATTACCACCGCAGAGGGACAGGCGCTCATTCATGCGCTTCTTGCGAAGGCCGATGTCTTTATTGAAAACTATAAAGTCGGTGGTCTGCAGGCCTATGGCTTAGCCTACGCACAAATTAAAAGCCTCTACCCAAAGCTCGTGTACTGTTCAATCACCGGCTTCGGACAGACCGGACCCTACGCGAATCGCGCCGGCTATGATTTTTTAATTCAGGCAATGGGCGGCATTATGAGTGTCACAGGCGCTCCGGACGGCGACCCCATGAAAGTTGGCGTTGGGATTGCCGATGTGATGACCGGAATGTATGCGACGGTTGGGATCCTGGCAGCACTTCGACACCGAGATCAGACTGGAGAAGGCCAGTACATTGACCTCGCGTTGCTTGATACTCAGGTCTCCTGGTTAATTAACGCAGGCACGAGTTACCTAACATCACGGAAAAACCCACAACGGCTGGGAAACGGCCATCCCAATATCGTCCCTTATCAGGTCTTTCCAACTGCTGATTTCCCGATCATCATCGCGGTCGGTAACGACAATCAGTTTCGAAAATTCTGTGAATACAGCGCAATGACAGGGGTCGCAGACGATCCCGATTACGCAACCAATGTCGCAAGGGTTAAGAACCGAGATCGTTTGATAGAGAAAATATCAGAAGCCCTGCGCCAACAAACCCGAGACCACTGGGTCTCTGTGTTTGAAAAAGTGGGGGTACCGTGCGGCCCAGTGAATACCCTCGAGCAAGTCTTCGCAGATCCGCAGATTCGTCACCGTCAGGCTGAGGTCGCGCTTGACCACCCAATTGCACAGTCAGGAAAAGTAAGTGTTATTGCAAACCCATTAAAGCTCTCCGCAACCCCGGTTCAATATCGATTCGCCCCCCCTGTCCGAAACCAGCATGAGAAAGAGATTCTTCATGATTGGTTAGGGCGACACTCAAAATGAGATAAGCATATGCTCACCACCAATCAAACCGCTTTGCAGTTAAAGGCGAGAACGCTTGCACAGCAAGAATTCGCACCCATGGCCGCAGAGATTGATGCCACCGAGGCCTACCCTTGGCAGAATATTAAAAAATTAAATGCTGCTGGCTTCATGGGAATGACCATCCCGAAGGCCTACGGTGGTCAGGGCCTAGGTTATTTGGAGACTGTCTTGGTCATTGAAGAAATGGCCAAGGCCTGCGCAACGATGGGCCGTATTACGGTCGAGGCAAATATGGGGGCGATTGGTGCGATCATGGCCTACGGTAGCGAGCCTCAGAAAAAACTTGCAGCAGCCTGCGTACTGGAGGGGGACAAACCGGCGATCTGTATCTCGGAGCCCAATGCGGGAAGTGCGGCCAGTGAAATGACAACCCGGGCTGATAAGCATGGCGACACCTACCGACTCAATGGCCATAAGTACTGGATTACCGGGGGCGGCGTATCCCGCCTGCACCTTATTTTTGCCCGGGTCTTCGACCAGGGTGTAGAGCAAGGAATTGGCGGGTTTATCGTAATTCGTGACGATGACCAGCACCCCGGACTCATTATTGCAGAGCGCACACCCGCCATGGGCGTCCGTGGTATTCCCGAGACCCACGTCGTCTTCAAAGATCTTGAGGTTCACGAATCCATGCTCTTAAAGCCCATGGGCGATCTTCGAAAAGGATTCTCCGGGCTGATGAACGCTTATAACGCACAGCGTGTTGGCGCGGGTACGGTTGCCCTTGGAATTGCGCAGGGGGCCTTTGACGAAGCGCTTGACTATGTAAAACAGCGCCGTCAGTTTGGCCGTCCCATTGCCGAATTCCAGGGCCTGCAATGGATGCTTGCCGATATGTCGATTCAGCTTGATGCCTCACGCCTTCTGATTCATCGGGCGGCCAATGTGCCATTGGGCAGTTTCCCGGACGTCAAACAGGCAGCGCAGGCGAAAATCTACGCGGCAGAAACGGCGATTAAAGTCACGAACGATGCACTACAACTCTATGGGTCCTCGGGTTACTCCCGTGAACTTCCGATGGAAAGACACGTCAGAGATGCTCGGATGTTCACAATTGCGGGTGGTACCGCGCAGATTCTTCGCACACAGGTGGCGGGGGCTCTGCTTGGCGCGAAACTTCCGCAAACCCGCGATGGCTTTATGAAGCACCCACTGACGGGCAAGTAGCCATGGAAACCATCAGAAAAACCGACCGATCAGAGCGTGATGAGGCTAACGAGCTCTACGAGAGCCAAGGCGTTCACACGTATCGAATGTCAGAGGTCTCCAAGAGCTTTGACTTTGAAATTCGGGATCAGGATGCCAAAGAGGCGATTACCAAGCCGCATCGCCATGAATTCTTTCAGATTCACGCCAATATCCGAGGCGATGGCAACCATATTATTGGCGGTACAGTGCAGCCCTTCACGAGGAACTCGTTGGTCTTTATTCTGCCCTACCGAATCCATTACACGCCGCTTCCAACCCCCACCGAGTATTTTGTGATCAACTTCGCTGCCGGATTCCTGAGGCCAGAACTCTATATGTCGCCGCTTGAAATGGAAGAGGTTCCGATCAAGGAATTCCCAGAACTCGCACCATTTATGTTTCAAGGCCATGTGAACTTCCAGTTTTCAAATCAGCAGTTCTCCTACATTCGCGAGATTCTCAGTCGCCTCCAATCTCTTCACGGCAATCGTCGGCTCGGCACCACCGAACGTATCCGAGGCGCGATCTTAGATCTGATTGGATTTACAACCGAACTGCATCAAGAGGCTTTTCAGAGTCTCTCGAATCGTCAGGTTTTTCTCGAAACCCGTACCGAGGCACTGTCTCGGGCAGTCAAGTTCATTGACAAAGAGCTCCACAGGGAAATTACGCTCAAGCACGTCGCAGATGCGGCCTTTATCTCGCCCAATTACCTCTCGCAACTCCTCAAAAAACAAACCGGAATGGCATTTGTCGAGTGGCTTACCGCCCGACGTATTGAGCGCGCACAAGAACTCTTGGCCCATACCACCCTAAAAGTATTTGAAATTGCGGGCCGGGTAGGTTTTGACGACCACGCCTACTTTAGTCGGCGGTTCACCGAGCGCGTGTCTGTATCGCCCTTAAAGTACCGCAAGATCATGAAAAGCAGTCTCAATCAATAGTTCGCTGAGACATCAACAGCGTATAACCGCTCATTTGTCCGCCACAAGAAAATCAAAGTCGCAGCCGAGTTCAGCCTGCTGGACATGGTTTGCATACAACGCCTCATAACCGCGTGTAGCCCGCTGACGGTTCTTCGACTTCTCTAAAAACTCCGCCTGTCGCGAGGCAAGCTCTTCGGGCGACACGAGGAGATCGATCCGTTTGTTTGCAATACTGATCTTGATTCGATCGCCATTCTTCACGAGACTCAAGGGACCGCCTGCCGCTGCCTCGGGCGAGACATGCAGCACAATCGTTCCGTACGCAGTTCCGCTCATTCGGGCATCTGAGATACGTACCAGATCCTTCACGCCGGCTGCGGCCAGCTTCTTGGGGATCGGCAGATAGCCGGCCTCCGGCATACCCGTACCACTGACCGGGCCTGCATTTTTCAAGACCATAAAATCGTTGGCCTGAATATCAAGGTCTGGATCGTCTACCCGATTGGAGAGGTCCTCAAGCGATTCAAATACAACCGCTCGACCCTCGGACTCAAAAAGAGTTTTATCTGCTGCCGAACGTTTCATAATTGCACCGTTTGGCGCTAAGGATCCAAACAGCGCAACGAGTCCACCCATCGGATCAATCGGATTGGCGAACGGACGAATCACCGATGAATCGACCCAACATGCATTCTCAGCCTCAATCCGCTGGCCCAATGTCTCGCCAGTAATGGTCATACAGTCAAGGTGCAAAAGGGGTCTGAGCTCACGCAGCACTGCGGTCATGCCGCCTGCGGCAAAGAAATCCTCCATGTAATGGCTGCCGGTAGGCTTCAAATCGACCAGCACGGGCGTGGTGTCGCTCAGTTCATTGAGGCGCTTAAGCGAGATGCGATGGCCAGCTCGACCTGCGATTGCGGTGAGATGAATAATTGCATTCGTTGATCCGCCTAGTGCCAGCAATACCCGCATGGCATTTTCAACAGATTTCTCGGTAATGACCTGTTTTGGGGTAATTGGTCTACCGATGAGCGCTACAGCCAAGGTCCCCGACCGCTCAGCCGCACGCAAACGATCCGCATGGACTGCTGGTATCGCCGCTGTTCCTGGCAACATCATTCCAATGGCCTCAGCAATACAGGCCATGGTACTCGCAGTACCCATAACAGCACAGGTCCCCGCTGTCGTCGCGAGCGATCCTTCAATTTCTTTAATCTGTTGATCTGAGACCTTACCCGCACGATATTGCGCCCAGAATCGTCGACAGTCCGTACACGCCCCTAAGCGCTCGCCTTGATAGCGGCCGGTCATCATCGGCCCAGTCACCAGCTGGACAGCCGGCAGATTAGCCGATACGGCGCCCATTAACTGAGCGGGCACTGTCTTATCGCATCCGCCGATGAGTACGACCGAATCCATCGGCTGCGCACGGATCATCTCCTCGGTGACCATACTCATGAGGTTTCTAAACATCAAGCTCGTGGGCGACAAGAAGACCTCTCCGAGAGACATGCTCGGAAACTCAACCGGCAATCCACCGGCTGCCAAAACACCGCGCTTCACGGCATCGACGAGCTCCGGCATCATCCGATGGCAATTATTAAATCCAGATGCGGTAGAGGCAATACCTACAATTGGCTTGGCGAGACTCTCGTCGGTATAGCCCATCGATTTAATAAACGACCGCCTCAAATACGCTGCAAATCCTTGATCGCCATAATTCGTGAGTCCGCGGGTAATGCCTTGGGCCTGTGCCATGAGAGTCTCTGGTTGTCGTGAAATAAAAGAATTACATCAGTTTAAGCCGAACATACTTGGGCTCGAGATACTCGTGAATCCCAAAGGCACCCCCTTCGCGCCCCATTCCACTCTCTTTTACGCCACCAAATGGCATCTCGGCTGCCGCGATTGCCATGTCGTTGACGCCCACCATGCCGGCTTCGATCTGCTCACTGGCTAGGGTTGCTGTCTTTAGTGACCGCGTAAATACGTAAGAGGCAAGGCCGTAAGGCGTGCTGTTTGCCTTTTCAATCGCCTCATCAAAGGTCTTAAACGCGGTGATTGGAGCCACCGGCGCAAAGGGTTCTAGCTGGGTAATGGCAGCCGAATCCGGCACATTGGATAAAACCGTAGGTTCAATATAAAACCCTTTATCACCTGGAATGTAATCTGGGCGCTTACCGCCACACAGGAGGGTTGCTCCTTGATCAACCGCGTCTGCAATCAGGTGCTGCGCATGCGCGAGCCCACGGGCATTCGCCATCGGCCCAACCTGCGTATCTGGATCCAGGCCAGGTCCCACCTTAAGGCTAGAGGCGGTCTTTGCAAACTGGCGGCAAAACGCCTCATAGATCGATTCGTGGACATAGAACCGTGAGGGTGATGCACAGACTTGTCCACAATTCCTAAATTTAAATCGTGCACACATCTCACCGGCATACTCCGGATCAGCATCCTCAAATATCAGCACAGGCGCATGGCCGCCGAGTTCCATTGAAATTCGCTTAACGCCCTCAGCCGCGAGCTTCAGTAGCTTCTTGCCAACGTCAGTTGAGCCAGTAAATGAAATCTTTGCAACAACCGATGACCTCAACAAGGCCTCAGAGATTGTTGATGACTCTCCAGTCAGCAGCGAAACGGCCCCTTCGGGCAGGTTGGCATCGTGCAAGGCTTGCACAATCGCCATCGCGCTACCCGCTGCTTCACCGGCGGGCTTCACAATTACCGCACACCCAGCCGCAAGCGCCGCTGCAATTTTTCTTGATGGCAATAGGGCTGGGAAATTCCAGGCTGAAAACGCGGCAACAACGCCTACGGGGTCATAGCGAACGTAGCTTCGAACGTCAGGCAGGCGGGCCTCAATCGTCTGGCCATAGATTCGCTGGGTTTCTCCGGCATACCAGTCGAACTGATCAGCAGCATCTGAGATCTCACCGGCTGCCTGGGCAATTGGTTTTCCCGTCTCTGTTGACATCATTGCCGCAATCGCCGGACTTCGCTCGCGGATTAAACGGGCTGCCTCACGCAGAATCTCTGCGCGCTTCCAGGGTGCAGTCTGTCGCCAGGTTGCAAAGCCTGTCTTGGCAGAGCGGATCGCATGCGCGATGTCCTCCTGCCCGACAACTGGGATTGAGCCAATCGGCTCACCATTGGCGGGATTAAAAATCTCTTTTGTTTTTCCAGATACCGCTGGCTTCCAACTGCGATCGATATACACGCCGTACCGATCATATAAGTTAATCGCATCTCGTTTCATAAGACTCTTACCTTTTTAAATTTTTGTTGCCTGGTAGATCTCTTGCACCCGATCACACCAGTTTCCGACATTCCAAGACCCATAAGCACCAAGACCGCCCTCGGGTTGAGTTCCCGCATAGACTGGCAGATGGATGACGGACAAGCCTTTATAGGCATGAGCACTCTTTAATGCTTCGCGAAAGCTCTCGCGACTGACTCCGCCAGAAAGTGCGTTCACGCCCCGGACGCTACCTGCCAGCATGACATAGTCCACAGCGACCGAATCATTAGTTCGAAACTCTTGCCCATACTGTGCATGCTGAAGGCCAGTAATTGCAGCCATACGGCGGTTATCGAAAATAACGATCAATGCATGGGCTCGATGCTCCACCGCACTGATCAGTGCCTGCGGGTTCATCATGAAAGAGCCATCGCCCACTAAGGCGATGGCATATCGTGGGGAATCAGCAAGCCCGGCCGCTGTCACAGCGGATGTTGCGAAGCCCATATAAGAAGCGCCCGTGTCCGTGAAGGTGTCGCCGACGTGCTCGTCCTCAACGGTTTGAAATCCATTTGCCTGTACATCACCCGCATCGAAAAACTTGATGCCGTCCACCGCTTTTGCGAAATTACAAACCTCTTTAATGGCTGCAGGCTGCGTAAGAACGGGCTTTCCCCAGACAGGATCATGAAGTGGTGCCTGCGCCTGGCGTGCCGTTAAGAACCCCCGCCATTCCATTTTCTTTTGATGGCAAGCCCTTAGCCAGGCCTGCTTGTCCCCGACTGTTGCAGCAGAACGGTCGATGATCTGGTTTAACTGGCCAACCACTGCACCGATGTCGCCGCAGAGTGCAATCGTCTGGTTGTAGTGATGGGCATCGATGAGGTCCGCGTTGATGTTGACTACCTGGGTCACATTCGGATAGCCAATCCCTGAACAATCCGACTGGCAGACAGCACGAGAACCGATCACGACCAGGGTTGTGGCCTCAGTCATAGCGAAGTTGCCACTGATTGAGCCTTTGCTGCCACCCACATGCATGTTCTGAGGATGCTGATCAGGCAATACACCGCTAGCGCCTGGCGACAAGACAACAGCCGCACCTACTTTTTCAGCCAATTCTGTAATTCCGGAGCCGAAACGACGTGCCCCTCCGCCAAGCTTAAATGCTACTTTTGAAGAAGACTTTAAGAGGCTAGCGGCCTGCGTCAACGTAGCCGAGTCAGCAACCATCGTGGGTGCTGAATTAAGTCGGTCAGGGAGGCTTGAGATCCGCAGCTTCGAGATAACCTGAGGCTGCGTGTTAATGGGAAACATCAGAAAAAATGGTCCCGCCTTGCTCGGATGGTGCACAGTCTGTGTGCCGCGGCGCATCGCATCTCGAAGGGCCATTGGCGTATGCAACACATAGGATTGCCCCATTAAACCCGTGATCTGCCCATAGAGACCTTGCTGAGGCTTGGGTACCTGCTGCATGTTGTAGCCCTCACCGTGCGTGGTTTCATCGCCATAGATGTGATAAACCCCAACGCCGTTACTGGCCGCTGTTAAAGACCCCGCCATGGCCTGTAGGCCACCGGGACCGATGGAGGTAACAACCGCGCAGGGCTCTGCAAAAGCCCATGACAATGCAGTCGCCGTATGGGCCATCTCTACTTCATTACGAAAATTGAACACCTTTACAGCCCCTGCTGCCTCATAGAGCCGCAACACCTCTCCGAGATCGGTTGATCCATGGCCAAAGATCACTAAGAACTTGGAGACACCTTGGCGTAAGAGCCCCAACACAAGACCTTCTGAACACGTAACGTCCACCTGCTCTGGAAATGCATCCGTCTGCGCACGCGTGGCGAGACCGCCCAGTCGCGCAACAAGGGCCGCACGTTGTGCAATACCCTGAGTCGTTGCGATTGTTTCAATGGACAATTTACTTTCTCCCGTAGTTGCTTAGGTTTTAACAAAAAGAACCGGCAGCTCTGCACTGTCGGTTCTATTCCATGAGTACCGAACTTGCGCGCCGGTAATCACGCAGCCTTTGGCTGAGCCCGCTCCCGCTGGCCTTTCTTGGCCATCAAGGCCGCCAACACCCGTTCAGGTGTTGCGGGCAGCTGAGTCATTCGAACGCCAACCGCGTCATAAATGGCGTTAATAATGGCCGGTGCCGTTTGCACCATGGCAGGCTCACCAATCCCCTTAACGCCTAAGGGAGTTTTGGGATCAGGCTCTTCAACAATGATCGATGTAATTTTCGGAATATCAAGCGTCGTTGGGAGGATATATTTCGCAAAGCCAGGCGTCTTCGTAAATCCCGTCTCTTCGATGTAATCCTCCATTAATGCATGGCCTAATCCCATCACGACGGAGCCCTCAATCTGGCCTTCAATCTGCTGTGGGTTCACAACCCGACCCACATCATGCGAGGCCCACACCCCAAGCACCTGGACCTCACCCGTGTCGTCATCCACCTCCACCTCTGCAATCTGGGCCCCAAATACGTAACTCTGCCAAGGCGTTGCCTGCCCGGTTTCTGGGTCCAGCGGCGTGTGTTGGGATGTAAACAATCCGCTGCCGACAACTACGACTCCACGCTCCTTCTTCAGCACATGAACAGCATGGGCCATCGTCATTTTTTTTGATGGGCTTCCCTCTACCCAGACATTGCCGGCGAAAGCCTGAATACTCGTCGGAGATACCTGCCAGTAGGCGCCCATCGCATCACGGAATTTGCCAAACGCCTCGCGACAGGCAATGGCTGTTGCATTACCAATCATGTAGGTCATGCGCGTTGCGCCAGCATGTGCCGCCTCCGGTACCCGAGCGGTATCGTTATCACCGAGCACAATGTCTTCAGGGCGAACCCCCATCTCCTGGGCTGCAATCTGACACAAACCCGTCAATACCCCCTCGCCGATTTCGGTAACGCCTGTCGCAACTTTGACGCTGCCACCATCGTCGAGCTCAACCCAGACCGCAGCCCGATCCATCGCTGCAGTTCGCGCAATACCGTACCAGCCACATGCGATTCCTCGTCCGATATGTTTCATGTCAATCTCCTCTGATCATTTACGCAGCGTCTAGGGGTGAATCGAGATTCGCCCCTAGGGTGCAGGACGCACGAACCCCTGAGGGCTGGCCAAGATCAGTGCGGGCAGGCTTATTTTGGCCTTGACGATTCGGCACGCCAGGTGACCAACCCGCAGCCCGAATAAGTTCTTCAACACAACGCGTCGCCAACACCTGATCAAGTTGCTGGCCCGTGTGGGTCTGAGCCCCGTCTGTCATGAGGTTCTTGAGTCTGAGCTGGACTGGATCCATTCCTAATCGGCTCGCGCACAAATCAAGATGGCTCTCGGTTGCAAACTCGGACTGAAAAGCACCAAAAGACCTAAATGCACCACGCGGCGTGTTGTTGGTGTAGACCGCGATGGAATCCACCCAGACATTAGGAATCGAGTAGGGTCCCGGCCCAAGAATCGCCGCCTTATTCATCACGCCTGGGCTCGACATCGCATAGGCGCCGCCATCGGCCACCATCTCAAGCTTACTCGCAAGAATCTTGCCGTCAGCACTTAACCCCATGGTGTAGTTAATCGTAAAGGGGTGTCGCTTTGCAGTGGTGACAAAACTCTCCTCCCGGGTAAACACATAACGTACCGGACGACGGGTTTTCATCGTCATCAAGGCGAGCATGCCTTGATAGATCATGTCTTCTTTGCCACCGAAACCGCCGCCAACTGTGCTCATGATCATGCGGACCTTGTGGATCGGCTTTGCAATGATCTTTGCGAGCATGTGACGATGATGGGTAAGGTTCTGACTTGGCGAAACCACCGTGACAGTACCGTCGGCCTCCACATGCGCGAGACCTGCTTCAGGTTCTAGATAGGCATGCTCCACGGCGGCCGTCTTGTAGGTCTCTTTCACGACGAGGTCTGCCTTCAAGAGTGCGGCGTCGACATCTCCCTTGCGAATCTTCGTATGTTTGCAGATATTATTTTCTGCAAAATCGTGAAGCTGTGGTGCCGAGCCACGCATTGCTTCAAAAGGATCAAACACACCGTTTAAGATTTCATAATGCACGACAATTTTTTTGGCGGCTTCATGCGCAATCTCCTCCGTCTCAGCAGAGACGGCCGCAACGGCCTCGCCGACATAACGAACGACGCCGCGTGCCATGACGGGCTGATCTTCAATAAAAACACCGAAGTTATCAATGCCCGGCACATCATCGGCGGTAATCACACCCTCCACACCCTCCATCGCGAGGGCAGCAGAGGCATCAATCTTAATAATCCGTGCATAGGGATGGGGGCTACGATGAACCGCCATGTGCAGCATATTGGGCATCCACATATCCGCCGCATACTTGATTGCGCCCGTGACCTTGCCCGGCGTATCTAGGCGGCGAGTCTTGTGACCGATAAAACTCTCTGCTTTTTCCTCTTCGAGAACCGATAAATCAGACTTCCCATTGATCACATCGCGCGCCAATTCGACTGCGTCAAGAATTTTCTGGTATCCCGTACACCGACAGATATTGCCGCCAAGGCCCTCTTTAATCTGGTCAATCGTTGGATCTGGATTTGACCGAAGGAGCGATGTCGCCGCCATGACCATGCCTGGAATACAGTACCCACACTGACTGCTGCCGGCCTTGTGGAAGGCCTGCTGCAGGATCGACATCGTTCCTTGTTGGTCTAGGCTCTCGACGGTTTCAAGCGAACGACCATTAATTTTCTGAACAGGCAGCAGGCAGCTCTTCATGAGCTCGCCGTCAACAAACATTGAGCAGGTCCCACACTCTCCTGCGCCGCAGCCTTCTTTATTGCCCGTAAGTTTTAATTCTTCGCGCACGAAATCGATCACACGATAGTGAATCGGCACCCTCCGAGAGACTTTACGTCCATTCACAGTTGCTGAAATATCAACCGTGTGATGCACACCCGTCTGATTCAATTCGGACAGATCAGTCATGAAAGCTCCTTGGCGACACGCTCAATAGAAATACCAGCGCGAGACAATGCCTCAACCGCCCCACGCTCAACAAAATTAACCAGCACTTCACGTCGGTATTCCTGGCGTGATCGCGACCGAACATAATCCGCCACCATCTGGGCTGCATCTCTTAGGAGCTTGCCATCCGGAACCTTGCCGACCAAGAACTTCTCGATTTCGGTAATCCGTGTCGGCACGGGCCCGACAGCTCCGATCGCCAGACGAAAGTCCTCAATCTTCTTTGAAGACCAGTTGATCTTTACCGCTACCGCCAGACAGACCGTTGAAATGACGAGAGAACGACGGTGGCCAACCTTCTCGAATGCACACCCATACCCTTTTAGAGAATCCATTTCGATCTTAACGAGCACCTCATTGGGCTGGCATGCGGTCTTGCTAGGGCCGAGAATGAACTCAGACAACGGCATTTGCCGCTCAACCAACTTCTGATTTTGAAGCGTGGATAAGGTGGCACGACAATCATGCAACAACAATGCCGGCTGGGAATCACCCGCCGGCGATGCATTCACCAGATTTCCACCAACGGTGGCCTGTGCGCGGATCTGGTCATCCGCAAACCAGACTGCACAGCGGGACAGGACGGGCGCATGCTCGCGTAATAACGGGTTGCGAATAAAATCTGCAATCGGCGTCGCGGCGCCAACATGCAGGGTACCGTCTCGCAAGGTAACGCCCCTGAGTTCACTCAGGGATGAGATATCAATGAGCGTATCAAGATGTACATCACCGGCGCGCCCCTGACGGGCCCAGGGCAGAATGTCTGTTCCGCCTGCAATCAGCCGCACGACCGACCCCTTCGCGCTGATTAATACATTCAGCGCCTCAGGAAGCGAACGCGGCGTTAGATAACTGTTATAGGTGAGCACCGGTGATCTCCGAATTAATAACCTTCAGCGTGCGGCATCTTGACGACGACCTTAATCGCATCCTCAATGCGTTCGCGCGCATATTTCAGAGCGGTAGGCACCTCGTCGAGGTTAAACGTATGGGTGTGGACAAGTTTTGCAGGAAACCTTTTCTGCGCCATCAGTGAGGCGGCACGGTGGGTTGCGCTGCGTCCCTCGCCACGAATTCCATACATATAGATGTTATTGCGGACTAGGTTTGCGACATCGACTGTTGTTGGCTCCCCAGGAAATGCGGCCAAACAAATTCGGCCGCCCCGACGAAGCATCATGGCCGCATCATTAATTGCATTTGGGGCGCCAGAACACTCCAGCACATAGTGCGCGCCGCCATTGGTGTACTCGCGAACCTTCTGAACTGCGTCTTCTTTTGTCACATTGATGGTGTAATCCGCACCAAGCTTCTTGCCGATCTCGAGACGGTTGTCTCGCGTGCCAGTCAGGATCACTTCGCTCGCACCAAGGGCCTTTGCGACACCAACCCCCATTAGCCCGATCGGGCCGGGGCCCATCACGACCACCGATTGACCTGCAATGAGGCCAGCGGTGACATCAAGGCCATACATCGCAGTACCTGCAGTCACGATCAAGGTCGCCTCTTCATCGCTCATATCGTCAGCAACGTGAACGAGTGTATTGACATTGTTCACGGCGTATTCCAAAAAGCCGCCATCCGTTGTAAATCCATTGGCACGATGACCTTTATTTACATCGCCGTAGTTTTTTCCATAGTTGAGGCAGGAGGTGTACATCCCTTCGCGACAACGTTCGCAACGGCCACAGCCGGCATGGATTTCAACAGCAACCCGATCGCCAATTCTGAATTCATCAACACCCGGGCCCAATTTCACAACGGTTCCCATGTACTCATGGCCTGGCGTGAAATTCTTATTAAATGGCAACCCGCCCTGAATCATTGCG
>DBCQ01000050.1:2142-5006 GCA_002293155.1 Burkholderiales bacterium UBA954 | reverse complement strand
GCCTGTGCGATGGCTGGAGAGCTTGCCGCAACACCCAATGCCATCAGTGGGAGCACTCGGTAAAGCGTGCTGCGCAAGTAGCGTCCGACCCGCATAAAAGCCATGCAAATTATGACAGCTGGGTACGGAGTTTCTTTAGGGCAGCTGCCTCAATCTGCCGCACGCGCTCTGCAGAGATTCCGAATTTTGCAGCCAGGTCGTGCAAGGTGACATTGCTTTCATCTTCTTCGCGCAGCCACCGGGCAGTGACAATCTCGCGGCTCCGTGCATCAAGCGACTGCAGGGCCCGCAATAAGCCTTCTGATTGCAAGGCCTGCGATTGGGAGGCCTCAACCATCTGTGCCGGATCGGCATCGCTTGCTGCAAGGTAGGCGATCGGCGCATAGGTCTCTTCGCCGTCTTCAATGCGGCCTTCGATTGCGACATCGCCGCCCGACATTCGTTGGTCCATCTCCATGACATCGCGCGCAGGAACGTTCAGGTATTTGGCAATCGTGTTGGCCTGATCTTCCGAGACGCCATCCTGCACACCCAGCGATTGCTTAAGCGAGCGGAGATTAAAAAATAACTTCCGTTGTGCCTTGGTGGTGGCAACCTTTACCAACTGCCAGTTGCGCAGAATATATTCATGGATTTCTGCCTTGATCCAGAGCATCGCAAACGAGACCAGCCGAACCCCCCGGGTAGGGTCAAAGCGTTTGACGGCCTTCATCAGGCCGATATTGCCTTCCTGGATTAGGTCAGCCTGGGGCAGGCCATAGCCCTTGAATTGTCGGGAAACCGCGACAACAAGCCGAAGATGAGACAGCACTAGTTCGCGGGCGGATTCCAGATCATTGAGGGTTCGAAAGCGCAGGGCGAGCTCTTCCTCGCGCGCCTGACTCAGCATAGGAAACTGCTGAACGGCCCGTACATAGGCGTCCAGATTCCCTCCTGGCGTGAGCGCCAAGGCGGTTAAGGCGTTATCGGCAGCGATGGCCTGTGCAGTCATATGCAAAAACCCCCTTATCTCTGAGCAATAGACCCATTTTAGCACTCTAGGTTCCCGAGTGCTAAGGGGGTCCGGTGTGGATTTTACTTCCCCCCGAGGGGTTCCCGCCCTCTGCCTTTTTGACCTACTATCGCGTCTCTATTTTTGGGAAGGGCGCTGCTATGAAGTTCCGGTTTCCTGTGGTGATCATCGATGAAGATTTCCGCTCCGAGAATGTCTCGGGCCTTGGGATCCGCGCACTCGCATCGGCCTTTGAAAAAGAGGGTACGGAAGTCTTGGGCGTGACCAGTTATGGCGACCTCTCCCAATTCGCCCAGCAGCAAAGCCGCGCCTCAGCGTTCATTCTCTCCATCGATGATGAGGAGTTCGGCGCCGGATCAAAGGAAGAGATCGATGCGGCGTTAAAGAACCTCCGAGCATTTGTAGGTGAAATTCGGTTTCGCAATGCTGAGATCCCAATCTACATCTATGGCGAAACCCGCACCTCGCGCCATATTCCCAACGATGTTCTGCGCGAGCTCCACGGCTTTATTCATATGTTTGAAGATACGCCGGAGTTCGTGGCCCGCCATATTCTGCGTGAGGTTAAATCCTATATGGACTCCCTGGCGCCACCATTTTTCCGCGCCTTATTGGAATACGCTCAGGATGGCTCGTACTCTTGGCACTGTCCGGGGCACTCGGGCGGAGTCGCATTTCTCAAGTCGCCCGTGGGTCAGATGTTTCACCAGTTCTTTGGCGAGAACATGCTGCGGGCGGATGTCTGCAACGCGGTGGATGAGCTTGGCCAGCTCTTAGATCACACCGGCCCAGTTGCGGCATCCGAGCGAAATGCCGCCCGAATTTTCAATGCCGACCACTGCTTTTTTGTGACCAACGGTACCTCCACCTCAAATAAAATTGTCTGGCACTCCTCGGTTGCGCCTGGCGATATTGTTGTGGTTGATCGCAACTGCCACAAGAGCGTCCTGCACGCGATCATCATGACGGGTGCGATCCCGGTATTTCTGATGCCCACCCGAAATCACCTCGGAATCATCGGCCCAATTCCGCTCAACGAGTTCCGGCCCGAAACAATTCAAAAGAAAATCGAAGCCAACCCCTTTGCCCGCGAGGCCTTAAAGGCAGGTAATGGTCGGGCAAAGCCACGCATCCTCACCATCACCCAGAGCACCTATGACGGCGTGCTCTATAACGTTGAAATGATTAAAGAGGTGCTTGCAACCTCAATTGATACATTACATTTTGATGAGGCCTGGATTCCGCATGCGGCCTTCCATGATTTCTACAAAAACATGCACGCCATTGGCAAGGATCGCCCCCGGCCCCGCGACCCCTTGGTATTTTCAACCCAATCAATTCACAAGCTATTGGCGGGCCTATCCCAGGCCTCACAGATTCTGGTGCAGGAATCAGAGACCCGAACATTGGATCGGGATATTTTCAATGAAGCGTATTTGATGCACACCTCAACGAGCCCGCAGTATTCGATCATCGCCTCACTCGATGTCGCTGCAGCGATGATGGAGCCCCCGGGCGGTACTGCCTTGGTGGAAGAGTCGATCGTTGAGGCGCTCGATTTTCGGCGTGCTATGCGTAAGGTCGATGAAGAGTTTGGTGCGGATTGGTGGTTCAAGGTCTGGGGCCCAGAAGACATCACTGCCGACACCCATGGCATGGCCAATCGTGGCGATTGGGAGTTAAAACCCGATGATGATTGGCACGGGTTCGACGGGCTCGTGCCGGGCTTTAACATGCTCGACCCGATCAAGTCGACGGTGATTACACCGGGCTTAAATATTAAAGGCGAGTTTGATGCCCGCGGTATTCCTGCATCAATCGTTACCAAGTATCTCTCTGAACATGGCGTGAT
>DBCQ01000050.1:0-2069 GCA_002293155.1 Burkholderiales bacterium UBA954 | reverse complement strand
AAAGGCCGCTGGAACACGCTGCTTACCGCGCTCCAACAATTCAAAGATGATTACGATAAGAACCAGCCCATGTGGCGCGTTCTGCCCGAGTTCTGTGCCAAGCAGCCGCGTTATGAACGTGTGGGCTTAGCCGATCTATGCCAGCAGCTGCACGACATGTATAAGGCTGGCGATATTGCCCGCCTCACCACGGAGATGTATCTCTCCAACATGAGCCCCGCGATGAAGCCGGCGGAGGCCTTTGCCTGTCTGGCGCATCGTAAAACCGAGCGGGTTGCCATTGATGATCTCGAAGGTCGCATCACCACGAGTCTTCTCACGCCCTATCCGCCTGGCATACCCTTGCTCATTCCCGGTGAGCGATTTAACAAAACGATTATTCAGTACCTGCAGTTTGCTCGCGGATTTAATGAGAAATTTCCGGGCTTTGAGGCCGATATCCATGGCCTAGTACAGCAGGAAGTCGAGGGTAAGGTCGAGTACTTTGTGGATTGCGCACCGCGTTAGAGCGCGCCTTATAGATCACCTACAAGCGCCAAAGCAAAGGCCCGCGCATCAAAGGGCTGTAAATCCTCGATGGCCTCTCCCACCCCGATGTACTGCACTGGGATGGGCCGTTGTTTTGCGATCGCAAGTAGCACGCCACCCTTTGCTGTGCCGTCGAGCTTGGTCACAATGAGCCCCGTGAGCCCCAAGGCATCGTCAAAGGCCTTGACCTGAGCAATGGCATTCTGTCCGGTGCCGCCATCAATCACGAGCCAGATTTCGTGGGGCGCATCGACCAAGGCCTTGGCCATGACCCGCTTAACCTTTTTTAGCTCCTCCATCAGATGGAGCTGTGTCGGCAGACGGCCTGCGGTATCGATGAGCACGATGTCTACCCCTCGGGCGACTCCAGCGCTAACGCAGTCGAAGGCAACGGCTGCAGGGTCGCCCTGGGTCTGCGAGATCACATCGACTGCATTGCGCTCGCCCCAGACAATCAATTGCTCCCGGGCGGCCGCCCGAAAGGTGTCGCCTGCGCCGAGCAGAATCTTTTTACCCTCGGCCTTCCATGTATGGGCCAGCTTTCCGATTGAGGTTGTTTTTCCAGCCCCATTAACCCCAGCCACCATCACGACTTTTGGCAGCCGGTTAGTCTCTGTTTCTGAGACGATAAGTGGGCTCAGGGCACGTGTAATGCAGTCTGCAACCACCGCCTGGAGGGCTTCGGCGGGGCTATCGTTATTGAGGCTGCGAGCCTTTACTTCTTGGCGAATATCGGCCAGAAGTTCTTGGGTGGCGAATGTTCCCGCATCGGCCGTGAGTAGGGCGGTTTCGACATCGTCAAACCAGGCATCATCGAGCCTGCGGCCAGCAAAGATTGCACCAAGGTGAGCCCGTGTCTTGGTGAGACCCTCTTTGAGACGGCCAAGTCTTAAGCGATCAAGGGCTCGGCCTAGGCCCAGGAAACCACTCATGGGTTTGGCAGTCTGTTAGCGTGTGGCGTCATGGGCTGGATTCTATCGCCTGATATTGCGCCGGCTGGTGTTTGCCGCGAGGGCATTATTTTTTTCGTTTACGAGGTGAGGCAGTATGACAATCGGATTTAGATTTAAAGAGCGCACGCAGTGGGCTGCCGGGGTTATCGTGGGCCTCATCGGGGTAATGCTCACACCGACCCTATGGGCCAGTACAAGCCAGCCTACACTGGATCAGACGCTTGCGAATGGATTGCGGGTCTTGGTCTATGAAAACCGTCGTGCGCCTACCGCACTGCATATGGTCTGGGTAAAGGCGGGATCGATTGATGAATCCAGTGGTGCAACTGGCCTTGCCCATGTTCTCGAGCACATGATGTTTAAAGGCACCAAAACCCTTGCGCCGGGAGAATTCAGCAGGCGCATTGCAGCCCTTGGTGGGCGGGAGAATGCCTTCACCGCAAAAGATTACACCGGGTATTTTCAACAGGTTCACAGGGATTCTCTGCGCGAGGTCATGCGGCTAGAAGCTGAACGTCAACGATTCCTAAAAATCGACGAGGCAGAGTTCAAAAAAGAAATCCAGGTCGTGATGGAAGAGCGTCGGCT
>DBCQ01000044.1:74084-75018 GCA_002293155.1 Burkholderiales bacterium UBA954 | reverse complement strand
GCCAGTAATATCAGCAGCGTGGGCTGCCGAGATCAGCGTAAATGCAGAGGCCGCTGCAACCATAAATCGTTTAAACGTCGTGTTCATAACTCTTCCTATTTAAAAATTGAAATTCCGAGTAAAACCACCAACCAGCTCTTGGTCAGTGAAACTCTAACCACTGAATGTTTCAGCGACGTGACAATCAGGAATGCCCGGGTTTTAAAAAAGCTTATTTAAATCAATGACTTAGGATTCTTCTAGGCCGAAGTGGCGAGCGTACCGAGGATGCATCGACTGAAGATCCATCAGAAGCAGGAAGTCGGCCGTGTTGAAATCGGGATCCCAGGAGGGTTCCCCACAGACCTTGGCGCCAATTTTTAAATACGCGCGAATCAATGCCGGCTCTTGGGCCTTCGTGTCGACCGGAATCCGAGAGAGGGCCAAGGGATGCTTTGGAAAGGCCTCCAGCAGCGAATCCACCATCGACTCTGATCGAAAGCGATTCCAGAGACTCGCGGCCTGCGTTCCGCCATCCCGCATGCTCACACTTGCACAACCAATGAGGTAGCGCCGATTATGGTGACGCATGTAGCGAATAATCGCAGACCAGAGCAGCATGATCACAGCGCCATTGCGATGCTCAGGATCAACGCAGGATCTTCCCAGCTCTACCAGGTTAGGAATCTGCCGTTCAATACGTGTCATAAAGAACTCGCTCTGGCTGTAGTAGCGACCGATGTGATGGGCCTGCTCGGGTAACAATACACGATAGGTACCGACAACCTCGCCTGTACCCTTAGATCGAACGATCAGGTGGTCGCAGTAAGAATCAAAGCTGTCTGTGTCAAGGCCTGCAGCGCTGCCGATAAAGCTCGCGCCATACTCCCGCTTAAACACCTCGTAACGAAGGTGCTGTGCTTCTCGGACATCATCTTGCGAATGCGCAAGGCCA
>DBCQ01000044.1:65732-74058 GCA_002293155.1 Burkholderiales bacterium UBA954 | reverse complement strand
CTCGACCCTTTCGCCGCGCAGAAAGTGGGGGCTGAAGCGGGTGAGACCCATGAGGGTGTAAACCCTGCAGCCTGATCGGCAGTTAGAAAATGCTGAATTGCTAACTTTGTCATATCGGTAAACCCCTCTTTCTAACGTAAAGGAACGAGCGCCTCATAGAACTGTTGTGTCGCTGCCTGCCAGGTAAAGGCAGACGCATAGCGAATCGGAATTTCCCGAGGAATTTCGAGGCACTGCAGAGCCGCCTGTCTTAGATCGTGATCTAAGACACCAGCGCCACTAGAGCCGATCACATCAATGGGGCCTGCGACCGGATAGGCAGCAACCGGTAGGCCACAGGCCATCGCCTCAACCATCACCAGACCAAACGTGTCGGTCTTACTAGGAAACACAAAGACATCCGCACGGCTGTAGAGATCGGCTAGCGCATGCTGAGAGACCACACCAATCCAACGTACACCAGCGTACTGACGCTTGAGGCTCGACTCGAGAGGCCCTTCACCGGCCACCCATTTCTCACCAGGAAGATCGAGATCAAGAAAGGCGCGAACATTCTTCTCGACAGCAAGCCGACCGGCATATAGAAAAATGGGATGTGCAGGGTCTGGTTTCTGCTGATCAATTCTCGGAAAGAAGATCTTGTGATCCACACCCCGTGTCCAGAATTTAACGTTAACAAAACCACGAGACTTGAGGCTTTCGATAATGGCGGGTGTCGGAGCAAGTACCGCGCTTGAATAGCGATGAAAACTGCGGAATAGCCGGTAGAGCCAGGCTACTGGAATTCCTGTACGCGCATTGACGTACTCTGGAAAACGAGTGTGGTAGGCAGTGGTGTAGGCCCACCCACGCCGCTTAGCCGCGCCGCGGGCCGCCCATCCCAGTGGGCCCTCCGTTGCAATGTGCATCGCATCCGCTTGACTAGCCTCAATCATCTTCTCCAGACGAGATGATGTCGCCAGCGATAACCGAATCTCGGGATAACTGGGGCAAGGTAGCGTCTTGAACTCCAGCGGTGTGATCATTTCCACCCGAACCCCAAGGGCCTCAAGCTCCTGGCAGGTATTTTTCAGGGTTCTCACGACGCCATTGACCTGGGGGCTCCAGGCATCGGTGATGATAAGCACACGTTGGATCTTAGACGGCGATCGCATGACGAATGTCTTGCCTTTCTAGTGAGGCCCGATAGGGCCAATGAATAATCTTTAACTCGCCCGTATTCGTCTCCACCAATGCGGAGAGGCTCTCAACCCAATCACCGTCGTTGCAATACAGAATGCCGTTAATTTCTCGGATCTCAGGCTTGTGAATGTGCCCACAGACAACGCCGTCATAACCACGGCGGCGGGCCTCTGCGGTTAATGCCTCTTCAAAATCAGTAATAAAAGACACGGCATTTTTAACCTTGTGCTTTAGAAACTGCGATAACGACCAGTACGACAAGCCGCATCGATGTCGAATCTGGTTAAAGTAATGGTTCATCTTGAGAATCACGGTGTAAAGGCTATCTCCAAGATAGGCGAGCCATTTAGCGTGCTGAATCACACCATCAAAGAGGTCGCCGTGAGTGACCCAGAGTTCACGACCATCAAGCATCGTGTGGGTCGTCTCATCTAGAATCTGGATGTCTCCAAAGGCCATACCAAGAAACTGCCGTAGTGCCTCATCGTGATTGCCAGCAATGTAGGTGACCTTTGTTCCCTTTCGGGCTTTTCGTAGGATCTTCTGTACGACATCGTTGTGACTCTGACGCCAGTACCACCCCTTCTTCAGCTGCCAGCCATCGATGATGTCGCCTACGAGATAGAGATGTTTGGATTCATTACAGCGCAGAAAATCCAACAGAAAATCAGCCTTGCATCCTGGGGTTCCCAGATGAATGTCGGATATCCAGATCGCCCGATAGCGGGTAGGAACTTCATCAAACTCCATCGGCTCGTTGGGCTTCATGGACCCCAAGCATGCGTCTGCCAGTTGACACCCAGATGACAGGCTCATGAAATTTATATGACACTGCCACCACCAGACTGACAGCCGACTAAAATTCTGCTTCTTGTTACGGCCAAAGGGAATATCTATGCTGCATCAGTTCATCGGTATCGTTCGACGCCGTATGGTCTCCGCGCTAATCTATTCGATCGAGGGTTTCGGTGCAGCCTGGAAATCGGAAGAGGCGATCAAGGTCGAAATCATTCTTCTACCCGCCCTCGCGATAACCGGCTTAATGCTGGGTGAGACGGGTGTTGAGCGGGCCATGCTGATCAGCAGTCTCTTACTGATCATCATCACCGAACTCTTAAATACCGCAGTCGAGAAAACTATCGACCGGATTTCAATCGAAAAAAATCCACTCTCGAAGAAAGTAAAAGATATGGGAAGCGCCGCAGTCCTGGGCGCGATCGTCCACGCGGTTGTGGTCTGGTCCCTGATCCTGCTTTAGTAGCAGTGGGCCTTTAAGGCCGCCGCCACCGACTGGGCGGTGGTCTCGCAGAGGGTTGAGTCGTTGGCCTCGACCATGACCCGCACCACGGGCTCGGTGCCTGACCTACGGATTAAGAGGCGACCCGATTTTCCGAGGGTCTTCTGGGCTAAAGCGCAGGCCTGCGTCACCTCTGGGATCTTCTGCCAGTCCTTACCATGGCTCACCGGAATATTGATTAAGGTCTGTGGATAGCGAGTGAACTCTGCAACAACCTCGGATAGGGGCTTACCAAACCGGACAATTGCAGCAAGTACCTGAAGCGCGCTAACAATGCCATCTCCCGTGGTGTGTTGATCAAGACAAAGAATGTGGCCTGAGGATTCACCCCCAATATTCCAACCCGTTTCTTTGAGCATCTCGAGCACATAACGATCACCCACCTTAGAGCGTTGAAAATCGATGTGCAGCTTCTCCATCGCCCGCTCAAATCCAAGATTGGTCATGAGTGTACCCACCACACCCAACACCGAGTCCATACTGACATGACGCAGCCGATCTTTCACAATCGCAAAGAGTAGCTGATCCCCATCAAAGACGGTGCCTTGACCATCGACCATAATCAGTCGATCGCCATCACCATCGAGGGCGATTCCATAATCGGCCTGCTCGGCCACAACCCGCTTCGCAAGCGCCTCAGGGTGGGTTGCGCCGACACCTGCGTTGATATTGAATCCATCCGGCTCGTGGCCAATCACGACCACTTCAGCGCCCAATTCATGAAATACCGGAGAGGCCACCTGATAGGCGGCGCCATTGGCACAATCGATAACGAGCTTTAGGCCACGAAGCGAGAGATGGCTGGGGAATGTGTTTTTACAGAATTCAATGTAGCGGCCCGATGCATCGTTGAGCCTGCGAACCTTTCCAAGCTTATCGGAGCTCTTGCATTGGGCCTGCTCATCGATCACCGCCTCAATTTCTTCTTCAATGGCATCGGAGAGTTTTTCGCCATCGCCATTAAAAAATTTAATGCCATTGTCATCAAAAGGATTGTGCGAGGCACTGATCACGATACCCGCTGATAACCTCAGAGCCCGGGTCAGATAGGCCACAGCAGGCGTTGGCATCGGGCCCACCAACAAGACATCGACCCCGGCCGCACTAAACCCAGACTCAAGGGCTGACTCGAGCATATA
Source organism: Burkholderiales bacterium UBA954 (assembly GCA_002293155.1). Lineage (GTDB taxonomy): Bacteria > Pseudomonadota > Gammaproteobacteria > Burkholderiales > Burkholderiaceae_A > Lacustribacter > Lacustribacter communis. The sequence continues at coordinate 70,440 of DBCQ01000044.1, read as the reverse complement.
GCCGGATATCCGGGTATCTTTACCAATCAATACCGTTGGATGAACCCCCGCCGGCTGTGCACGACTCGCCAGGACACGGCCTGCGGCCATCCCCAAACGCAGGACAAACTCCGGTGTAATCGGTGGCAGGCCCACCTTCCCCCGAATGCCATCTGTTCCGAAGTATTTACGCGTCATCTCGCCATTCTAATGCTGCCCAGACACGCAGCGCCTCGGCTGTGGCCCTGACATCATGGACGCGCAGAATCTGTGCGCCTTGGTTGGCGGCCCATAGGGCTGCGGCCACGCTCGCCACGACACGCTCAGTGGGCGCGCTGACGACGCCTTGAGATCCCCCAGAACCGGCAGGAGCTGCGCCAGAACCCGAAGGGCGCTCCATTAATTCTCCGATCATGCGCTTACGCGAGACACCCACTAAGACAGGGTGCCGTGCCGAGATTGCACCCATTGACCGCAGGAGTTCCAGATTGTGGTGGAGTGTTTTTCCAAACCCGAATCCAGGATCTAAAACGATGCGGCCCGGATCAACGCCCTGGGCAATTAATGCATCGCGCTGAGTCTGCAGAAAACCCCAGACCTCATCTACCACATCCTCGTATGTCGGATTGACTTGCATGGTCTGTGGTTCGCCCCGCATGTGCATGACACACAGACCGCACCGGCTATTCGTTGCGAGACGAAATGCACGGGGATCACGAAACCCGTTGATATCGTTAATGATGTCAACGCCAAGCGCGATCGCCGCCTCCATCACCTCAGGCCGGCGCGTATCGATGGAGAGCGGAACACCAGCCTCTAGAAGACCTTCGATCACTGGCAAGACGCGGTCCATCTCCTGTTGCGGACTAATCGGCATTGAACCAGGGCGTGTTGACTCGCCACCGATATCCAGAATATCGGCGCCCTCGCCAATGAGTTGCAGGGCGTAGGCGATTGCCTGCTGCGGATCTAAGCTGGGACGAAAGAACGCGCCGCCATCAGAGAACGAATCCGGCGTGACATTCACAATGCCCATGATCAAAGGCTGTCTGGAATACTCGCGTGTGTATCGCCCACAAACAAAAACCGGCGGGATCTCCGCCGGTTTGTTGTTCACCACCATTAGGCCGCCGCCGGTGCCGTGGGCGCTACACCCGTTGGCCCAGGGCCTGAACTGGGCGTATTGCCCGAGCCCGTCTGCTTCGGCGGACGCGGTGGGCGACCCTCAACGATGTCGTTGATTTGATCCGCATCAATCGTTTCCCACTCAAGCAAGGCATTGGCCATCGCATGCATCTTGTCGGCGTTTTCTTCGATGATTTTGCGGGCGACCGCATACTGCTCATCAATAATTCTACGGATCTCGCTGTCTACTTTCTGCATCGTAGATTCAGAGACATGCGTCGTTTTAGTTACGGATCTGCCAAGGAAGACTTCGCCCTCGTTTTCGGCGTAGACCATTGGGCCCAGGATATCCGACATCCCGTAACGCGTCACCATATCTCGAGCAAGCGCAGTGGCGCGCTCAAAATCGTTTGAGGCACCGGTTGTCATTTGATCCATGAATACTTCCTCGGCGATCCGGCCGCCAAACAATACCGAGATGGTGCTGAGCATGCGCAGCTTATCCATGCTGTACCGATCCCCTTCAGGCAGCTGCATTGTGACCCCGAGCGCACGCCCACGGGGAATAATCGTCACCTTGTGAACGGGGTCGGTCTTCGGCAGCATTCGGGCGACCAAGGCATGACCCGACTCGTGATAGGCGGTATTTTTACGCTCTTCCTCGGGCATGACCATGGATTTACGTTCCGCACCCATCATGATTTTGTCTTTTGCTTTTTCAAAATCATTCATTTCCACAACACGGCCGTTTCGACGTGCGGCAAAAAGCGCTGCCTCATTGACGAGGTTGGCGAGATCAGCGCCCGAAAATCCTGGCGTGCCGCGGGCCAGAATATCCGCACGGACATCGCTTGCAATCGGAACCTTACGCATGTGCACATTTAGAATCTGTTCGCGGCCGCGGACATCGGGCAGACTCACCACTACCTGGCGGTCAAAACGCCCTGGTCGTAAGAGCGCGGGATCTAGGACATCGGGCCGGTTGGTTGCGGCAATCACGATCACCCCCTGCGAGGCCTCAAACCCATCCATCTCGACAAGCATCTGATTGAGCGTCTGCTCACGCTCGTCATTTCCGCCACCAAGGCCTGCACCCCGCTGACGGCCAACCGCATCGATCTCATCGATAAAGATAATGCAAGGCGCATTTTTCTTCGCCTGCTCAAACATATCGCGAACCCGTGCGGCGCCCACACCAACGAACATTTCAACGAAATCAGAGCCTGATATCGAGAAAAACGGGACCTTCGCCTCGCCTGCAATCGCTTTCGCGAGCAAGGTCTTACCAGTTCCAGGGGGGCCCACCATCAGCACACCACGCGGGATGTGCCCGCCAAGCTTTTGGAATTTTGAGGGATCGCGAAGGAACTCAACCAGCTCGTGGACATCTTCTTTTGCCTCATCACAGCCCGCAACATCGGCAAAGGTAATGTTGTTATTGTTTTCATCCATCAGCCTGGCTTTTGATTTGCCAAACGAGAATGCCCCGCCTTTGCCGCCACCCTGCATCTGGCGCATAAAAAACACCCAGACACCGATTAGGAGCAGCATTGGGAACCAGGACACAAAAATACTCATGAGCAAGGAGGGCTCTTCCTCAGCCTTCGCAGAGACTCGGACGCCAAACTTCATGAGATCCGAGACCATCCAGAGATCCTGGGGGGTGTTGACGGTGATCTGGCGCTCATCGGAAGTTAGTGCGCGAACGGTGCGGCCCTCTACGGAGGCCGACTTAATCCGGCCCTGTCGGGCCTCTTCCATGAACTGGGAATATGGCATCTCCGGCCCACGCGCCTGACGGTTATCGAACTGCCGAAATACCGTGAACAAGACCAGCGCAATCACCATCCAGATGGCTGCTTTGGGGATCATATTGTTCAAGGCGTTACTCCTTCGTGGGGTACTCGGTTAAAAGACATGGGCATCTCGTTGTTATCGACATCTCACGCCGCAAACGACTCATTAAAAGCGGCGGACTCTCTTGGATTCTATTCCCCAAGGGAAGTTTCCTCAATGCCGGTTCGCCAAGCGGGAAGGGCTTTCTAAGGGTTAAATGGGGTCAACGCCACATTTTCCAAGGGTTTCACACCTTTTTGGAGGGTTTTAGCCGCCGACCAAGCAAAAAGGTCTCTGATGAATGGGCCCTGGAGGCAGGAGGCTTGCGGGCGGCAACCGTGACAAAGTGACGCTTAAAGGTTTCAACAATCTGGCTATAGCCACTGCCATTAAAGGCCTTCACCAATAACGACCCCTGTGGCTTGAGATGCGCTAAAGCAAAGTCAAGGGCGAGCTCGCAGACATGGAGCATACGGGCGGCATCGGCAGATTCGACACCCGACAGGTTGGGAGCCATGTCGGAGACCACCAAGTCGACCCTCTCTGCGCCAAGTCGATCGCCGAGTGCCTTGGCCACGGCCTCCTCTCGGAAATCGCCCTCAAGGAAATCAACATCTGCAATGGGCTCCATTGGCAGAATATCGAGAGCAAAAATCTTGCCGTAGACCCGCTTACCGACATCGCCGTTGCGTTTCACCGACATGATCTCGCGTAACACCTGCGACCAACTCCCCGGGGCACTCCCGAGGTCAACGATCGTCATACCCGGCTTGATCAGGTCATCTTTTTCGTGAATTTCGAGCAGCTTAAAGGCCGCACGAGAACGGTAACCCCGACCCTGCGCCTTACGGACATAAGGGTCTGTAAGGTGCATCTGTAACCACTGAGGGTTGAATTTGTTTTTAGCCGTAGCGAACGTCCAGGATTTCAACCTCTCGTGCACCGCCTGGGGCGTGGACCACAGAGACATCGCCCACCGACTTTCCGATTAATGCCCGCGCTATCGGGCTAGAGATTGAGATCTTGCCCTCTTTTAAATCGGCCTCGTCTTCTCCAACAATCTGATAGACCGATTTTTTATCGCTTTCGATATCCACCACCTCAACGGTCGTACCAAACACGACACGCCCATCGCGCTCAAGCTGAGAGACGTCAATGATCTGCGCGGTTGAAAGCTTGCTTTCAAGCTCTGCGATTCGGCCCTCAATAAACCCTTGGCGCTCTTTTGCAGCATCGTATTCAGCATTCTCAGAGAGATCGCCTTGGGCACGGGCCTCTGCAATCGCGTTGATGACCGAAGGCCGCTCAACGTGTTTTAGGCGTGTGAGCTCTTCTTTTAATCGCTCGGCACCCCGGACGGTTAGCGGCGTGGTGCTCATGGTGATGACCTCATAGTAAGAATCTTTTTGTGCATGGTTTGAACATCAATGACGGTCAGTGTCGCGTCCGCGAGGTGCCGAATTCCTTCCACAGCGGCCCTCGCCCCGGCAATCGTGGTGTAGGTCGTGACTCGGGAGGCCAGGGCGGTTGTTCGGATCGAGCGGGAATCGGTAATTGCCGAACGCTTTTCCTCGACCGTGTTGATAACGAACTGTACATCACCATTTTTGATCATGTCTACCACGTGGGGTCGACCCTCGGTGACTTTGTTGACGGTTGCTGCCGGAATGCCGGATGCCGATATCGCGGCCGCGGTTCCCCGGCTGGCGAGGATCTTAAAGCCCAACTCATGGAGCATTCTTGCAATTTCGACCATTGCAGGTTTGTC